>DATJSJ010000001.1:0-34644 GCA_035504175.1 Acetobacteraceae bacterium
GCGTCCCGGTAATCCCCGTGATGCTGACATAGTAAACGAAGCCGGAGCTACCGGTCAGCACCAGTGGCAAGCGTTCGTCATGCGTGGTGGGCGCGATCAGCCGAATCACGTCCAGGCCGTTGGCTCTGGCATGCGGCAGCAGCAGGTCGGCCTCTTCCGTCGGAAGATCCACGACGATCAAGCCATCCACGCCGGAAGCCGCCGCATCAACGCAAAAGCGACGGGGCTCATAGGCCAGGATTGGATTGAGATAGCCCATCAGCACGATCGGCGTGGCGTCGTCTTCACGCCGGAATTCCCGTACCATCGCCAAGGTCCGTGCCATAGTGGCGCCCGCTTTCAAGGCCCGCTTGCCAGCGGCCTGAATAGTGGGACCGTCGGCCATTGGGTCGGTAAAGGGCATGCCGATCTCGATCAGATCCGCGCCCGCACCCGGCATGCCGCGAAGCAGCGCCATAGAGGTGGCGGCATCGGGATCCCAGGCCTCGACAAATGGAATCAGGGCCGCGCGGCGCTGCTTTTTCAGGGCCGTAAATCGCGCGGCGATCCGGCTCACAGCTGCACTCCCAGCCGCTCGGCGACGGCGAAGATGTCCTTGTCGCCGCGGCCGCACATGTTCATCACGATCAGGTGGTCGCGCGGCAGCTTAGGCGCAATCTTCGCGACATGCGCCAGCGCGTGCGCCGGCTCCAGCGCCGGGATGATGCCTTCGGTGCGGGTGCAAAGCTGGAAGGCCGCCAGCGCTTCCTGGTCGGTGGCGGAGACATATTCGACCCGGCCGATCTCATGCAGCCAGGCATGCTCCGGCCCGATGCCGGGATAATCCAGTCCCGCGCTGATCGAGTGAGCCTCAATGATCTGGCCGTCGTCGTCCTGCAGCAGGTAGGTGCGATTGCCGTGGAGGACCCCGGGGCGGCCGCCGGTCAGGCTGGCGGCGTGCTCGCCGGTCTCGATGCCGTGGCCGCCGGCTTCGACGCCGATCAGCCGCACCGGGTCGTCCAGGAACGGGTGGAACAATCCCATGGCGTTGGAGCCGCCACCGATGCAGGCCACGGCGACGTCGGGCAGGCGGCCCTCGGCTTCCTGTAGTTGCTGCCTGGTTTCCTCGCCGATCACCGACTGGAAGTCGCGCACCATCATCGGGTACGGATGCGGCCCGGCGACGGTGCCGATCAGGTAGTAGGTGTCCTGGACATTGGCGACCCAGTCGCGCAGCGCCTCATTCATCGCGTCCTTCAGGGTGGACGCGCCCGACGTCACCGGCTTCACCTCCGCCCCGAGCAATTTCATGCGGAACACGTTGGGCTTTTGCCGTTCGACGTCGGTGGCGCCCATATAGACGGTGCAGGGCAGGCCGAACAACGCGCACATCGTTGCGGTGGCGACGCCGTGCTGGCCGGCACCCGTTTCGGCAATGATCCGCGTCTTGCCCATGCGCCGAGCCAGCAGGATCTGGCCCATGCAGTTGTTCGCCTTGTGGCTGCCGGTGTGGTTCAGCTCATCGCGCTTGAAGTAGACGCGGGCGCCGCCGAGCTGGCGGGTCAGCCGCTCGGCGAGCCAGAGCGGGCTCGGCCGGCCGACATAGTCGCGGAGATAGAGGTCAAGCTCGCGGCGGAATTCCGGGTCGCGGCGGGCGGCGTCATAGGCGCGCTCGACCTCGAGGATCAGCGGCATCAGCGTCTCGGCGACGAACCGGCCGCCGAATTCGCCGAAGCGCCCGCGCCCGTCCGGGCCGTTGCGCAGGCTGTTGCGGCCGTGGCCGGCGGCGATCTCGTTCACGACAAGCCCTCCATCCCGGGCCGGGGTCTTAGCGCAGGCGCCAGGCGGGGTCACGCCCGGCCGGCACAACAGCCGCGCGGTGCCGGCTCGCCTGACGGGTGGGTCGGGGTGGCCCCATCGGGGTGGTCGAGAAGCAGCTGGCGAGCGGTCGGCAGCGCGTCGGCCCGGAACGCCGCCGTTCGCCGGCGCCGCGTCGGCGGGGCGGCCCGCGGTCGGGCGGCCCGCGGCCGGGCGACGAATCGGAAAGGGCGGGGATAGAGTAACGGCCCCAAGTCGCGCAGGCCCCGCATGCTCCTCGTCAGTTCCGGCACCCAGCCCCGCCACGCCGTCGAGCCGGACGCGGGGGCGCAGGATCGGGTCGCCGGCGGCGTGTGGATCGATCTGTGCGAGGCGAGCGACGCCGAGCGGGCGCTGGTCGAGCGGGCGACCGGATTGCGGGTGCCGGCGCGCGAAGAACTGTCGGAGATCGAGAATTCGAGCCGCCTCAGCGCCCATGCCGGCGTCCTGACGCTGAGCATGCCCACGGTCACCCGGGCCCGCGGCCATTCCACGATCTCGCCGCTCGGTTTCGTGCTGTCGCGCGAGCGGCTGCTGACCGTGCGCTACAACGAGATGCCGGTGTTCGACAGTTTCGCCGAGGAATTCCCCGAGGGCGACCGTCCGCGCACCGCCGTGGCCGCCTTCGTGGGGCTGCTGGAGGCGATCGGCGATCACCTGGCCGATCTGCTGGAGCATGTCGCGGGCGAGCTGGAGACGATTTCCCGCCGGGTGTTCACCCCTCGCGGGAGCGACCGGAAGGGGCGGGCGCGCGAGGATGCATTGCTGCAGGAGACGCTGCAGAGCATCGGCCGCGCCGCCGATCTGGTCTCGCATATCCGTGACAGCCTGCTGGGGGTCGGACGGATCGCCGGCTACGTGTACGAGGCCGCGTCCGACTGGACGCCGGCGGAACTTCGTTCCCGTTTCACGACGCTGCGCCAGGACATCGCCTCGCTGAACGACTACGACGCGCAGATGACCAACAAGGCGCAGTTCCTGCTGGATGCGACGCTCGGCCTGATCAACATCCAGCAGAACAACGGCATCCGGGTGCTGACGGTGGTCTCGGTGGTCGGCGTGCCGCCGACCCTGGTCGCCAGCATCTACGGCATGAACTTCAAGGACATGCCTGAGCTGAACTGGAGCTTCGGCTATTACTACGGGCTCACGGTGATCCTGCTCAGCGCCGTGCTGCCGCTGCTCTGGTTCCGCCGCCGTGGCTGGCTGTAGCGGCGGGCGTCAGGTACGCCCGCCCGGCGGCACCGGCGCCGGCGGAGCAGGCGGCCTCGCCTGCCGCAACCAGGCGATGACGTCGCGGCGCGCCGCCGGGTCCGGGAGGTTTGCCGGCATCAGCGCGCCCGGGAGGAATGCGGCGGGTCCGGCCAGCCAGCGGTCGAGGCTCGCCTCGCTCCATACGAGGTCCGACCGGGCCAGGGCGGCCGAATAGGGGAAATGCGCCACGCTGCCGGCGCGGCGGCCGACCACGCCACGCAGCGGCGGCCCGACCCGGGCCACATCCAGCGCGTGGCAGCCGGCGCATTGTGCGGCGAAAATCTTGCCCCCGGCGACCGGATCGGGCGGCGCCGACGCGAAGCGGGCGAGGTCGGTCGGCTGCCCCGGCGCGCGCGAGCGGAAGAACGTGTAGGAGAGCGTGATGTCCTGCACGTCAGCGGTGCCCGGATCGGTGGCGAGCCGGGGGTCGACGAAGAAATCGACCGGCATCTCCACTTTCTGGTGCGCGCCGAGCCGCTCCTCGGTGAAGCAGAAGCACTGGATCTTCTTGAAGTAGATCCCGGCCTTCGCCGGCGTCACGTTGAACGTGGCGTGGCCGACGATGTCCTGGTCCGACAGGTTCTCGGCCGAGAAGAAGACCACCGTGTCCTGGCCGAGCGGCAGCCGCACCGATCGCTGCTCCGGACGGAATCGCCAGGGCAGGCCGGGTGCGATGTTGGTGTCGAACGCGACGGTGACGAGACGGCCGCCGGCGGCGCCCGGCGCGGCGGCGGCGCGCTGGGTCGTGCCGTTGGCGCCGGTCGCGGCGCAGAACAGCCGGTACAGCGTCACGGAATAGCAGACCAGGGTGGTCATCACCCCGATCGCCGCCAGCAGGCTGCCGACCAGCAGGGTCTGTCTCGTTCGCTGCGACGCCATGGGCGCGCCGTCTCCCTCGCCTCCGCCGGGGCTCACCTGCCCGCATCCGGCGCCCCGGGCAAGCCCGGGCGCGGCACGACGGGTGGCGCGACGCACGCGCCTGTTCGCGGTGCGGGCCACGCAGTATGACGGTCTGCGCCAGCCGACCGGAGACGAGATGGCAGAGCACCCGGGATTTGCCGCGGCGATCGGCCGCACCGAGCGGCGCGAAGATCGCGTCACCCCGGCCCTGCTGTCGCGGATGGCCGCAACCCTGGATGTGCCGCCGCCGGCTGACGGCACCCTGCCGCCGCTCTGGCATTGGGGGATGTTCCAGCATTGGCTGGCGCCGGACCGATTGGGCGCGGACGGGCACGCCAGGCGCGGTGGCTTCCTGCCCGACACCCCCGGGCTGGAGCGGCGCATGTGGGCCGGCGGGCGGCTCGATTTCTACCTGCCGCTGCGCGCCGGCGACGCTGTCAGCCGCACCAGCACGATCACCGCGATCGAGGCGAAGCACGGCGCGTCCGGCGCGCTCGTGTTCCTCACCCTGCGGCACGAGATCGCCCGTCCCGATGGACTGGCGCTGACCGAGGAGCAGGATCTCGTGTTTCGCGCCGCGCCCACGGGACTGCGCCCGGCGAATCACGTGCCGCCGGCTCCGCCCGGCGCCAGCCGGCGGATCGTGCAGCCGGATGCGGTGCTGCTGTTCCGCTATTCGGCGCTGACCGGCAACGCCCATCGGATCCATTACGACGCCGATTTCACCCGCGGCACCGAGGGCTATCCGGATCTGGTGGTGCACGGGCCGTTGCAGGCGACCTGGCTGGCCGCGCTGGCCGCCTCGATCGCTGGCCGGCGGATCGGCCGGTTCAGCTTTCTCGCGCGTCGGCCCGCCTATGTCGGCCGGACGCTGACGCTGGAAGCCTGGGAGGAAGAGGGGCAGGTCTCGGCGCGCAGCCTCGACCCGAACGGCGCGGTCTGCATGTCGGCGAGCGCCGAGTTCCCCCGGGATGCGCCCGACGAAACCTGACGGCACGCCCGCCCGGCCGCACCCCGGCCGGACCGCGCCCCGCGCATGGCGTTCCTGACCGAGGCGCCGCCGCAGCGCGGTGTGGCGTTGCCTGTCGCGCCCGGGGTGAGGCGCATCGTCGCCGGCAATCCTGGGCCGATGACCTATCACGGCACCAACACGTATCTGATCGACGCCATCCCCGGCATCACTCGGGCTGCGACGGTACTGGATCCCGGTCCGGACGAGCCGGCGCACCGCGCCGCCATCCTCGATGCGGCGGCGGGCCAGGTCGGTCTGATCATCCTGACCCACGGCCATGCCGATCACGCCGCCGGCGCCGCGGCGCTGCGGGCCGCGACGGGCGCCCCGGTCGCCGCCTTCGCCGGCGCGACGGCCACGCCCGACCTTCCGCTCCGCGGGGGTGACCATGTCGTCGGACTGGAGGTGCTGCACACGCCCGGTCATGCTGCAGACCATCTCTGCCTGGTCGGACGCGATGGGGTGCTGTTCAGCGGTGACCACGTCATGTCCTGGGCGAGCAGCGCCATCATCCCGCCCGACGGCGACATGGCCGCCTACATGGCCGGATTGCTCCGGCTGCTGCGGCGGGACGACCGGCTCTACCTGCCTGGCCACGGCCCGCCGCTGCCCGAGCCGCAGGCACTGGTGGCGGAACTGCTGGCGCATCGGCAGGCGCGGGAGGCGGAAGTGCTCGCGGCTCTCGCCGACCAGCCGCGGGACGAGGCGACGCTGCTGCGCGCAATCTACCCCGATCTGGCGCCCGGCCTTACCGCCGCCGCGGTGGCAACACTGCAGGCACATCTGCGAAAGCTGGCGGCCGACGGACAGGTCGTCGGGAAGGCGGGACGCTGGCGGATCACCGCCGGCTGAGCCGCCAGCCGCACGCGCCGGTAGGTCGGTCCGGCACCCCGACACGCGGCTGCGCGTAACGATTTTGACCGGACATCATATTGCAGAACTGTGACGTTGCTGCGCAGCAACACCGGCGCGGTGAGGACACGGTGTCATGATCTTGTCTCGGGTTTGCGTCCCGGTGGGCTGGTTTAACGCGAGGTGCGACCCGGCACCGGTCGCCAAGACCGCTCACCCTGAAGGGACCGAGGATGAGAACGCAGATACTCCGCAATACGCTGCTCGCGGCGACCACCTTGGCCGGCGGTTTGGCCGGCATTCCAGCGGCGCACGCCCAGGACGCGACGAACGCCCAGATCAACTCCATCGAGCGGCAGATTCACGCCTTGCAGGGCCAGTTGCAGCACATGCGGCAGCAGCTCCAGTCGCGCGATCAGGAGGTCAAGGCGGCGCAGCAGCAGGCGGCGGAGGCGAAGGCCCAGGCGGCTGCGGTTGAGGCGCGCATTCCCATCGGACTCTCGGCTCCGCTGCCGCCCGGCCAGGTGCCGCCGGGCATGGTCGGGCCGACCACGCCGGTGATGACCGGCCCGCCGCTGCCGCGCGGCGCCTTCCAGGTCGGGCCGGTGACGGTCAGCCTGGGCGGCAGCTTCGTCGAGCTGGCGGGTATCTTCCGCGACCGCAATGAAGCCGCCGATATCTCCTCGACCTTCAGCGGCATCCCGCTGCCGAATTCGCCGAACTACTACGAGAACGAATTCCGCGGCTCGGCGCGGCAGAGCCGGCTTGCCCTGACCTTGGAGGGCCATCCGGACGACGATTCGACGCTGAAGGCCTATTACGAAATGGACTTCCAGAGCGCGGCGCCGACCGCGAATTCCAACCAGAGCAACAGCTACAATTTGCGCATCCGGCAGATTTACGGCGCCTATGACAACAAGGCCTGGGGTCTGCACGTGCTGGCCGGCCAGGCCTGGAGCATGCTGACGCCTCTCACGCAGGGCATCATCCCCGGCAAGGAGAACGCACCGCCCACGATCGACGCGCAGTACATGCCTGGCTTCTTCTGGGCGCGGCAGCCGCAGGTGCGCGTCGTCAAGGATTTCGACCAGCAGCGTCTCTGGGTCGGCCTGTCGCTGGAGAATCCGCAGACCACCTGGAACACCTCCGGCTACACCACGACGGGTGGCAACTCGGCACTGCTGCCGGATGGGTTCAACGCGCAGATCACCACGCCGGGCGCCGGGGTCAACTCTTCCACGGTGAACTACAGCGACAATCTCGCGCCTGACGTCATCCTCAAGGCGGCCTGGGATCCGGGCTGGGGCCATTACGAGGCCTTCGGCATCGCCCGTTTCCTCACCGACCGCGTCGACACGATCGGCTGGGGCACGAGCAACACGGTGCTGGCCGGCGGCGGCGGCGTCAGCATGACCCTGCCGATCATCGGCAAGAAGCTGAATTTCACCGCGAACTTCCTGGGCGGCACCGGCATCGGTCGCTATGGCTCGGGCGGCCTGCCGGACGCGACGCTGAAGCCGGACGGCACGCCGGCGCCGATCCCCGAGATCATGGCCTGGGGCGGCCTGATCGGCTATCCGATGCCGAAGCTCCAGGTCTACGGGCTGATCGGCACGGAGCAGGAGAGCCGCACGTCCTTCAACGAAATCGTCAAGGGCAAGAACACCGGCTTCGGCTATGGCAGCGTGCTGTATTCGAATGCCGGCTGCGACGTGGAGCTGAGCCCGCTGACCTGCACGGGCAACACTTCTGGCCTGACGCAGGGCACGGTCGGCGCCTACTACAAAGTGCTGACCGGGAACTTCGGCACGGCACAGATCGGCGCGCAGTACTCCTATACGCGCCGCTCGATCTTCCAGGGCACGTCCGCGACACCCGGCGTGTCGGTGTCGCCGTACAGCAACGAGCAGATGGTGCTGGTCAACTTCCGCTACTATCCGTTCCAGTAGCGATCGCCGCGACCGCGCCGGCCCAGCAGCTGGGGCCGGCCGGCCGGGAGAGGAGATTGCCGCGCCGGCCGCCATGGCTGGCGTTCGCGTTTCAGGTGCGTCGCCGGGGGAGCCGCTGCGTTCCCGCCTGGCGGGTGGCAGGGAACCGAGGCCGGCGTGTGATCGGCGTCACACCCGGTCGCCCGGGCGACCCCGACCCACGGTGCCCACCGCGCGCAAAGGCTTGACGGCGGCCGCCCGATGCCTCATCTCCACCCAAACAGGACCTAGTTGGTCCCGTTAAAAGCGGTAGCCATGCTGAGATTGTCCAAGCTCACCGATTACGCGGTGGTGGTGCTCGTCCGCCTGGGCCCGGAGGGTGCCGAGCCCGAGGTGCAGACCTCGCCCGGCATCGCCGCGGCGACGGGCATTCCCGAGCCCACCGTGGCCAAGGTGCTGAAAGCGCTCACCGCCTCGGGCCTTGTTGCATCGCAGCGCGGCGCGCGCGGCGGCTACCGGCTGAACCGGCCGCTCGCGGCAATCCCCGTCGCCGACGTGATCGCCGCGATCGACGGGCCGATCGCGCTCACCGCCTGCGTCGAAGGCTCGGGCAGCGAGTGCGAATCCCGCGGCTTCTGCCCGATGGCCGGCCGCTGGGATCCGGTAAACGCGGCGATCCGCGATGCGCTGACCGGCATCTCGCTCGCCGACATGCAGGTTGCGGCCGTGCCGCGCGCGCTGCGCGCCCCGATCGCACCGCGGCTTCATTCCGCCAGCCTCTGAGGGGAAGCCATGCCCGCCGTCGCCGAAACCCTCGACACCGTCCAGTCCGTCACGCAGTCCGGCTACAAATGGGGCTTCGAGACCGCGATCGAGATGGAGATCGCGCCGAAGGGGCTGAACGAGGCGATCATCCGGCTGATCTCCGAGCGCAAGGGCGAGCCCGAGTGGTTGTTGACGTGGCGGCTCAAGGCGTTCGCCGCCTGGCAGGCGATGCGCGAGCCGCACTGGGCGAAACTGCACTATCCGCCGATCGACTATCAGGACGCGCATTATTACGCGGCCCCGAAGCGCCGCGCCGGGCCGTCCAGCCTGGAGGACGTCGATCCCGAGCTGCTGCGCACCTATGAGAAGCTCGGCATTCCGTTGAAGGAACGCGCCATCCTGGCGGGCGTCGAGCCCGCCGGCGAAGTGAACCAGGTCGCGGTCGATGCGGTGTTCGACAGCGTCTCGGTCGCCACCACGTTCCGCGAGACGCTCGCCCGCGCGGGCGTGATCTTCTGCCCGATCAGCGAGGCGGTGCGCGAACATCCGGAGCTGGTGCGCCGCTACCTCGGCAGCGTGGTACCGTCGGCCGACAATTTCTACGCCGCGCTGAACTCGGCCGTGTTCACCGACGGCAGCTTCGTCTACGTGCCAAAGGGCGTGCGCTGCCCGATGGAGCTTTCCACCTATTTCCGCATCAATGCGCGCAACACGGGCCAGTTCGAGCGCACGCTGATCATCGCCGACGAGGGCGCCAGCGTCAGCTACCTGGAAGGCTGCACGGCGCCGCAGCGCGACGAGAACCAGCTTCACGCCGCGGTGGTCGAGCTGATCGCGCTGGACGAGGCGCGCATCAAATACAGCACGGTGCAGAACTGGTACCCGGGCGACGCGGAAGGCCGCGGCGGGATCTACAATTTCGTCACCAAGCGTGGCGCCTGCCGCGGGGCGAAGAGCAAGATCTCCTGGACGCAGGTCGAAACCGGCTCGGCGATCACCTGGAAATACCCGTCCTGCATCCTGCAGGGCGAGAGCAGCGTCGGCGAGTTCTACTCCGTCGCGGTCACCAACAATCGCCAGCAGGCCGATACCGGCACCAAGATGATCCATATCGGCGCGGACACGTCGAGCACGATCGTCTCCAAGGGCATCAGCGCCGGGCACTCGAACAACACCTATCGCGGCCTGGTGCGCATCCTGCCCAAGGCGCGGCGGGCGCGGAACTTCACGCAGTGCGACAGCCTGCTGATCGGCGATCAGTGCGGCGCGCACACCGTGCCCTATATCGAGAGCCGCAACCCGACGGCGAAGGTGGAGCACGAGGCGACGACGTCGAAGATCGCGGAGGACCAGCTTTTCTATTGCCGGTCGCGCGGGCTGTCCGAAGAAGACGCGGTCGGGCTGATCGTCAATGGATTCTGCCGTGATGTGCTCAAGGAATTGCCGATGGAATTCGCCGTCGAGGCGCAGAAGCTTCTCGCGGTGAGCCTTGAGGGGAGCGTCGGGTGACGAAGAAAGGCCAGGGCTCCGCCCTGGACCCGGCAGGGGACAGTCGTCCCCTGCACCCCTGTTACTTTAAGTCAAGGATTGCAAAGGCTGCGCCTTTGCCGGGGTCCAGGGGCAGAGCCCCTGGCCTTCCTTTCTAAAGGACCGGCCATGCTGGAAATCCGCAACCTCTCCGCCGCGATCGAAGACAAGCCCATCCTGCGCGGCATCACCCTGTCCGTGCCCCCCGGCGAGATCCATGCCATCATGGGCCCGAACGGCTCGGGCAAGTCGACGCTCTCCTACGTCTTGTGCGGTCGCGAGGGCTACGAGGCGGTTGAGGGCAGCGTCACCTTCGAGGGCCGCGATCTGCTTGCGATGGAGCCCGAGGAACGCGCGGCCGCCGGCCTGTTTCTGGCCTTCCAGTATCCGGTGGAACTCCCCGGCGTCGGCAACGCCAACTTCCTGCGCACCGCGTTGAACGCGCTGCGCCGCGCTCGCGGCGAGGCGGAGCTCGACCCGGTGCAGTTCCTCAAGCTGGCCCGCGAGCAGACGCGGCGCCTGGCGATGCCCGACGACATGCTGAAGCGCAACGTCAACGTCGGCTTCTCCGGTGGCGAGAAGAAGCGCAACGAGGTGCTGCAGATGGCGATCCTGCGGCCGAAGCTCGCGATCCTCGACGAGACCGACAGCGGGCTCGACATCGACGCGCTGAAGATCGTCGCCGAGGGCGTCAACGCGCTGCGGGCGCCGGATTTCTCCGCGCTGGTGATCACCCACTATCAGCGGCTGCTCGACTACATCATCCCCGACCGGGTGCACGTGCTGGCGAATGGGCACATCGTCCGCTCCGGCGGGCCTGAGCTCGCGCAGGAGCTGGAGGCGCATGGCTACGCGCAGGTGATCGCGGAGGCCGCCTGATGCGGCCGCGATCTCCGCAGGTCCTTCCGCGATGCGGCCGCCGATGAGTGCGACGCTGCTGCGCGGCGGCGCCGAGGCCTTCCTCGCGCGCTATGAGGGGCTGCAGGACCGCCTGCCCGGCGAGCGCGCCCCGCGCGAGGCGGCGGCGGAGGCGTTCCGCGACGCCGGGCTTCCCGGCATGCGCAACGAGGCCTGGAAATACACCAGCCTCCGCCCGCTGGCCGAAGTCGCGTTTCACGAGCCGCTGACCTCCTGCGGCGAGACCGAGGCGGTCCTGGGCCGGATGCCGCGCCTCGATGCGCCGCGCCTGGTTTTCGTCTGCGGCCGCTGGCGGCGGGAAATGTCCGTGCTGCCGAGCGCGATCAGCGTGGACAGCTTCGCCCGCTTGCCGGAATTCGGCGATCTTGCGCGGCCGCTGGAGCAGCCGCTGGTGGCGCTGAATACGATGCTGGCGGAGGACGGTGCGCGCCTGACCGTGCCCGCCGGCGTGGACGGCGGCACGCTGGTCCTGGCGAGCCTCGGCGGTGAAGCGCGCGGCCGCGCCGTCGCCTTCCATCCGCGCCATAGAGTCGAACTCGCGCCGGGCGCGCGCTTGGCGCTGATCGAGATCTCGCGCGGCGCCGGCGCCTATTTCCACAATCCCGTGTTCGAGGTGAAGCTCGGCGAGGGCGCGGCACTGACGCATCTCCGCCTGCAGGAGGAGAGCGAGCAGGGATTCCATCTCGCGACCCTCTACGTGGAGATTGCCGCCCGCGCGAGCTATGACGCCTTTACTCTCAGCGTCGGGGCACGCCTTGCCCGCGCCGAGATCCATGCGCGGCTGGCGGGTCCACATGGCGCGGTGCATCTGAACGGGGCGCAGCTGTTGCGCGACATGCAGCACGCCGACGTCACCACGGTCGTCGCGCACACGGCGCCGAACTGTGCCTCGCGTCAGACGGTGAAGAACGTGCTGGCGGATCATGCGCGCGGCGTGTTCCAGGGACGCATCGAGGTCGCGCGGGCGGCGCAGAAGACCGACGGCTACCAGATGAACCAGGCGCTGCTGCTGTCGCCCGATGCCGAGGTGGACAGCAAGCCGGAGCTGGAGATCTACGCCGACGACGTGAAGTGCAGCCACGGTGCCACGGTGGGGGAGCTCGACGCCGAGCAGCTCTTCTACCTGCGCAGCCGCGGCATCGCCGAGGCCGAGGCGCGTGCCATGCTGGTGCGCGCGTTCCTCGCCGAGGCGCTGGATCCGATCGCGCACGAGGCCGGTCGACAATGCCTGGAACGCGCTGTTGCGCGCTGGTGGGAAAGGGAGGCGGCATGAACGAGCTGAGCCGTCCGGCGGTGCTCGACGTCGCACGCATCCGCGAGGATTTCCCGATCCTGACGCAGCGCGTGCACGGCAAGAAGCTCGTGTTCCTCGACAGCGCCGCCTCGGCGCAGAAGCCGCGCGCGGTAATCGACGCGATGCGCGAGGCGATGGAGACGCAATACGCCAACGTGCATCGCGGCCTGCACTGGATGAGCGAGCGCACCACCGCGGCCTACGAGGCGACGCGCGACGCGGTGGCACGGCTGATCGGCGCCGCCTCGCGCGAGGAGATCGTCTTCACCCGCAACAGCACCGAGGCGATCAACCTGGTCGCGCACAGCTACGGACGCGGCGTCCTGCGGCCGGGTCAGGCTGTGCTGATCAGCGGCATGGAGCACCACTCGAACCTGGTGCCGTGGCAGATGCTGCGCGATGCGCACGGCATCGAGCTGCGCGTGGCACCCGTCACGGATGCGGGCGAGCTCGACATGCCGGCGTTCGAGGCGCTGCTGGCCGACGGGGGGGTCGGGCTGGTCGCGATCACGCACATGTCCAACGTGCTCGGCACGGTGACGCCGGCGGCGCGGATCGCGGCGCTGGCGCATGCACACGGTGCGAAGGTGCTGTTCGACGGCTCGCAGGCGGTGGTGCACCGGCGCATCGACGTGCAGGCGCTGGACGCGGATTTCTACGCCTTCACCGGCCACAAGCTGTACGGGCCGACGGGGATCGGCGTGCTGTGGGGGCGGCGGGCGCTGCTCGAGGCGATGCCGCCCTTCCTCGGCGGCGGCGACATGATCAGCTCGGTCACCTACGAGCGCAGCACCTGGGCGGCGGTGCCGCACAAATTCGAGGCCGGCACGCCGGCGATCCTGGAGGCGATCGGGCTCGCCGCGGCGATCCGCTACGTCGAGGCCATCGGCTACGACGCGATCGCGGCGCATGAGGCGGCGCTGACCGATCACGCGCTCGGCCGGCTGGCGCAGGTCGAGGGCGTGCATGTGCTCGGCCGGGCACAGGATCGCGGCGGCGTCGTCTCCTTCACGCTGGACGGGGCGCATGCGCATGACGTGGCGACGCTGCTCGACCGGCAGGGGATTGCGGTGCGCGCCGGGCATCACTGCGCCGAGCCGCTGATGCGGCGCTTCGGCCTGGACAGCACCGCGCGTGCCAGCTTCGGCATCTACACGACGCATGCGGAGATCGATGCGCTGGCCGAAGCGCTCGATCGCGTGCGCGCTTTCTTCGCCTGACGCAACGGGCGACACGGGGCCGGCGATGTTCGACGATCTGCGCGATCTGTATCAGGAGACCATCCTCGATCACGGGCGGCATCCGCGCCACGCGCACCGCCTCGAGGCGTTCGACGCCACCGCCAGGGGCGACAACCCGATGTGCGGCGACCGGGTGCAGGTCTGGGTGAAACGCGGGCCCGGCGACACCATATCGGATGTCGGGTTCGAGGCGCGGGGCTGCGCGATCTGCGTCGCCTCGGCCGATCTGATGGCGGAGACGCTGCCGGGGCGGACGGTGGCCGAGTTCGGCGATCTGTTCGATGCCTTTCGCGGGATGGTAACGACCGGGAAGCGGCCGGCGGATGGGGCGAGAGAAGAGGATATGGAGCGGCTGGAGCCGCTGTCGGGCGTGCACGAGTTCCCGTCGCGGGTGAAATGCGCGACGCTCGCCTGGCATGCGGCGGCGGCGGCCCTGGCCGGCAGCGGGGAGGCGAGCAGTGAATGACATGGCAAGGCCGCTGCCCTCCGCGGAGGCCGCGGACGGAGCGGCGCATGGCACCTGGACACCGGACGGCGAGGTGCCACCGAGGCCGACCGAGGACGCGCTGATCGTCGCGATCTCCGACATCTACGATCCGGAGATCCCGGTGAACATCTACGAGCTCGGGCTGATCTATGCGATCGACATCCACGAGGACGGCCGGGTGAAGGTGGAGATGACGCTGACTGCCCCCGGCTGCCCCAGCGCGCAGGAACTGCCGGTCCAGGTGCAGAACGCGGTGCTGAGCGTGCCGGGCGTCACCGGCGCCGAGGTGGAGACGGTGTGGGATCCGCCCTGGGATCCGAGCCGGATGAGCGAGGAAGCGCGGCTGGCGCTGAACATGTACTGACGGACACGCGACGCATGAGCATCACGAGCGAAGTCGCGGCACGGCCGCGCCGGCCTCTGCCACCGCTGATGACCCTGACCGAGACAGCGGCGGAGCGCCTGCGCGCCCTGTATGCGAGTGGCCGCGAGGGCATGCTGCTGCGCATCGGTGTCAGCACCAAGGGCTGTTCCGGCATGTCCTATGACATGAGCTGGGCCGAGACGCCGGCGCCGACCGACGAGGTCGTCACCGACAAGGGGCTGACCGTGCTGATCGACCGCAAGGCCTCGTTGTTCCTGATCGGCACGGTGATGGATTACCAGACCGGCGCGCTCTCCAGCGGCTTCACCTTCGTCAATCCGAACGAGAAGGGCCGCTGCGGCTGCGGCGAGAGCTTCCACGTCTGATCGCGGCCGGCGCTGCCGCGCCGCCCGCGTCGCCCGACTGACGGAAGCTCCGCGGCTTCCTGCACCAGCCGGCGGCCGGTGCGGAGCGGCACGTAACTTCCGCTCCGCCCGTACCGGCCCGCGGGCGCGACTGCCGATCAGGCCACGGCGCGGCGATTGACCTGCGATTCGGCCACCTCGGTCAGTTTCCTGTCCGCCGCCTTCTCCTCCTGCAGCGTCTGCTCCAGTACGCGGGCACAGTCGTCACGCCCGAGCTGCCTGGCCAGCGCGATGAGCGAGCCGTAGCGGCTGATCTCGTAATGCTCGACCGCCTGGGCCGAGGTGATCATCGCCGCATCGAGCACATCCCTGTCGCCGACATCGCTCATCACCTGCTTCGCCTCGGCGATGATGCCGTCGATCGCCTCGCAGGTGACGCCACCCGGCTCTTTGCCCTGCATGCGGAAGACCTGTTCGAGACGCCGGATCTGGTTCTCGGTCTCACCGAGATGCGACTGCAGGCCCGCCTTGAGCTGCGGGTTCGTCGCCTTGCCGATCATGTCCGGCAGTGCCTTCGTCATCTGATGCTCGGCATAGTACATGTCGCGCAGCGTGTGGATGAACAAGTCATCGAGCGTCTTGATGGGGGTCGAGAACAAACCCATGATCGGAACTCCTCTGCAAAGAGTCTCGATGCAATGCCTGCCGCCCGCGGCGGTTGCCGCACGGGTCTGTCATTCAAGCAGATGTGCCGATCCGCTCATCCCGACCGGGCGAAGACCGTGACGCTCTCCAGGCGCGCCGACCACAGGAACTGGTCGATCGGCGTTACCGCCGCCAGGGCATAGCCGGCGGCACGCAGCATGGCGGCATCGCGGGCGAGCGTCGCCGGGTTGCAGCTCACATAGATGACACGACCGACGCGGCTGGCGGCGATCTCCGCCACCTGCCGTGCGGCGCCGGCATGCGGCGGGTCAAGTACGACACAGGCGGCAGTGCCGAGTTCCCGCGCCGGCACCGGCATGCGCGCCAGGTCGCGGTGGCGCACCTCCACCCGCGTGCCCCCCGCCGCGCGCTGCAGCGCGGCATGCACCGCGCCATCGCCCTCATAAGTGGTGACCGCGGCGCGGAGAACGAGGGCGAAGCTGATCGTGCCGATCCCGGCATAGAGTTCGATGATGCGGGCGCGCGATCCCATCCCTCCGGCAGTCCGGCCAGCACCGCCTGCACGATCGCCGCCTCGCCCTCGCGCGAGGCCTGCAGGAAGGCGCCCGGCGGCGGCGTGATTGTGACGCCGGCGAACCCGTGCGCGACCGGGCCGAGCTGGCAGACCGGCTCCGGCGCCTCGCCCGGCGCTGCCCAGGAGATGCGCGGGAGGCGGTGCGCCGCGGCGAAGCGAGCGAGGGCGGCGCGATCGGCGGCGGTGGGCGGCGCATCGGCGCGGAGCAACAGATCCGGGCCGCTGTCCAGCAGATTGATCAGAACGGACCCCTCGCGGCGCGGCCCCTGCAGCCCGGCGAGTACCGGTCGCAGCGGCGCGATCAGGGAGAACAGCGCCGGATGCAGCACCGGGCAGGATTCGAGGTCGATCACGCCCGCCTCCCGCGCCGGGTGCAGCCCCAGCGCCACGCCGGTGCGGCTGCGGCGGAACGCGAGCTCGGTGCGCCGCCGCGCTCCCGGCGGCGTGCGTGCCAGCGGCGCAATCGGAGGGTCGGGGAATCCGGCGCGGCGCAGCGCCTCCGTCAGCAGCCCGGCCTTCCACGCGGCATAGGACCGATCGTTCCAGTGCTGCAGCGCGCAGCCGCCGCAGGCGCCGAAATGCGGGCATGGCGGGGCGACACGGTCGGGCGCGGCGACCAGCACCTGCTCCGCGATCCCGGACCAACCGGCGCCGCGCCGGGCTATCGGGCGGACGCTGACGCTTTCGCCGGGGATGGTGGCCGGAACATAGACCGGCGTTCCGTCAGGCAGGGTGGCGATGCCATCGCCCTCGGCGCCAATCCGCTCGACGCGCACGATCGCCGCGGCGGGTGGGGCCGAAGCCGGCGTGGCACCAGGCCGGCGGCGGCTGGCGAACCGCCGCCCTCCCGACTCAGAAGGCGTTGAGCCCGGTCTGTGCGCGGCCAAGGATCAGCGCGTGCACGTCATGCGTGCCCTCGTACGTGTTCACCGCCTCCAGGTTCAGCACGTGGCGGATCACGTGGTACTCGTCGGCGATGCCGTTGCCGCCATGCATGTCCCGCGCGACGCGGGCGATCTCCAGCGCCTTGCCGCAGGAATTGCGCTTGACCAGGCTGATCATCTCGGGGCTCGCCTGGCCGGCATCGAGCAGCCGCCCGACGCGAAGCGCCGCCTGCAGGCCGAGTGTGATCTCGGTCTGCATGTCGGCGAGCTTCTTCTGGATGAGCTGGGTCGCGGCGAGCGGCCGGCCGAAGGCGCGGCGCTCCATCGTGTAGGCGCGGGCGGCGTGCCAGCAGAACTCGGCGGCGCCGAGCGCGCCCCAGGCGATGCCGTAGCGCGCGGAATTGAGGCAGGTGAACGGGCCGCGCAGTCCGGTCACGCCCGGCAGCAGGTTCGCCTCGGGCACGAACACGTCCTGCAGCATGATCATGCCGGTGACGCTGGCGCGCAGGCTGAACTTGCCCTCGATCTTCGGCGTCTCCAGTCCGGCCATGCCGCGCTCGAGCAGGAAGCCGCGGATGTCGCCCGCGTCGTCGCGCGCCCAGACCAGGCAGAGATCGGCGACCGGCGCGTTGGTGATCCAGGTCTTGCTGCCGTTCAGCACGAAGCCGCCGCCGTCGACGCGGCGGGCACGGCTCTTCATCGCGCCGGGATCGGAGCCGGAATCGGGCTCGGTCAGGCCGAAGCAGCCGATGATGGCACCGGTGCGCAGCCCGGGCAGAAAGCGATCCTTCTGCGCCTGCGAGCCGAAACGGTGGATCGGCAGCATGACCAGCGAGGACTGCACCGAGAAGGCGCTGCGATAGCCGGAATCGACCCGCTCGACCTCGCGCGCGATCAGCCCGTAGGCGACCTGGCTGACGCCGGCGCAGCCATACCCGTGCAACGGCGCGCCGAGGAAGCCGAGCTCGCCCATCTCGGTCAGGATGGTGCGGTCGAAGCGCTCGTGCCGGTGCGCTTCCAGCACCCGGGGCAGCAGCCGCTCCTGGCAGTAGTCCCGCGCGAGGTCACGGATCGCGCGCTCTTCCTCCTCGAGCTGGTCATCGAGCCGCAAGGGATCGTCCCAGCGGAAGCGGCCGTCGGCAGTCGGCGGCGGCACGCCGTCGGGGGTCACGCGGCGCTCTCCGACTCCTCCCGCACCAAGCGTGGCGCGCTGCGGCGGCGGATCAGCATGAAGGCGGGGATATCGGCGCCGAAGCCCAGCACGCGTTCGGGCGCCGGCTCCGGCCGGTTCTCCGGCCGTGCCTCGGGGCGGAAGTGGCGGCCGCGGGCCGGCGCGACCGGGATCGCCGGCTGCGGCGCGCCCGGCATGGCGGTGGGCGGCAGCGGCGGTTCGGTCGGGCCGGCCGGCGGCGGCGCCCGGCGCGGCCTTGCCGCCGGCCGCTCCGGCGCGCCGCCGGGACGACGCGGGGCGCCGCGGCGGAACCGGCCACGCCGGCCGGACTCGGCCGCCCAATCGACCGGGTCGAGCCCTTCGACATCGATGCGCGGGATCGGATGGCCGATCAGTTTCTCGATTGCCTCCACCGCCAGTCGGTCCTCCGGGGTTGCCAGCGAGAAGGCGCGGCCCTCGCGACCGGCCCGGCCGGTGCGGCCGATGCGGTGCACGTAGTCCTCGGCATGGTGCGGCACGTCGAAATTGAACACGTGCGACAGCCCGCCGATGTCGAGGCCCCGCGCCGCGACGTCGCTGCACACGAGCAGCCGGATCTCGCCGGAGCGGAACTTCTCCAATGTCGCGAACCGCATCGGCTGGGTCATGTCGCCGTGCAGCGCGCCGGCGCTGAATTTGTGCCGGGCCAGCGAGCGGAACAGGATATCCACGTCGCGCTTGCGGTTGCAGAAGATCAGAGCGTTCTGCACGTCCTCGGCGCGGACCAGTCGGCGCAGCGCCTCGCGCTTGTCGTGCTCGGCGACCAGCGCCAGGCCCTCGGTGATCGTGGTGGCGACCGAAGCAGCCCGCGCGACCGCGATTTCCTTCGGGTCCTGCAGGAAGGCATCGCCGAGGCGGCGGATCTCCGGCGCCATCGTGGCCGAGAAGAACAGCGTCTGACGGGTGCGCGGCAGCAGCGAGACGATGCGCTCGACGTCGGGGATGAACCCCATGTCCAGCATCCGGTCGGCCTCGTCGATCACCAGGATCTTGACGTCGGTGAGCAGGAGCCCGCCGCGCTCGAACAGGTCGATCAGCCGGCCCGGGGTCGCGATCAGCACGTCGACGCCGCGGGCGAGCGCGTCGCGCTGGTCGGTCATGCTCTCGCCGCCGATCAGCAGCGCATGGTTGAGCTTCAGGAATTGGCCGTATTTGATGAAGTTCTCGGCGACCTGCAGCGCCAGCTCGCGCGTCGGCTCCAGGATCAGGCTGCGAGGCATGCGCGCCCGCGCCCGCGACCCGGCCAGGATGTCGAGCATCGGCAGGGTGAAGCCGGCGGTCTTGCCGGTGCCGGTCTGGGCGACGCCGAGGACGTCGCGTCCCATCAGCACGACGGGGATCGCCTGGCGCTGGATCGGGGTCGGAGCGGTGTAGCCCATTTCGGCGACGGCGCGCAGGACCGGCTCGGACAGGCCCAGCTCGGCGAAGCCGGGTTCCCCGGTCTCGATCGGCACGGTCAGGGAAGTCTGTTCGGGTTCGATACCCGCGCGCGACAGCATCGGGGGGTCCGTGCCAAGGGCACCGTCCGCCTGCGCGGTCTCGGCCGCCGGGGCGGTCGTTAATTCGTTCAAACGGCAGTCTCGATCTGATCGGGATGGAGTCGACGCGCCCAACAAGGCGCCACGCGAGTACCCTCGCGCGCCATGATCGCCATATCTGGAAGCTGCGGCCAAAAGTCAAGCGTGACCTGCACCGCCCGGCCCCGGCAGTTCGACATCGTTCGGATACAAAGCCACCCACAGGATCGCCGCGGTCGACGGCGGCCGGAACCCTCGGGGTTTGCGCGGAGTTGGCATCTGCAGAGGTGGCCGACCGTCGAGCATCGTCAAGGGGCCGCCAGTCGATGGTGCTGTGGTCTGACCAGCGGCTCCGCGGATCGGGAGAGAGCAGTCCGATGATCCATTCCCGCGCGTTTCGCCAACAAATCTGGCTTGCGGCGGCGGTGACGCTTTCGATGCTGGCGATCAGCGGGCCAGCCCGTGCCTGGTGGCGGGGCGGCTTCGTGGTGGGTGTCGCTCCGGTGCCGCTGTACCTCAAGCGCCCGGTCGTGTATGCGCCTCCCCCCGTCTTCGCACCGCCTGCGCCGCCGACCGCCTCGGTTCCGGCCGGGCAGGGATACCATTGCAGTGCTGGCTTCTATCAGTGTTATTTGCCGGGCCTGCAGCCGATCGGCAGCACCTGCACCTGTCCCGGTCTCGGCGCCCCGTCCTACGGCGCAGTCGACTGAGGGATGGGCCCCCGGGGCCTCAGGCCCCGGCGGGATCGGGCTGCAGCGCGGCCCGATGGGCGGAGCCCCGGCTTTCCTTACCCATATCACCACTGGAACCTGATGACCGAGCCAAGACGTCCGCTACCCATCGAGGACTATGCGCTGATCGGCGACGGTGCGACCGCGGCGCTGGTCGGCCGCAATGGCTCGATCGACTGGCTGTGCTGGCCGCGCTTCGACAGCAGCGCCTGTTTCGCCGCGCTGCTGGGCGACTCCCGCAATGGCTGCTGGCGGATCGGTCCGGAGAACGAGGGTGCACAGGTCACCCGGCGCTATCGCGGCGACACGCTGGTGCTGGAGACGGTGTTCGAGAGCCATTCCGGCGCGGTGGCGGTGATCGACTTCATGCCGCCGATGCGGTCGCCGAGCGGGATCGCCGCGAATTCCTCGGTGATCCGCATCGTCGAGGGCCGGCGCGGCCACGTGCCGATGCACATGGAGCTGGTGCTGCGCTTCGACTACGGCTCCGCGGTGCCCTGGGTGTCGCGCTTGCAGGAGGAACACGGAATTTCGGCGATCGTCGGCCCCGACCGGGTGGTGCTGCGCGGTCCGATGCGGCTGCACGGGCGGCACATGGCGACGGTTGCGGATTTCACCGTCTCCGAGGGCCAGCGCCTGTCCTTCGTGATGACGCACGGCCCGTCGCATCTGCCCCTGCCGGCGGCGATCGATGCCGAGGCGGCGCTGCGGCAGACCGAGGATAGCTGGACCGGCTGGTCGGCGCGCTGCACGTATCGCGGCGAATGGGGCGAGGCGGTGCTGCGCTCGCTGATCACGCTCCGGGCGCTGGCCTACACGCCGACCGGTGGCCTGGTCGCCGCGCCGACCATGTCGCTGCCGGAAGAGCTGGGCGGCGAGCGCAACTGGGATTACCGCTATTGCTGGCTGCGCGACGCGACGCTGACGCTGCTGGCAATGATGGAGGCAGGGTACTACGACGAGGCCGCGTCCTGGCGCGACTGGCTGCATCGCGCCGTCGCCGGCAGTCCGGACCAGATCCAGATCATGTACGGGGTTGCCGGGGAGCGGCGCCTCGACGAATGGGAGGTGCCGTGGCTGGCGGGCTATCAGGGGGCACGCCCGGTCCGGATCGGCAATGCCGCCTCCAACCAGTTGCAGCTCGACGTCTATGGCGAGATCAACGACGCGCTGCATCACGCGCGGTCCGGTCAGCTTGCTCCGGCACCGGAGAGCTGGACCATGCAGATTGCGCTCACCGATCATCTCGAGACGATCTGGGACCAGCCGGATGAGAGCATCTGGGAGGTGCGTGGCGGCCGGCGGCATTTCACCTTTTCCAAGGCGATGGCCTGGGTGGCGTTCGACCGCGCGGTGCGGGATGCGGAGACGTTCAAGCTGCCCGGCCCGCTGGATCGCTGGCGGGCGGTGCGCGACCGGATCCATGCGACGGTCTGCGAGAAGGGATACAACGCGGCGAAGCGCAGCTTTGTGCAGAGCTTCGGCTCCGAGGAGCTGGATGCGAGTCTGCTGCTGCTGCCGCTGGTCGGTTTCCTGCCGCATGACGATCCGCGCATCATCGCCACGGTTGCGGCGGTGGAACGCGAGCTGCTGGCCGACGGTTTCGTCCGGCGATACCGCACGGAGGCGGGGGCGGACGGGGTTGCGGGGCGCGAAGGCGTGTTCCTGGCGTGCAGCTTCTGGCTGGCCGATTGCATGTCGATGCAGGGGCGCGATGAGGAAGCACGACGGCTGTTCGAGCGATTGCTGGCGTTGCGCAACGATGTCGGCCTGCTGTCGGAGGAGTACGATCCGCGCGCCGGCCGGCTCGTGGGCAATTTCCCCCAAGCGTTCTCGCACGTGGCGCTGATCGGCACGGCGATGAATCTGAGCGAAGGGCATGCCGGTCCGGCCGAGCGCCGGCCGGCGGAGTAGATGGACGCCTCGGAACCGGAGCGGTGGATCGGCGCCGTGGCGGTTCCGGGGCGACGACCTCGGAACCCAATCGGTCACAATCCTAGTTTTCGCGGGCACGCTGATTGGCCGGACCGGTTTCGGTGCGGCCGTTGGCGTTGCGAGCAGGCGCGTCGGGGGCGCTGAGTCAAATCATGGAACGCAAGGCGGCGGAGCGGTATGTGCGCGAGCTCTATCGTTTCGTCTTGCATCGCGACGCGCCCGGCGAGGCGGAGGTCGCGCACTGGACCGAGCATCTGCTCGCCAATCCCAATCCGATCCGCCTGTTCCGCGCGTTCGCGACCAGTCGCGAGAACGCGGCACGGCTGGAGAAACTCGGTCGCCACCGCACGGAGTATCCGAACGGGCATTTCTATTCCCCCGTCGTCGACACGGAGGAAGTGCGCGCCCGATCAGATCGGATCTTCCAGCGCGGCGCGCCGGCCGGGGTTGATCTCGATCCCGAGGGACAGATTGCGCTGCTGCGCCGGCTTGCGCCGCATATCGGGGCGATGCCGTTCAGCGACGAGCCCGACGGGCGGCACCGCTATTACTACAACAACACCAGCTTCAGTTTCGGCGACGCGGCGATCCACTGGGCCATGCTGGCGCTGCGCCGGCCGCAGCGGATCATCGAAGTCGGCGGTGGCTTCACCTCCGGCCTGGTGCTGGACGCGATCGAGCATCTGGGACTGGCCACCACCTGCACCTTCATCGATCCCTATCCCGAGCTGCTGCACAAGGTGGTCGGCACGCTCGACCCGAAGCACGAGGTGATCGCGAGCGCGGTGCAGGACGTCGATCCGAGCATCGTCGAGGTGCTTGGCCCGGGCGACCTGCTGTTCATCGATTCGACGCATGTGGTGAAGACCTGGAGCGACGTCGTCTTCGAGGTGACAGAGATGCTGCCGCGCGTCCGGCCCGGCGTGCTGATCCACTTCCATGACTGTTTCTACCCGTTCGAGTACCCGGTCCGATGGGTGGTCGAGGACAACAAGTCCTGGAACGAGCTGTACCTGCTGCAGGCGTTCCTGATGTACAACGCAGACTTCGTGGTGCGGTATTTCAACCACTACGTCGCCACCTGTCATGCCGAGGCGCTGCGGACGCTGGTCCCGGATGCGGCGGAGCGGATCCTGCTCAACCCGGGTGGCGGGCTGTGGATGGAACGCGTCGACCACGCCGCCGTGCCGGGGGCGGCACAACCCGGCGGACCCGGCGCCGCGACGGAGGCGCCGGCGGGGCTGCGCTCACTGGCGCGGCGGATCCGCTTCGGCCGCGCCGGTTGAGTGGTGGCGGCTATTCGGCGGGCACGACGATCGCCTCACGCCGGCCGCGCGCCAGACGCTCCAGCGCCAGGTAGACGACCGGCGTGGTGTAGAGCGTCAGCGCCTGGCTGACGATCAACCCGCCGACGATGGCGACGCCAAGCGGCTGGCGGTACTCCGACCCGGTGCCGAAGGCGAGCGCGAGCGGCAGCGAGCCGAACAGGGCGGCCAGCGTGGTCATCAGGATCGGCCGGAAGCGCTCGAGGCAGGCCTCGCGGATCGCCTGACGCGGCGTGGCGCCATGGTCGCGTTCCGCCTCCAGCGCGAAATCGACCAGCATGATGGCGTTCTTTTTCACGATCCCCATCAGCAGCACGATTCCGATGATCGACATCAGGGAGAGCTGGCCGCCGGTCACCAGAATTGCCAGCAGCGCGCCGAGCCCCGCCGACGGCAGGGTGGAGAGAATGGTCAGCGGGTGGATCAGGCTCTCGTACAGCACACCAAGCACGATGTAGATCGCGAGCAGCGCGGCGCCGATCAGCATCGGCTCGGTCTTCAGCGAGTCCTGCAGGTATTTCGCGTTGCCGGCGAATTCCCAGCGCACCGTGTCCGGCATGCCGAGCGCGCGGGCGGTGTCCTGCAGGATCGTCTCAGCGCTGCCCAGCGCCTCGCCCGGGGCGAGGTTGAAGCTCAGGGTCGCGGCCGGGAACTGGCCCTGATGACGGACCGAGAGCGGCGCCGAGGACGGCTCGAAATGCGCCACCGCGGCAAGCGGCACCTGCGTGCCGTTGCTGGCGCCGACATAGATATGGTTCAGCATCGAGGGATCGGTCTGCAGCGCCGGCGCCGCCTCCAGCACGACCTTGTACTGGTTGCGTTCAGTGTAGATGGTGGAGATCTGTCGCTGCGAGAAGGCGTTGTTCAGCGCATCGTCAATGTCGCTGACGGCGACGTGAAGCCGGGCGGCGGCGGCGCGGTCGATCTCGACATTGGTCTGCGGACCGGCGCGGTCCTGGTCGCTGCTGACATCCTCGATCCCCGGCGTCGCCTGCAGCTTGCGCTCGAGGCGCTGCGACCAGGTGCGCAGCTCCTGCAAATTCTCGTCGAGCAGCACGAACTCGAACTGCGCGCCGCCGGTGCGGCCGCCGGCGCGCAGATCCTGGGCGGAGAACAGCACGGTCTGCACGCCGCCGATGCGGGCGAGCGGCTTGCGCAGCCGGGCGATCACGCCCTCGGACGAGATGTGGCGCTCGTCGAGCGGTTTGAGCTGGATGGTGAGCTGCCCCCGGTTCAGCGATGACCAGCCGGTCGAGACGCCGATCGTGGAGGCGACGCTGGCGACCGCCGGATCGCGCAGGATGATGTTTACCACCGCCTCCTGCCGCTGCGACATCGCCGCGAAGGAGATGTCGGGCGAGGCAAGCGTCGATCCCATGATCAGCCCGGTATCCTCGATCGGCAGGAAGCCCTTTGGTACGATCGTATAGAGCCAGACCGTGGCGACCACCGTGCCGAGCGTGACCAGCAGCATCAGTCGCGGCCAGCCGAGCGCCCAGTCCAGCGTGCGGGTGTAGATCGCGGCATTGAGCCGCAGCCCGCGCTCGATCAGCCGGTCGATCCGGCCCCAGATTCCGGCTGGCGGCGCGAGCGATCGCATGAACCGGCCGCAGATCATCGGCGTGAGCGTCAGCGACACGACGGCCGAGACGGCGATCGCCATGGTCAGCGTCATGGCGAACTCGTGGAACAGCCGGCCCATGATCCCGCCCATGAAGATCAGGGGGATGAACACGGCGACCAGCGAGACGCTGATCGAGAACACGGTGAATCCGATCTGCCGCGAACCTTCGAGAGCCGCAGCGAGCGGTCGCTTTCCCATCTCCAGGTGACGGAAGATGTTCTCGATCATGACGATCGCATCGTCGACCACGAAGCCGACCGAAATCGTCAGCGCCATCAGCGAGAAATTGTCGAGGCTGTAGCCGCAGAACCACATCCCGGCCAGCGTGCCGGCGATCGACAGCGGCACCGTGACGGCGGCCGCGACGGTCGGCACGACCCGGCGCAGAAACAGCGCGACCACCAGCAGCACGAGCGTCACGGTGATCAGCATCGTGTACTGCACGTCATCGACCGAGGCGCGGATCGTGCCGGTGCGATCGGAGATCACCGAGAGCTTCATGTCCGACGGCATCCAGGACCGCAGCAGCGGCAGGATGGCGCCGATGCGGTTGGTGGTCTCGATCACGTTGGCGCCGACCGACTTCGTGATCGTGAGCAGGATCGCGGGCTGCTTGCCGTCCCAGGCGGCAAGACGCGTGTTGGCGACGCCGTTGACGACGCTCGCGACGTCGGAGAGCCGCAACATGGCGCCGTCGACGGATTTCAGGATCAGCGGCCGGTACTGGCTCGCTTCCGAGATCTGGCCGTTGATGCCGATGCTTTCGGCCCGATCCGGCCCCTGGAAGCCGCCGGTCGGCTGCGTCACGTTGGCCGAGCGGATGGTGTTGTACACGTCCTCGGCCGAGAGCCCGGTCGCCGCCAGCGCGACGGGATCGAGCCGCACCCGCACGGCCGGCTTCTCCGCGCCGTTGATGGTGACCTGGCTGACGCCTTCGACCTGCGACAGCCGCTGGCCCAGGATGCTGTCGGCGACGTCATAGATCTGTGCCGTGGAAAGCCTGTCGGAGGTCAGCGCCAGCGTCATGATCGGCGCTTCCGCCGGGTTGAACTTGCGATAGGTGGGCGGCGAGGGCAGGTCGGATGGCAGGTCGGCGGAAGCGGCATTGATCGCCGCCTGCACGTCATGCGCGGCGCCGTCGATGTTGCGGTCGACGTCGAACTGCACGATGACGCTGGTCGCACCGGTGGAGTTGATCGAGGTGATCTCGGTGACGCCGGCGATCTCGCCGAGGCGGCGCTCGAGCGGGGCGGCGATCGAGGTCGCCATAGTCTGCGGATCGGCGCCGGGCCGGTTCGCCATCACCACGATGGTCGGGATGTCGACGCTGGGCAGCGCCGCGACCGGCAGGAAGCGGTAGGCGACCGCGCCGGCGAGCAGCAGGCCGAGCGAGAGCAGGACGGTGGCGATCGGCCGCAGGATCGCCGGAGCGGAGAAGCCCATGGCGCTACTCCGCCGGCGCGGCCTGCGCGTCCGGGCGCGGCGCGAAGCGCAGGCGCAGCCGCTCGAAGGCGAGGTAGATCGCCGGCGTCGTATAAAGCGTGAGCAGCTGGCTGAGCAGCAGCCCCCCGATGATGGCGATACCGAGCGGGTAGCGCAGCTCGGACCCGGCGCCGCCCTCGATCACCAGCGGCACGGCGCCGAGCAGGGCGGCCGCCGTGGTCATCATGATCGGACGGAAGCGCAGCAGGCTCGCCTCCTCGATCGCCGCGTCCGGCGACAGCGCACGGTCGCGCTGCGCCTCGATCGCGAAATCGATCATCATGATCGCGTTCTTTTTCACGATGCCCATGAGCAGCACGATGCCGACCAGTGCCACGAGCGAAAGGTCCTGCCCGGTCAGCATCAGCGCCAGCAGCGCGCCGATGCCGGCCGAGGGCAGGGTGGAGAGGATGGTTACCGGATGGATCGTGCTCTCGTACAGCACGCCGAGCACGATGTAGATCACCACCACGGCGGCGAGGATCAGCCAGGGTTCGGAGGCGAGCGAGCGCTGGAACTCCGCCGCGTCGCCGGAATAGAGGCCGCTGATCGTGTCCGGCATGCCGAGCGACCGCTCCGCCTGCCGCACCGCCGTGACCGCATCGCCGAGCGAGGCGCCGGGGGCCAGGTCGAAGCTCAGCGTCACCGAGGGGAACTGCGACTGGTGCGTGATCGCGAGCGGCGCCACCCGCCGCGTGACGGTGGCGATCCCGGTCAGCGGCACCTCGGGCTCCGGTGCGTTCGTCGCGGTGCTGGTCAGCGAGGCCGCGGTGCTCGGATTGGTGGTGTTGCCGGTATTGGCGGTCGTGTTGGTGTTCGGCCCGTTGCCGGTGCTGCTCTGGTTGCTGCTGGTGCTGGCCGACGACGCGGTGCCGGAGACGTAGAGCTGCGACAGCGACCCGGGATTGGCCTGGAAGGCCAGATCGGCCTCCAGGATCACCCGGTACTGGTTGCTCTCGGCGAAGATCGTGCTGATCTGGCGCTGCCCGAATGCGTCGTACAGCGTGTCCTCGATCGCCTGCATCGGCACGCCGAGCCGCATCGCCGCGTCGCGGTTGACGTCGATGTAGGTCTGCAGCCCCTCGTCCTGCTGGTCGCTGGCGACGTCGCGCAGCTCCGGCAGCTTCTGCAGCGCCGCGACCAGCCGCGGCGCCCAGGTGTCGAGCTCGGTGGCGCTGGTATCGACCAGCGTGTACTGGAACTGGGTGCGGCTGACCCGGGTGCCGATCTGGATGTCCTGCACCGGTTGCATGAAGACGGTGACGCCGGGGATGCGCTCGATCGCGGCGTCCAGCCGGTCGATCACCGCGGCAACCGGCGCGCGCTGCCCGATCGGCTTCAACGCGATGGTGAACTGGCCGACATTCGGTGTCGCGTTGATGGTGCCGGCGCCGACGAAGGAGGTGATGCCGGCGACCGCCGGGTCGGCCTGGATGATCCCGCCGACCTGCGCCTGCAGCCGGCTCATGCGCGGGATCGAGGCGGTCTGCGAGGCCTGGATCACCGCGGTGACGATGCCGGTGTCCTGCTGCGGCAGGAAGCCCTTGGGGATCACCATGTAAAGCAGCACGGTGCCGACCAGCGTCGCCGCGGCGATCAGCAGCACCAGCCCGTCATGCCGCAGCGACCAGTGCAGGCTGCGGCGATAGAAGGCGAGCGAACGGTTGAAGCCCGCCTCGAAGGCGCGCGCGAGCCGGCCGGGATGCACCTGCTCCGCCGGCCGTAGCAGCCGGCCGCACATCATCGGCGTCAGCGTCAGCGACACCAGCGCAGAGACGATCACCGCCACCGAGAGGGTGATCGCGAAGGCGCTGAACAGGCGCCCGACCACGCCGGTCATGAACAGCAGCGGGATGAACACCGCGATCAGCGACACGGTCAGCGAGACGATGGTGAAGCCGATCTGCCGCGCGCCCTTGTAAGCGGCGACCAGCGGCCGCTCGCCCATCTCGATATAGCGCACGACGTTCTCGATCATCACGATCGCATCGTCGACGACGAAGCCGGTCGCGACCGTCAGTGCCATGAGCGAGAGATTGTCGAGCCCGATGCCAAGCAACGCCATCACGCCGAACGTGCCGATCAGCGACAGCGGCAGCGCGAGCGCGGGAATGATCGTCGCGCGGATCGAGCCCAGGAACAGATAGATCACCAGCGTGACGAGAATGACCGCCAGGACCAGCGTCACCTGCACGTCGGCGACCGAGGCGCGGATCGTGTCGGTACGGTCGGCGACGATGGTGAGCTTGATGCCCGCCGGCATGGCGCGTTGCAGTTGCGGCAGCTGGCGCTTGATGGTCGCGACGGTCTCTACGATGTTGGCACCCGGTTGGCGCTGGATGTCGAGGATTACCGCCTGCGTCATCGCCGCCCGCTTGCCGGCGGCCGGCGGTGGGAAATACCAGGCGCCGACCCGGTCGTTCTCGACGCCGCCGACCACCTGGCCGACATCGCGGATGCGCACCGGCGCCTGGTTGCGCCAGGCGATGATCAGATTGGCGTACTGCGCCGGCGAGGTGATCTGGTCATTGGCGCCGAGCGCCGTCGCGAGTCGCGGTCCGTCGAACCCGCCCTTGGCGCCGTTGACATTGGCGTCGGCGACGGCGCTGCGCACATCCTCCAGGCCGAGCCCGTAGGCGGCGAGCCGCGCCGGGTCGATCTGCACCCGGATCGCCGGCCGGATGCCGCCCTGCACGGTGACCTTACCGACGCCGGCGATCTGGCTGAGCTTCGGCTGCAGCAGCGTGTCCGCGGCGTCCCCGATCTGCGCGATCGGCACCGTCTCGGAGGTCAGCGCCAGCGTCAGCACCGGCGCATCGGCCGGGTTCACCTTCGAATAGGTCGGCGGATACGGCAGGTTGGTCGGCAGCGTGCCGGCGGCGGCGTTGATCGCCGCCTGCACGTCCTGCGCCGCGCTGTCGATGTTGCGCGAGAGGTCGAATTGCAGCGTGATCTCGCTGGTGCCCTCGGCACTGGTCGAGGTCATGCTGGAGAGGCCCTGGATCTCGCCGAATTGCCGCTCGAGCGAGGCGGTGATCAGCGTCGCGATGGTCTCCGGGCTGGCGCCCGGCAGCTCGGTCGTGACCTGGATGGTCGGAAAATCGACCTGCGGCAGGGCCGAAACCGGCAGCGCGTTGTAGCCGAGCAGGCCCGCCAGCAGCAGGGCCACCGCCAGCAGCGAGGTCGCGATCGGCCGCGCGATGAACGGGGCGGAGATGCTCACGCGCTGCTCAGCCGGCGCCGTTCGCTGTCGTCTGCGGCTGGTGACGGTGGCGGTGGCGCGACGCCGTGCCCGGCGCGTGGCTTGTGTGCGCCGCACCGGCGGGTGCGCCGGACTCACTTTCCGGCTGGACGATCGTCACCTTGCCGCCATCGGTCACGCGCTCGGCGCCGTCGGTCACCACCTGCTGTCCGGGTTCGACCCCGCTGGTGATCACGGCGACCTGCTGGTTTTCCGCACCGACGTTGACCGCGACCCGGTGCGCCGTGTCGTCGGGATGCACGACATAGACGAAGGCACCGTTCGGACCGCGCTGCACGGCGGCGGGCGGCACCGTCACCACGCCGCGCTCGGTGCGCACCAGCAGCTGCACGTCGACGAAGCCGCCCGGCCAGAGCTTCAGCGCCGGGTTTGGGAACTGCGCCTTCATCTTGATCGTGCCGGTCGCGGAGTCGACCTGATTGTCCAGCACCGCCAGCACGCCGCGATCCAGCACCGTGGGGGTCGGCGGTGTCGGGGCGGGGTCGCCCGGCGGATCGGCCGCCGCACCGCTGCCGGTGGCCGACGCCGTCAGACCCGGACCCGCGGGGGCCGCGCCGGGCGGCGGCGCGGTCTCCTCGTTGGTGGCACCCTGCGGCAGCGCCAGGACCTGCACCGGGCCGGCCTGCATCGCCGCCCGCACGGGGCCGAGCTGCTGCTGCGGCAGGGTGAACACCACCCAGATCGGATGCAGCTGGGTGATCGTCACCAGCCCGTTCGTGTCGGTGGTGTGGATGATGTTGCCCGGGTCGAGCTGGCGGATACCCGTGCGGCCGGAAAGCGGCGAGGCGATCGTCGTGTAGCTGAGATTGGTGCGGGCGGTCTCGATCGCCGCCTCGTCCTGCTCGACCTGCGCCTCCAGCTCCTTCACCGTGGCGCGCTGCGTGTCGGCCTGCTGCTGCGTCGTGTAGTTGGTGCGCGCCAGCTTCTCGTATCGGGTAAGATCAAGCCGCGCATTCGCCAGGTTGGCCTCGTCCTGCGCCTTCTTCGCCACCGCCTGATCGAGCGCCGCCTGGTACGGACGCGGGTCGATCCGCGCCAGCACCTGGCCAGCGGTGACGTCCTGGCCTTCCTTGAACTCGACCGACAGCAGCGGCCCGTCGATCATCGAATGCACGGTGACGGTGTTGAAGGCCTGCACGGTACCGAGCCCGTTCAGCCAGATCGGCACATCCTGGCGCGCGCTGTCGGCCACCATCACCGGCACCGGACCGCCGGCGCCGCGGCCATGCCGGCTCGCCTGCTGCGTCGGCGCCGCGCCGTGATGCAGCACGAGCCACGCCGCGCCCCCCAAGGCAGCCAGCAGAACCACGATCAGCAGCAGGCGGCGCATGTCAGGTACGGCTCCCGGCGCCCGGCAGCGACCAGCCGCCGCCCAGCGCCTTGTAGAGGGTGATCAGCGCCTGGAAGCGCGCCAGCCGGTCCTCGGCCAGCGTCGCCTCGTCGCTGAACAGCGTCTGCTCCGCGGTCAGCACGGTGATCATGTTGGCGGTGCCGGCGGCGAGCTGGGCACGCGCGACATCGAGTGCCCGGCGCGCGGCGGCGACCGCGCCCGCCTGCAACCGCTCCTGCTCGATCGCGAAGCGCAGCCCGGTCAGCGCGTCCTCGACATCGGTGAAGGCCTGCAGCACCGCCTCGCGGTAGTCGGCGACCAGTTCCTGATAGCGCCCCTTCTGCAGCTCGAACTGGCCGAGCAGGTTGCCGTTGTCGAAAATCGTCTGCGTCGCGTTGCCGGCGATCGACAGCAGCGCCGAACCGGGGCTGATCAGCGAGGAGAGCGCGGCGCTCTGCCAGCCGGCGGCGCCGGTGAGCTGCACGTCGGGGAAAAACGCGGCGCGCGCCGCCCGGACGCTGCCGTTCTGCGAGATCAGCTCCGCCTCGGCGAAGGCGACGTCGGGCCGACGCGCGAGCAGGGTCGAGGGCAGGCCGGGCGCGACGTCCGGGGCCGGCATGTCGATCAGCGTGCCCGGCCGGATCGCGATGTGTTCCGGCGGCAGCCCGGTCAGGATGCCGAGCCCGATCACCTCCTGGTCACGCTGGCTGCGCAGTCCGGGGATGACGGCGCGCAGCCCTTCGACCAGCGCCTCCTGCTGCGCGACATCAAGGGCGGACGCGGTACCGACCGCGAGCATCGCCTGATTCACCTTCAGGATGTCCTCGGCGGCGGCCAGGTTCTGCTGTGCCACGCGCAATTCGTCGTCGAAGCCGAGGGCGGAGAGATAGGTGGTGGCGACGCTGGTCACGACAGTGAGCGCCACGGTTTCCTGGTCGAACCGGCTGGCCAGCGCGGCGGCCTGCGCCGATTCGAAATTCGCGCGGTTCTTGCCCCAGAAATCCGCTTCGTAGGCGACGTTGAGCTGCGCCCCGTAATTGTGCACGTCGGTGTAGTGGCTGCCGCCGCCGCTGCTCACGGAGGTCACCGTGCCGCTCGGCGTGGTGACGAAGCCGCTGCCGCCGCGACCCGAGCCGGTACCGACGCGCTCATAGGTGGCATTGCCGGAGCCGGTCAGGCTCGGCAGCAGCGGCGCGCCGGCGATGCGCACCTGGGCATCCGCCTGCTGCACCCGCGCCACCGCCGCCAGCAGATTGTTGTCGTACAGCCGGGCGCGACGGATCAGCTCGTCCAGCTCCGGCGAGCCGAAGCCGCGCCACCAGTCGGGCGCCGGCCAGGCGGCGGCGGCGCTGGCCGGCGTTGCCTGGAACGCGGCCGGGACGTCGAGCGCGGGGCGATGGTAGTCCGGCCCCAGATCGCAGCCCGTGAGCAGCAGTGCCGGCAGGGCGAGGGGCAGCAGGCGCGACATGGAGATTGTCACTCGTGGTCATTCCGCGGCGTTTCGCCGAAAGCGGCGAGCCGGGCGCGCCCCTGCGGCGACAGGTCACCGGCGGCAACGACCAGTGCCTGGCCGAGCTGACGCGCCAGGTCGAGCCAAGCGGCGCGGAACGCCGCCATCGCCGCCTCGGCATCGGCGGCGCGGAACGGCACCGCGCCGATGGCGGCGGCGGCGGTTCGATGTGCCGCGCGCAGCCGGTCCTGCGCCGCCTGCAGCGCCGGCGCGCGGCCGGTCATGACGGATCGGAACCGCGCCGCATCCTCGGGCGGCAGCGTCGCCGCCATCCGGGCGATCACCCGCTGCACGTCGGGAGGCCCGTGATGCGGCGGCGGCGGCGCCAGCAGCCGTGCCGCCAGCAGCGCCAGCAGGAAGGCGTTGAGCGCCAGCGAGGCCCATAGGCCGAACCGCCACCATTCGGCGACTGCGATGCGGCGTGACGGCCGAGAGTCAGGAAGCGCGGTCACCCTCATGGCAGCTCCGCGCCGGGCGCGCCGGTTTGCAGGTAGGCGAGCAGGTCCGGCGCCGCGCTGGCCGGCGCCAGGGCGGCGGTACCAAGCCACAGGCCGAGGCCGAAGCAGGCGGCGACGGCGCCCCAGCGCAAGGCCGCGCCAAAGCCCCAGCCCGGCGCGGCACGTGGCGTGACGTTGGCTACCGGCCGCGCGGCGGGTTGCGGCGGCGCGGCGGCGTCGATGCGCGCGGCGAGGCCGGCGCGCAGCCGCGCGAGCAGCGCCGCGTCCGCGGCGTGTGGCTCTGGGGCGGCCGCCAGCGCGGCGGCCAACGTCGCGCGCGCCCGCGCGGAGCGGCCGAGCAGGCGCAGCGCGGCCTGCCGCTCCGACGCCGGCCAGAGCGCAAGCGCCGGGCCATGACGGCGCAGCGCGCGGCGGAGGCCGAACCGGGTCATCGCTCCGGGCGGCGGCCCGGAGCCGGCGCGGTCAATGCGCGCGCAGCCCCTCGCGCAGCGCCAGCCGGGCGCGGCGCAGCAGCCCCTCCACGGCGCGGGTCGAGATGCCAAGGCTGAGGCCGATTGCGGCGCTCGGCCATCCCTCGGCGTAGGTGAGTGCCAGAACGCGGCGCTGCCGGGCGGGCAGGCGCAGCACCGCGGTGAGCAGCGCCGCCCGCCGCCGGCGTTGCCGCAGCGCCGTCTCCGGATCGGGCGTGGTATCGGCGAGCTCGGGCGTGATCTCCGCGGCAGGCCTCGCCCGGCGCAGCCGGTCGATCGCCAGGTTGGTCACGATCCGGTGCAGCCAGGCGCGCAGGCTGCCGCGGGCCGGATCGAAGCGTGCGGCAAGCTGCCAGGCGCGCAGCATCGCCTCCTGCGCCAGATCCTCGGCCTCCGCGGCGTCGCCCACCACCCGGCGCGCGGCACGATGCAGTGCCAGGAGGTGCCGCGTGGCAAGGACCTCGAAAGCGGCGCGATCCCCCGCTGCGGCGCGCGCCATCAGCGCCGCATCGGACGGGTCCGGGTCGTGAGTCGGCGGGTCGGCGGACATGGCGCGGCGGCGGCTCCTCCTGGCAGGGCAGGTCGACAGATGGTGCGGCCGGGCGCGTCAGCAGGGTGGTCATGCCACCGATACGCAGTTCGGGCCGCAAACCCACGCCGCATCCTGCGGCGGGACAACGACGATAGGGCGCGGATGTTGCGGCCTTATTGCGGCGGGGGCTCGCCGGCCGCGGCGAGAATGCGCTCGGCCAGGCGGCGGTGCGGCCGGTCGATCATCCGCCCGTCCAGCGCCAGCACCCCGGCCTCGGGCGCCGCGGCGAAGGCCGCCATCACCCGCCGCGCCCAGGCGAGCGCCTCCGCGGACGGGGTGAAGGCCGTCTGCACCGGCGCGAGCTGCGCCGGGTGGATGCAGAGCTTGCCGG
>DATJSJ010000002.1:0-14242 GCA_035504175.1 Acetobacteraceae bacterium
ACCGCGCGCAGCGCGGCTTCGGCCTTGACGGCGCTCCGATCCCGTGGCGTGGGCTCGCGGTGCGCTCGACGCGGTCGAGCGCGCAATACGCGCGCCTCGTACAACTGAAGGAGGAGACGCATGGCATTTGAACTTGGGCGGCCCCGCACCCGGAAGCCGGCCGTCACTCCGCCGCGGCGCTGAATCCGCCGGATTGGCGCGACCAGAGCCGGGCGTAGGCGCCGCCCGTCCGCAGCAACTCGGCATGCGTGCCTTGCTCGACGATGCGTCCGTGTTCGAGCACGATCAGACGGTCCATTCGCGCGATGGTGGAGAGGCGGTGGGCAACGGCGATCACCGTGCGCCCGCGCATCAGGCTGTCGAGCTGGCTTTGGATTGCCGCCTCGACTTCGCTGTCCAGCGCCGAGGTGGCCTCGTCCAGCACCAGGATCGGCGCATTCTTGAGGATCACCCGCGCGATCGCGATGCGCTGGCGCTGTCCGCCGGAGAGCTTGACGCCGCGTTCGCCGACATGCGCCTCGAGGCCGCGCCGCCCGTTCCAGTCCTCGAGCTCCTCGATGAACTCGAGCGCCTCGGCCTGGCGCGCGGCGGCCAGGATCTCCGTCTCGGTCGCGGACGGCCGGCCGTAGCGGATATTGTCGCGGATCGAGCGATGCAGCAGCGAGGTGTCCTGCGTCACCACGGCGATCTGCGCCCGCAGGCTCTCCTGCGTCACCTGCGCGATGTCCTGCCCGTCAATGGTGATCCGCCCGCCCTCCAGCGCGTAGAAGCGCAGCAGCAGGTTGACCAGGGTCGACTTGCCGGCGCCGGAATGTCCGACCAGGCCGATCCGCTCGCCGGGCGCGATGCGCAATGTCAGATCGTGCAGCACACCGCGCTCCGTGCCATAACCGAAGCGCACCCGCTCGAAGGCGATGGCGCCGCGGCGGACCTCGAGCTCAGCGGCGTCCGGAGCGTCCGGCAGGTGGCGCGGCACCGCGATGGAACGCATGCCGTCCTGTACGGCGCCAACATTCTCGAAGATGCCGGTCACATTCTGCGCAATCCAGCCGGACATCTGCGCGATCTGATGCGCGAGCGGCAGCGCCATCGCCACCGCCCCGATCGCAATCAGCCGGTCATGCCACAGCCAGATCGCGACCGTGCCGGTGCCGACGACGAGGCCGGCGTTCATCAATGACAGCGTCGTTGCCAGCCGGGTGATCATCCGCAGCTGGCCCTGGAAGGTTTCCGTGTGCAGGTCGACCGCCTCGCGCACGAACGCGTCCTCGTCGCGGGCGCGGGAGAACAGCTTGACCGTCAGGATATTCGTATAGCTGTCGACGATCCGGCCGGTCAGCCCGGAGCGCACCTCCGACATGCGCCGCGACCGCTCCCGCAGCCGCGGCACGAAGAAAGAGAGCAGCGCGGCATAGGCGACGAACCAGACCAGCATCGGCACGGCGAGCCGCACGTCGGTCGCCGCGAGCAGCGCCACCGCGCTGCTGCCGTAGACGACCACGTACCAGACCGCGTTGATCGACGCGACGATGCTCTCGCGAAGGCTCGGCCCGGTCTGCATCACCCGGCTCGCGACGCGGCCGGCGAAGTCGTTCTGGAAGAAGGTCCAGCTCTGCCGCACCACGTGCCAGTGGCTCTGCCAGCGGATCAGGTTGGTCATGCCCGGGGCGATCGCCTGGTTGGTGACCAGGTTCTGCGCCAGCAGCGCCGCCGGCCGCGCGACCAGCAGCAGCGCCGCCATCCCCCCAAGCTGCCAGCCGGCCTGGCGCAGCAGCGTCTCGGGCCGATGCGTTGAAATGAGCGTGACCACCCGGCCGATGAACACTGGAATCAGCGTATCGAGCGCCGCCACCAGCAGGCCGGCCAGGAACAGGGCGGCGATCAGTGCGCGCGCCTGCCGGGCGTAATGCCAGTAGAACCGCGCCAGCGCCCAGCGCGCGGTGAGCGGCGGCGGGGCTGCCTCTGGCGGCAGGTCGGTCGGCTGTAGCAGGCGTTCGAAGGCGCGAAACATGGGTCAGTGTCGGTCGGGGCCGAGACGCGTGCCGCCGAACATCATTTCCGTCAACCATTCTTTGCCGGGCCGCGGCTGCCGCATGGCGCCGACGCCGCCGCGGCGGCGGACGGTCGCGCCCGCGGCAGGCGGGCCCTCAGTACGGCGACTCGCCCACGATGTTGCCCGGTGGGTCGTATTCGCAGACCCAGACCTGCCGCACCGTCCCCGTGACGGCGGCGCAGCCGACCGCACGCGTGCCGCGCCAGACAATCTGCGTGTAGTGGCCACAGACGCTTCGACAGACTCCGGTGACGGGGTCGTAGTCCCGTGCCTCCGCCGCCCAGGAGGCGACGACCTCCGCTGGTGAGGCGACCCCACCGGTGATGGCGTAGAGGGTCTCGCCGAACGGATTGCCGGGACGATGGGCGAATCCGCCCGTCTGCATCAGGTGATCCGCCCAGCGTTGCGCGACCGTGGCGAGCGGCGCGGACCACACGAGCGGCGGCACTCCGACGCGCGCCCGGACGGAATTCTCGGCGTCGAGCATGGCGCGGGCTTGGGGCGGCAGGGTGGGTGCGGGGACACCGCCCGGCGGCGCGGGGCTGCCCCGGCAGCCAGCGATCAGAACCAGAAGCAGCGCCGGCGCCCAGGGAGCGCCTCGCCTCCTGACAGGGGTGCGCCTGCTTGGGCCGCTCGACTTCAGCCTGGTCAGCAGCGTTCGGAGGTCGTGCCCGATCGCCATCAGTGTCCGCCGGCGCACATCCTGTGGGTCGAGGCCGATTCCGACATCCGGCTGCTGATCGCGCGCCCTTTGCGCGACGGGGGGTACGACGTGACGGCAATCGCGGATGGCAGCGCGGTCAACGCCGTCATGGTGCAGCAGCGGATCGATCTCGTCCTGCTCGACGTCATGGTTGCCGCATGTGACCGGCTTCGGGCTCTGCCGGCGCCCCCGCGGCATGGGTGGTCCACGCATCATCCCCCGCGGCGTCGTGATCCGGCGCCCTGGGGGCAATGACGTAGTCCAGCCACTGCGGCGAGGTCGCATTCCGCCATGCGCCGGCGGTACCGGCGCGGGGCCCGCCAGGCCCGGACGTCGCGCGATGTCCGGGCGACACAAGCCCGGTCTGGCTCGCCGCCCGACGCCGGCCCGGTAACGGAATGGCAATTCCCCCTCGCCAGGCTGCCGCGAACGGTGCGGCAAAAGGGGGCACTCATGAGGGCTCGGGGATTCGGCTTCGCGTTCGGGTTGGGCGCACTGGCGGCCCTGGCAGCCGGCCCCTCGGCCCAGGCCGGATATGCGCGGCAGGCGGCGACCAAGGCCTATGCCCTCAAAGCGGTGCAATTCTATCACGGCGCCGGGTTCGCTGCCGCCAGGCAGGCGTTTACCAGGCAGCGGCAGGCGTGGCGCGGCGGCCCCGCCGATTTCGGCCTCCACCTCGTCGCCCTGGGGAGAGACCGCGAGGTCTGGGCGGATACCGCCTTCCCGACGATGAACGGGCTCAATGCGGACGACCTCTCCGATCCGCATGGCCGATCGCTCGGCGAGACCGTCTTCGATGCGCTCGCGAAATCGCCACGCGGCGCGGCGGTGCGGCTGCCCGCCGGCAGCGCGACCCGGGATGTCGCCGCGGGCAGCGAGGGCTACTGCCTGCCCGCCGACGCCAGGAACGTCATCTGCGCCTGGTCGGAGAGCGAGTAGCCGCCTCCGGCCCCACGCCCGGAAGGCGCGGAAGCGGTGCCGCGCCAGCCGCGGCGATCACCGCGGCCGGTGCAACCCGGCGGGCCGATGATCGGTTAATCCACACGCATTTGCACGTAGATCATCACAAAAACGTGAGCTAAGAGAGCGACGTCGAGAGGTGGCGTCGTCGAACCGAGGCGTGGAGGGGCAGATGGACAAAGCGACCCCGAGTGATCTGCCTGGCGCAATGATCCGGGCGCGGTCGCCGGGCACCGAACGCCTGGCGACCTTGCTGGCCTGCCTCGAGTTGTCGCCGGGTCTGGAGCGGTGGCTGGTCGAGCGGATCCGTGTCGCGGCGCGCACGATACCGTTCGAGGATGCGGCCTACACTGCCCTGCGGGAGGTGGGCCATTCCGACCGGAGCGCCCGGATGGTGCTGCTCGCGGCCCGCCGGACCGATCCGCAGGATCCGCGGCGCCGCCGCGCGATCCGGCGTGCCATGGCCCGGCTGGGACAGGGGCCGGCGACGGCCGGCCCGTCACAACAGGCGGCCTGAGACGCACTGCCCGGCGACGACCGGGCGATGTGCGGCCGTGCGGCCATGCGCCTGCGATCTGGCCGAATCCCACCATATCGCCTCGACAGCCCGGTAAGGCGGGTGATAAGGTCCCGTATCGTTTTTTAGACTGATCCGCTGATTTGAGATTACCCGCCCGGGGGCACGAGCCGCCGGCTTGGGCATTTGGACGAGCTCGAGATGGACCTGCCTGGCTTGGTCTGGCGTTGCGTGCGGCGGTCGCGTCGCGTGCCGCATCGGCATTGGCATTTTTTGCCGCATACACCGCGCGCATCGGCGATCCGCCCGACCATCGGCGGCCGGGCACGGCCGCGCGGGCTGCACGCCCTTCGCGCGATCCGGCACGCGCCTTCATCGCCGGTGGCCGCGGCGTGCCGCCTCGTCCGCGTCGCCGGGGTGCTCGGGCTCATGGCGGTGGCGCCATCGCCGGTCGCGCCGCGCTCCACGCCGCCGTCGTCGGGGGTGACCGAGGTGGCGGCCCCGATCGGCGTCGGTGCGTTCGCGGCCGGCCCCGCCGACGAAACTCTCCGTCCGGCCGCCTCCTTTGCCAGCGCGATCGGGCCAATCCTGGCGAGCGGCCTCGACCTGCCGACCGCGTCGGACGGCGACTTGCCGGGCCCTCCGGTGCCCGGTCCACCCAAGCCCTTCGCGCCCGATCCACCCCTGCAGCGATGGCATGGGCCGCAGCCCCCGCCGCCAGAGCCGGCGCCGCATCCTGCAATGCCTGTGCCGGAGCCGCCGAGCGGCTGGCTGTTGCCTGGCGGGATCGCCGCAATGCTGCTGGCGCGTCGTCGGCACGCGAAGCCTGACGGTCGGGACAGGGCGGAGCCGTCAGCCGGAGCTGCGTGCTGATACGTCGCGAGGCCGGATTGCCCGGCCTGCCGCCCGCCAACGCCCGTCGCGTGTTTCCCGTGCATTGTGTCGTGCTTGCGATCCGGGGCCACGAGGCCGCCCGGCTGGCCGGGCATCCGCCAGGCCGCGTCGAGACCCCGGAACGTAGGCGTGCGCATCCCGGCGCGCCGGCGGCGCCGTCGCATCCGGAACGTACTTGCCCGTCGCGGCCCTGATCGCAATCGTCCGCCGTGGTCCGCTTCTCGCCGCCGCGAGCAGCCGGCCGGCCGGGGACGAGGGGAGCCGATCGTGGCCCTGTTCGAGCTGGTGATTGCGCTGCTGCTGGCGGGGGCCCTGCTGGCGATCCTGGCCCGCCGGATCGGCGTGCCCTATCCGGCTCTGTTGGCGCTGGCCGGCGCCATCGCCGCGATCGTTCCCGGCACGCCGGTCGTCATGCTCGATCCGGAGCTCGCGCTGGCGCTGTTCGTGGCACCGACGCTGCTGGACGCGGCTTTCGACGCGTCTCCGCGCGACATGCGCGACAACTGGCTGCCGATCGGCGCGCTTGCGATCATCGTGGTCGGGATCACGGTCGCGGCCGTCGCCATGGTCGCTCATGCCATCGTCCCGGCGATGTCCTGGCCCGCCTGCATAGCGCTGGGCGCGATCGTGGCGCCGCCGGATGCGTCCGCCGCAATCGCCGTGCTGCGCCAGCTCAACCCGCCCCACCGCGTGCTCGTCATCCTCGAGGGCGAGAGCCTGTTCAACGATGCGACGGCGCTGCTGATCTATCGGCTGGCGGTGGCAGCGGCGGCGGGCGGCAGTGTCGGCGGCTGGGAACTCATCCCGGTGCTGGCGCTCACGGTCGGTGGCGCGGTCGTGCTGGGCTGGCTCGCCGCCCGGCTCTGGCTGCGCCTGCCGCTCGATCAGGGCGATATTCCGGTCTTCGTGCTGATCCAGTTCCTCGGCACGTTCGCGATCTGGATCCTCGCGCAGCGGCTCGGCGTTTCGGCCATCATCACCGTGGTCGTCTACGCGATCACCCTGGCGCGCTGGGCGCCGAAACGAAGCCACGCCCGGGCGAGGATTGCCTCCTACGCGGTGTGGGAGGTCGTGGTCTTCGTGCTCAACGTCCTTGCCTTCGTCCTGATCGGGCTGCAGCTCAAGGCGATCTTCGGCCGGCTCGATGGCGGCTGGGCCGTCTATGTCGGGACCGCCGCCGCAATCTGCCTCGTGGTCATCCTGGTCCGGATCGCCTGGGTGATGCCGTACAACGTCGCGCTGCGCTGGAAGCTCGGGCGGTTCGGCGACGGTGGCGGCCGGCGACTGGCGCGCCCGACCTTCGGCAGCGGCGTCGTCATCTCCTGGTGCGGCATGCGCGGCATCGTGACACTCGCGACGGCGCTCGCGTTGCCCGCCGATTTCGGTCACCGGGACCTGATCGTGTTCTGCGCCTTCTGGGTCGTGCTCGGCACGCTGGCGCTGCAGGGGCTGACATTGCGCCCGCTGATGCAGCGTCTGTTGCTGCCGGTGGACAACTCGGTGGCGGAGGAGATCCGCCTGGCGCGCAGCACGACCGCCCGTGCCGCGATCGACGCGCTGCAGGAGCGGGGCGATACGAACTCGGTCGCGCTGCTGCGTCGCGAATATGCCGCGCGCGTCTCGGGCGGCGCGGAATTGCCGTCCGATGCGGAGCGGCTGCCGGGACTGCAGCGGCACCTGGTGTCGATCCAGCGCCGCGTGCTTTTCAGGCTGCGTCGGGATGGCACGATCGGCGACGACGCATTCCACGCGATCGAGGAGGAGCTGGATATTCTCGATCTCGCGGCGGATCCGCGGATTCGCACCCTGGACGGGCCAGACTAGACGACGACCGCCGGAGGCGGACCTGCGGCAGGCGCGATTGATGGTCTGGAGGCGAAGGCTGGAGCGGGATCGGTCGGCGCGTTCAGAGCGATCCTGGCCCAGGACGGCGCCTCGGTCGTAGCCCGGTGCCATCGGAGTCCGTCACCACTGTCCCTGATCTTCGCTGATGCGGTGGGGACATAATTGAACCGACCGGCGGTCCCGGGATCTGCCGGAAAGCCATGAGCCGCATGAAAGGTCCGGGCAGTCCCGGGCTGGATCCGATGGTGCAGGTCGTGACGGCCCGGGCGAGGCGTTCGCCTGTCGGAAGGTTCAGCCTCTCGCTTGCAGACCCGCCCACCTAGGTACCGCCTCCAACAGCCTCGGCCTGCTGGTCAGCGGGAAGATGACCCCCGGCCCGATCGGGTGCCACGTCGGCACAACTATCCGCGAGAGCGATCGATGCAGGGCTGCACGGACGGCGTCAGCGCCGCAAAGCGGCGATCTCTGTAGGGGTACCGTGCTGCTGCAGGAACTGGTGCACGAAGGCGATCGCCATGCTGCCTTCTCCGACTGCCGAGGCGACGCGCTTGATCGGGCTCAACCGGACGTCACCGCAGGCGAAGACGCCGGGCAGGCTCGTCTCCAGGAGATAGGGATCCCGCGGAAGCGACCATCGTCCGGCCTTCACGACGGAGTCACCCGTCAGCACGTAGCCGCGCGCGTCGCGGGCGATATCGGCGGGCAGCCACTCGGTTTCCGCGTCCGCGCCGATGAACACGAACAGGCCGCCGCTATCGACGCGGTGCGTCTCGTTGGCGAGCCGGTCATGGATGTCGATCGCCGTCAGATGCGTGTCGCCGTGTGCCGCCTTGACCTCCGCGCACAGGCGCACCGCAATGTTTGATTTCGCGCGCACCTGGTCGATCAGGTACTGCGACATGCTCTTCTCGAGCGAGTCGCCGCGCACCAGGAGTGTCACGGTGCGGGCGTGGTTGGAGAGGTGCAGCGCGGCCTGGCCGGCCGAATTGCCGGCGCCAATGAGATGCACGTCCAGCCCGTTCATGCCGCTCGCTTCGCTGCGGGCCGCACCGTAGTGCACGCCCTTGCCGAACAGCCGGTCGAATCCGTCGATCGCGAGGCGTCGCCATGACACGCCGGTGGCAAGGATGACGGTCCTCGCCCGCACCCGGTCGCCGCCGTCGAGGTGAACCTCGCGCGTGCCGGCATCGAGGTGTCGGACGGCGCGCGTCACCAGGATTTCCGCGCCGAGGCGGCGCGCCTGCTGGAGCGCCCGGATGGCCAGTTCGTCGCCCGACACGCCATCCGGGAATCCCAGATAGTTCTCGATGCGCGAGGAGGTGCCAGCTTGACCCCCAGGTGCCTCGCGCTCCACGACGATCGTCCGCAGGCCTTCCGAGGCACCGTAGACCGCCGCCGCAAGGCCGGCAGGTCCGCCGCCGATGATCATGGTGTCGTAGATTTCGGCGCGCGCGCTGATCTGCAGCCCCAGGGCCCGCGCAACCTCTCGCGTGCTCGGCCGGACCATGACCGTCCCGTCGGCGAGACGCAGCACCGGGCCATTCGCGCCTTCCGGCATGGTGTCGCGAAACAGTGTGGCAAACTGTGGCGCATCCGGGGCGAGGAGTTCGAAGGTGATCTGGTTCCGGGCGAAGAAGCGGCAGAGCTCCGTGCAGGCAGGATCCCAGCGATCGCCGACGATGGTCACGCGCACCGGCGGCGCTTCGGCGAAGATTCCCTGCAGTCCGCCCAGACGTTCGCGTGCAAGGCTTCCCATCTTCGCGGCGAAGTCGGGCGACGCGGCCGCGACGCTGTAATAGTGGCGCGCCTCCACGCGCACCACGCGCGAGGGCTCGACTGCCCTGTAGCCGCCGGGAAACGGCGAACCGAGGGCGAGCGGCACTTCCCCGAAGATGGTGCCGGGCAGGCGCCAGCCGAGTCTGCGTTCGACTCCGTCGATTGTCTTGTAGACCTCGATCCTGCCTGCAAGCACTCCGAACAGCGCGCGCTCGCCGCCCTCGGGAACGGCGACTTCGCCGGCGGCCAGACGAATGTCGGCGGATGTCTGCGTCAGGAGGTCGAGTTCCGCTACGCCGAGCGGCGAAAACAGTGGAATTCCACGGAGATCTTCAACGGTCAGCATGATTCTTCCCGGCTTCGTCGCTTCGGACTGAAATCGTAAGGAGCTTGGCGACTCTGCGCTGCTTGATCAATGGGCGGTTCGGCGCCGTGCGATGCAGACGCTGCCGGGGCCGGCTTGCGGCAGGCGTGCAATACACGCGCGCGTCTTGCTGCTGGACCAGGGGAGACCGGCGATGTCTTGCCAGCTGACCACTGCCGCCGGCGCCGTTTCGACGCCGCGGTGCCGGCCCGGTCGGCGGCCATGTTGACCGCGCGTCCGGCCGCATCACCGCGGCCCCACACGGACAATGATCGGCGGACTCCGCGGAACCGGCGGCTAAGTCACTGCAAAGATTGGTGGGCGCACAAGGACTCGAACCTTGGACCCGCTGATTAAGAGTCAGCTGCTCTACCAACTGAGCTATGCGCCCGCCGGGTCCCGCTTTCGCGGGCGCCCTATAGCAGCGGGTCCGGGCCAAGGGAAGGACCGGACCCGGCGGACCGAGCTTCGGCGCCGGCGCCCGGCCTTCGTGACGTTCCGGGCCACGGTGCCGTGGCGCGGCCTCTGCGCTCCGCAATCCGCCGACCGCAGCCCAACCCCCGGCAGCCCCTGGAGTTGACCTTCGCCGCCCGCGGCAGGCCGAGCACCCCGTCTGCCGGACGCGGCCGGAACCGGCGTGCCGATTGCCGCCTGGCCTGTCCCGCCGTGCTACCGGACCGGCGGCCGCAGCCGCCCGCTTGCGCAGGTCCGATCCGCCGTGCTTTGTGACAGGACTGTCGTGCAGCCCAGACCTGCGGCGACAGCAGGACGGCCGGTAACCAAGTTCGGAGGTGTGCCCTGTGGCCTACGCGCTGCAGCAGCTGATCAATGGCGTGACCCTCGGAATGATCTACGGCCTGATCGCGGTGGGCTATACGATGGTCTACGGCATCATCGGCATGATCAATTTTGCCCACGGCGACATTTTCATGGTCGGGGCCTTCCTGTCGCTGATCGCGCTGACCGGGCTCGCGATGGTCGGCATCACGGCCGTCCCGATCGCGCTGGCCATCACCCTGATCTTCGCCGCGGCGATCGCCGCCCTGTATGGATGGACGGTGGAGCGCATCGCCTACCGTCCGTTGCGCGGGTCATTCCGGCTGGCACCGCTCATCTCGGCGATCGGCATGTCGATCACGCTCGAGAACTTTGTGCAGGTCAGCCAGGGCGCGCAGGTCAAGCCGATGGCGCCGCTGATTCCGGGCGGGCTGAGCCTGCTCGGCCAGCATGGCGGCTTCGTCGTGCAGCTCTCCTGGATGCAGATCGCGATCGTGGTCACGACGCTCGTCGTGCTCGCGATCTTCACCTGGCTGGTGACGCGCACGCCGCTCGGCCGCTCGATGCGCGCCTGCGAGCAGGACCTCAAGATGGCAGGTCTGCTCGGCGTCAACACCGACATGACGATCAGCCTGACCTTCGTCATCGGCGCGGCGCTGGCCGCCGTCGCCGGGCTGATGTTCCTGCTCTATTACGGGGTGATCGACTTCTATATCGGCTTCGTCGCCGGGGTGAAGGCGTTCACCGCGGCGGTGCTCGGCGGCATCGGCTCGTTGCCAGGTGCGGTGCTGGGCGGGCTTGCGATCGGATTGATCGAGACCTTCTGGTCGGCCTATGCCAGCGTCGAATACAAGGACGTCGCGGCATTTTCGATCCTCGCGATCGTTCTGGTGTTCATGCCGACCGGGATTCTCGGCCGCGCCGACGTGGAGAAGGTATGAACGCAGCGGCGCCGGGCGGTTCGTCTCGCCTGCCGCCGGGAGCGCTGCGGGACGCCGGCCTGTCCGCGTTGGTCGCGTTCGGGCTATTCGGCCCGATGATCGGCCTCAAGACGACCGAAGGCGGCAGCGCCATGTCGCTGCGGGCGCGGCCGGAGGCAGTCGTGCTGGCCGTCCTGGCCGTATTTGCCGGGCGGCTGCTGCTGCTGTTCTGGCAGGGGCGCAACCGCCGCGCCGCTTTCCGCAGCAATCGGGTGGTCGCCGAGGTGGCGACCAGGCTTGGTCGGCTGGTTGCGCCGGCGCTGCTCGCCTTCGCCGTCGTGATGCCGATATTCGCCGCGCGCTATTACGTCGACCTCGGCGTGCTGGTGCTGACCTACGTGATGCTCGGCTGGGGGCTGAACATCGTGGTCGGGCTCGCCGGCTTGCTCGATCTCGGATATGTCGCGTTTTACGCTGTCGGCGCCTATTCCTTCGCGATCTTCGCCACCGATTTCGGCCTCGGCTTCTGGAGTTGCCTGCCGATCGCGGGCCTTCTCGCGGCATGCTGGGGGATGCTGCTCGGCTTCCCGGTGCTGCGGCTGCGCGGTGACTACCTGGCGATCGTGACGCTCGCCTTCGGCGAGATCATCCACATCGTGCTCAACAACTGGGTCAGCCTGACCAACGGGCCGAACGGCATTTTCGGCATCCCGCGCCCGACGCTGTTCGGCCTGAAGTTCACGATGAGCAGCGGGCCGGGCACGTTTGCCGGGTTTTTCCACGTCGAGCCGAATCCGACGCAGCGCCTGATCTTCCTCTACTACGTCATCCTGATCCTGGCGCTGCTGACCAACTGGGTGACGTTGCGGCTGCGCCGGCTGCCGCTCGGCCGCGCCTGGGAGGCGTTGCGCGAGGATGAGATTGCCTGCCGCGCGCTCGGGATCAACGTCACCGTCACCAAGCTGACCGCGTTTGCCATCGGCGCGATGTTCGGCGGCTTCGCCGGCGCTTTCTTCGCCACGCGCCAGGCCTTCATCAGCCCGGAGAGCTTCACCTTCATCGAGAGTGCGCTGGTGCTGTCGATCGTCGTGCTGGGCGGCCTTGGCAGCCAGCTCGGCGTGGCGCTCGCGGCGCTGGCGATGATCGGCGGCTCGGAGTTGTTCCGCGCCGTCTCCGACTACCGCATGCTGATCTTTGGCATCGCGTTGGTGCTGATGATGATCCTGCGGCCGCGCGGCCTGGTCTCGGGCCGCGTGCCGACCGTGGCGCTGCACCGAAAGCGTGAGATCTCGGCCGAGCTCGTGGCACAAGGACGCGGATAGAGTGGCCGTCCTTTCTCTCTCTTGTCGCCGGCGACAGGCGCTCTGGAGCGCCTTCGAGCGCGTCGAAGGCGATCATTGCCGGCGGCCATGGGGTCGGAACGAAGTCAAGGCCGAAGCCGCGCTTCGCACGGTCCGCCGGAGGCGGAGCCTTGACTTCGTTCCGACCCCATGGCGAGGGGTTCGCCTGCGCGCCCCTCTCGTTCAGCGCGCCTCCGGCGCGACGCCGTCGAGCCCCCGGGTCGCGCGCCCGATCTGGATCAGGTGGTGATGCAAGCGCGCGTGCCGTCGGCCGACACTTTGCTTGCGGTACGCGATCTTACCATGCGGTTCGGCGGCCTCACGGCAGTGGCCGGACTTTCCTTCGTGGCGCGGCAGGGTGAGATCACTGCGGTGATCGGCCCGAACGGCGCCGGCAAGACCACGGTCTTCAACTGCATCACCGGCTTCTATCGTCCGACTGGCGGCAGCATGGTGCTGACGCATGATGACGGTCACGCCTATGCGCTGGAGCGCCTGCCCGGCCATCGCATCGCCCGCCAGGCCCGCATCGCGCGCACCTTTCAGAACATCCGCCTGTTCGCCGGCATGACCGTGCTCGAGAACCTGCTTGTGGCACAGCACAACATGCTGATGCCGAATGTCGGCGCCGGCCTGCTCGCGGTGTTCGGCATCGGCGGCTTCCGGCACAAGCAGGGGGCGGCGATCGAGCGCGCCCGCGAGTGGCTGCACGCGGTCGACCTGCTCGCCCGCGCCGACGATCCGGCCGGCGCGCTGCCCTATGGCGCGCAGCGACGGCTGGAGATCGCGCGCGCGATGTGCACCGAGCCGGTGCTGCTCTGTCTCGACGAGCCGGCCGCCGGGCTCAATCCGCGGGAGACCGACGAGCTCAACCAGCTGCTGCTGCGCATCCGCACGCAGGGTTGCTCGCTGTTGCTGATCGAGCATGACATGGGCGTGGTGATGCGGATTTCCGACCACATCGTGGTGCTGGATCACGGGCGGAAGATCAGCGACGGCACGCCGGTGGCGGTGCGCGCCGACCCGCACGTGATCAGCGCCTATCTCGGCGAGGGCAACGAGGACGAGGAGGCAGCACCGGTCGCGGTGGCGGAGGCGTGACGGTGGCGGGCAACGGCGCGCTGCTGCATCTGTCCGAAGTCTCCGCCTTCTACGGCGCGATCCAGGCGCTGCGGGGCGTCGATCTCGAGGTGCGGCAGGGCGAGATCGTGACATTGATCGGCGCCAACGGTGCCGGCAAGTCGACGCTCATGATGACGATTTGCGGCAATCCGCGCGCCCGCACCGGCCGCATCGTCTATGACGGGCGTGACATCACGGAACTGCCGACGCACGAGATCATGCGGCTCGGCCTGGCGCAGGCGCCGGAGGGGCGGCGCATCTTCCCGCGCATGAGCGTCGAGGAGAATCTGCTGATGGGCGCGCGCGGCGCGCCGCCGGCCGAATTCGAGGCGCGGGCGCAGCAGGTCTTCGTGATGTTTCCGCGGCTGAAGGAGCGGCTGCACCAGCGCGGCGGCACGCTCTCCGGCGGCGAGCAGCAGATGCTGGCGATCGGCCGGGCGCTGATGTCGCGGCCGCGGCTGCTGCTGCTGGATGAGCCGAGCCTCGGCCTGGCGCCGCTGGTGGTGCGGCAGATTTTCGGCGCGATCCGCGAGCTGAACCGGGAGACGGGGCTGACCGTGCTGCTGGTGGAGCAGAACGCGTTTCAGGCGCTGCGGCTGGCGCATCGCGGCTACGTGCTGGTCAACGGCGCGATCACCATGGCCGGGAAAGGCGCGGAGTTGCTGGCGCGGCCGGAGATCAGGGCGGCGTATCTGGAGGGTGGGCATTGAGGGCGGATGTGGCGGAGTGTGCCGTTCAACTCAGGGGTGGAGCATAACTGCGGCACGCTTTCTTGGCTTGGCAGACCGGCGCAGCCCTGACCAACCTTCGCGTGGATGACTCGCAATGGCCAAGTATTGCGATGTCACCCCCATAGACACGAAGCGGGATTGGTCGGAGGTGCTGTCGTAACCGGAGGGTCGATATCACAGTCACGAAGGCCGCTCGTGGCAATCCCGGTATGACGTTGCGGTTGGGACGTCCGTCAACCA
>DATJSJ010000003.1:0-4158 GCA_035504175.1 Acetobacteraceae bacterium
GGTGCGCAGCATGATCTCGGCACCCTTGTAGGCCGCCTCGCGCGCCATCTCCGGAAACATGCCGTCATGGCAGATGATCAGCCCGAGCTTCGACCCGTTCGGTCCGTCGCAGACCGGAATGCCGAGATCGCCCGGCTCCCACGGCTCGACCGGCACCCAGGGATGCAGCTTGCGATAGGTGAGCCGCACCTCGCCCGCATCGTCCATGATCAGCCCGACATTGTACGGGTTGCCGTGCGGGTTCGCCTCCATCACCGAAAAGCAGCCCCAGATCCGGTGCTCGCGGCAGGCGGACCGGAACGCCGCCACTTCCGGCCCGTCCAGCCGGCACATGATCGCCGGGTTGGTGTCCATCGACAGGCCGTGCAGCGCGTATTCCGGGAACACGACCAGGTCCATCGACGGCATGCCGCGCCGCGCGGTCGCGACCATCTCGCAGATGCGTCGTGTCTGCCGTGCCAGATCCGCCGGCGTCGCAACCACCGGAAGCTGCAACTGCACCATCCCGACGACGACGCCGTTCGGCGATCGGTTCAGCCCGCCCAGGCCACTCATGTGAGGCCGCTCATGTGCGATCACTCATGCCGCGCGCTCCTTTACCGCGTGATGGACAGCTCGCCGGGCGCCCCTTGCAGCGCGCGATCCGGCGAGCAGGCGAGAATCATGATCAGAAGCGTCAGGATGTACGGCGCCGCGTTGAACAGGTAGTAGAAGCCGGACACGCCGACCGATTGCAGCGCCGGTCCGAGTGCGCCGGCGGCGCCGAACAGCAGCGACGCCCAGAGACAGGCGATCGGGTTCCAGCGGGCGAAGATCACCAGCGCGACCGCGGTGATGCCCTGGCCGCTCGACAGTCCCTCGTTCCAGCTCCCCGGGTAGTACAGCGACAGGAACGACCCGCCGATCCCCGCCATCGCGCCGCCGAACGTGGTGGCGAACAGCCGCACCCGCAGTGGCGACACGCCCATCGCCCGCGCCGCATCGGAACTGTCGCCCGCCATGCGCAGCGTCAGCCCCATGCCGGTGTTGCGCAGCATCCAGAGCAGCAGCGGCGCCATCGCGACGCCGACGAAGAACAGCGCATTGACCTGCAGCGCGGCGCGCACCTGCGGGATCGCGCTCCACCAGCCGAGACCGATCGAGGGCAGGTCGAGCGCCTTCGGCTGCACGAACGGCTTGCCGAGGAAGAACGCCAACCCCGTGCCGAACAGCATCAGCGCGATCCCGACTGCAATATCGTTCACCCGCGGCAGCGAACAGACCGCGGCGTGCAGCACGCCGAACGCGCCGCCCACCACCGCGGCGGCCAGCACGCCGAGCCAGGGCGAGCCGGTCAGGTAGTCGACCGCGAAGCCGCTCATCGCCCCCATCACCAGCGTGCCCTCGAGGCCGAGATTGATGCGGCCGCTGGTTTCGGTCACCAGCTCGCCGAGGCTGACGAACAGGAACGGGGTCGAGACGCGGATCGCCCCGGCCAGCATCGCCAGCGGCACGCCCCACCAGCCGAGCGCATGCGCGGTCATGCCGGGCCGATCCCGGTCGGGTCGACGCCCGGCTTGGCGGCGCGCGGCGCGCCCGGCAGGATGCGCAGGCGGGGGATCGGCAGCAGCAACCGCCCGCGCAGCGATTCCGAGGCGAGCAGGATCAGGAACAGCAGCCCGCGCAGCACCGGGATCGTCGCATCCGACAGGCCGAGCCGCTGCTGCAGCAGCCCGTCCGCCGCATCGATGCCGCCGATCAGAACGGAGACCGGGATGATGGCGAGCGGGTTCTGCCGCGCCAGGAAGGCGACGAGGATGCCGGTATAGCCATAACCCGCCGCGAGATCGGCGCTGGCAGCGCCCTGCACCGCCGCGACTTCGATCATGCCGGCGAGACCGGCCGCGGCGCCGCCGAGGAACGTCACGATCAGGATCAGCCGCCCGACCGGCAGGCCGGCGACGCGCCCGGCCCGCGCGTTGCCGCCGACGATGCGCGCGGCGAAGCCGAGCGTGGTGCGGAAGATCAGGATCCAGGCGAGGACGCAGAACACCAGCCCGGCGATCAGCCCGACATGGATCGAGGTGCCGGGGATGTTGCCCAGCATGATGGCATCGGGCAGCGTCGGCGTCGCCGGGCGGTTGAGGCTGGTCGGATCGCGCAGCGGCCCCTCGACCAGCTGGTTCATCACCGCGATCGAGATATACGCGATCAGCAGCGAGGAGATCGTCTCGTTGACGCCGCGCCAGTGGCGCAACGCGCCGCAGCCGGCGATCAGCCCGCCGCCGACCAGGATGCCGGCGACCGCCATGGCGAGATCGACCAGCAGCGGCGGCACGCCGGCGGCGGCGAGCGGCAGCCCGGCCGCGACCGCGGCGAGCCCGCCCAGCACGAACGCGCCCTCCGCCCCGATGATCACCAGGCCGAGTTGTGCGGGCAGCGCCATGCAGAGTGCCGTGAGCAGCAGCGGTGCCGCGCGCGTCAGCGTGTTCTGCCAGGAGAACCAGGTGCCGAAGCCGCCGAGCCAGATCAGCCCGTAGGCCTGGAACGGATCGGCGCCGGCGGCGGCGAGGAAGCCGGCGAACAGCACCAGGGTCGCGAGAATCGCCAGCAGCGGCGGCAGCACGCCGTCCGCGGCGCGGGCCAGCCTGATCCTGGTGTCCATCCGCCGGCTCGGCTCAGCTCGTGCTGCCGGAGACACCCGCGACCAGGTAGTTCATGCTCTCGAGTGCGACGTCGCGCTCGCCCATCGTAGTACCGGCCGGGATCACGATCTTGCCCTTGTTGTCCTTCAGCGGCCCCTTGAAGATCACGACGTCGCCGGCGGTGAACTTCGCGCGCACCGCGTCCGCCTGCTTGCGCGCCGCATCCGGGACGATCGCGTTGTAGGCGGAGTTGCGCACGAACCCGTCCTTGAACCCGCCGCGGATCATGTTCGGCAGCGTCTTGCCCGCCATGATCGCGGTGACGAAGTCCGGATAGACGTGCGGCCAGTTCCATTCGGCGCCGGTCAGGTAGCCTTTCGGCGCCAGCACGGCCTGGTTGGTGTGATAGCCGCAGGTGAAGAGGCCGCGCTTCTCCGCCGTCTCCATCACCACTTTCGGGCTGTCGACATGGCAGGTGATGACGTCGACGCCCTGATCGGCGAGGCTGTTGGTCGCCTCCGCCTCGCGCACCGGCATGAACCAGTCGCCGGTGAAGATCACCTGGGTGGTGATCGAGGGATCGACGGATTGCGCGGCGAGCGTGAAGGCGTTGATGTTGCGCAGCACCTGCGGGATCGGCTTGGCGGCGATGAAGCCGAATTTCTTCGTCTTGGTCATGTGCCCGGCGACGATGCCGGAGACGTAGACAGCCTCGTCGATATAGCCGAAATAGCTGTGCGCGTTGGTCGGCTCGCCGGCCTTCCACAGCCCACCGCAATGCATGAAGGTGACTTTCTTGTTCGCCTTCGCCGCCTTCAGCACGTAGGGGTCGAAATAGCCGAACGAGGTCGGGAACAGCAGCGTCGCCCCGTCCAGGTTGATCATGCTGCCCATCGTGTTGGCGACGGCGACGGTCTCCGGCACCTTCGCCTGCTGCACGACGGACACGCCGGGCATGGCCCGGACGGCTTTGGCGCCCTCGGCATGCGCCTGGTTGTAGCCGTAATCGGTCTCGGACCCGACATAGATGAAGCCGACGGTGAGCTTGCCGGCGGCGCGGGCCGCGCCGGTGCCGATCGCCGCCCCGGCCAGTCCGGCCGCGGCTCCCTGCAAGACGCGCCGCCGCCCGATGCCCTGGCCGATCGACATGCTTCTGACCCTCTTCCCCGGTGCTGGTTGCGCGCGCTGCGCGACACGACGGGAGGGGCGTATCAAGAAGCGTGCCATGCGGCGGCGTCGGCGTAGCCGGCGGTCCGGCGCCCATTCTGCCCAAGGGCGCGGCAGAATGACCGCGGGTTGGACAGCCCCGCCTCAACCGCCCGGCGCGGAAGGGCGCCCCTGCCGTCAGCGTCGCGCGAGGGCCACGACGTAGACGCACGGAACGGCATCCGACGGATTGCGAAACGCGCAGTCCAGCGGAGGCCCGAGCGCGAGGCAGTCGCCAGCGGCCAGGAAGTGCTCGACCTCGCCCTCGCGAAACAGCAGGTCGCCTGCGAGCACCCAGACGCACTGGCCGCGCAGATGCGCATAGGCC
>DATJSJ010000004.1:0-2955 GCA_035504175.1 Acetobacteraceae bacterium
CATCCCGGATCTCCGCTTCAACATCGAGCTTCTGGCTTGTTCTCCCCCGCTTGTCGCCGCTCGCCTCGGCTTTCGATGCTCGCCCAAAGGGAGTTTCCTCGGCCTGCACATCGATGGCCGGCAGGTGTCGTTCGCGGAGAACGTGTTTTACGAGTTCAAGCGATCGAAGATCGCATCCGTCTGGTCGGTCATCGACAAGACCGCGATCGAGGCCCAGCTTGCCTCGGGCTGATCGGCACTGCTCGCTTGCGGCTGTCGGGACATCCTCGCCTCGGCCCATGTCGACCGTCTTTGGAGGGCGCAGACCGGCGACGAGGCCATGCCATCGCCGCATTCGGGGCGTGCGATCCGCCGCATGCCCGATCTGACCGACTCCCGTCCGCCATCCCGGTGCCGCGCCGTTCCAGGCGGGCTTCATCTCGTGCTGGGCGGCGCACTGCTGCTGCTCGCCGGCTGCTCGCTGACGCCGCCACCGGCCCCGGTCGAGATACCCGTCGGGCAGGCGGCCTATCGGCAGGGCGAGTGGGCGCTCCGCCGTGGCGACAATACGATCATGGGCCGAACGGCCGTGCCGGGGCCGGACGGGCATGTCCTCACCTGCGCTGGCGACGCGGCGAGCCTGATCCCCGACATCCCGGCGACGCGCGCGCGGATGGAGGCGCTGTACGGGCCGGGACGCTCGCTGGTCCTGGTCAGCGCCGCGCCGCATCTGCCGCACGATCCCTGGCTCGACCGGCTGGTGGTGAAGAATCGCTGCGACGCCGACGGGCACTTCATCTTCTCCTACGTGCCGAATGGCCGCTACTTCGTCACGGCCGGCCTGCCAGGGCCGCCTGCCGTCTCGATCCGACGGGAGCTCAGTGTCTATGGCGGGGTGACGCGCCAGGTGAACCTGGTACGCTGACGACCGAACCCGCGCTGGCGCGGCGCAGCGCCGCCGCTGCTGCCCGCGCGCCGATGCCGGGCCGCCGAATCCACGTTCGTTGGCCCCCCTGCGCGTCCGTCGGCGCGCTCAGGCGGCGCGCAGCAGCCGGCCGAGGCGCTCGATGCCCTCCTCGATGGTCGCGGGATCGGCGAGCGAAAAGCTCAGCCGCAGGTGGTTCCGGCGGGAGCGGTCGGCGAAGAACGCCTCGCCCGGGACGAAGGCGATGCGCGCCTCGCGCACCGCGCGCTCCAGCAGCCGGGCGCCATCCAGATGCACCGGCAGCGTCACCCAGATGAACATCCCGCCCTCGGGCCGGGTCCAGTCCACCCCCGGCGGCATGTGCCGCGCCAGCGCCCGCAGCATCGCGTCGCGCCGGGCGCGATAGGCGGCGCGGATCTCCAGCGCATGCGGCTCGATCAGCTCGGCCGCGACCTCGTGCATCACCATCTGGTTCAGCGTCGCGCTGTGCAGATCGCTCGCCTGCTTGATCAGTACCAGCTTCTGGATGATCGGCCGCGCCGCCACCGCCCAGCCGATGCGCAACGCCGGCACGATGGTCTTCGAGAACGTGCCGCAATAGACCACGCGCGCTTCGTCGATATGGCCGGCACGCTCGATCGCGAGCTGCAGCAGCGAGGGTTCGCGCTCGCCGTCATAGCGCAGCTTCTCGTAGGCGGCGTCCTCGATCACCAGCAGGTCGAGCGCTTCGGCGAGATCGAGCACCGCCGCGCGCGCCCGGCGGTCGAGCGTGGTGCCGGTCGGGTTCTGGAACTCCGGCATCACATAGGCGAACTTCGGCGCGCCGCCGCCTTCGCCCGCGCCGGCGTGCAAGCGGTTGCTCTCCGGCCCCGGCAGCGTTTCGTAGCGCGGCTCGTAGCAGTTGAACGCCTGCAGCGCGCCGAGATAGGTGGGGGCTGCGACCAGCACGCCGTCGCCCGGCCCGATGCAGAGCTTGCCGAGAAAATCGAGTGCCTGCTGGGAGCCGTTGGTGATCAGGATGTTGTCGGGCGTGCAGGCGACGCCGAGCCCGGCCATGTAGTTTGCGAGCCATTCGCGCAGCGGCCGATAGCCCTCGCTCACCGAGTATTGCAGCGCGGCCGCGGCGCGGGCGGGATCGCCAAGCACGCGCGCGAAGGCGGCGGCGAGCGGCTCGCGCGGGAACAGCGCCGGGTCCGGTATGCCGCCCGCGAACGAGATGATGTCCGGCTGGTCGAGCAGCTTCAGCAGCTCGCGAATCTCGGAGGCGCCCATGCGCGCCGCGCGCGGGGCGAAATGCCGGGACCAGTCGCGGGGCATCGCGATTGCCTCAGCGCCGCGGCAGCAACTGCTCCGCCAGCGTCGCCCAGTAGGAGGCGCCGATCGGCAGGATCGCGTCGTTGAAGTCGTATTTCGGGTGGTGGACCATGGCGTCGTCCTCGCTGCGTCGCGCGCCGAGCATCAGGTACGCGCCCTGCTTGGCGTTCAGCATGAAGGAGAAATCCTCGCCGCCCATGGTCGGCTTGTCCATGTGCTGCACGCGCGCCTCGCCCGCCACCACCGCCGCCGCGCGCCGCGCCAGCGCCGTCGCCTCGGGGTCGTTGACCGTTGCCGGATAGATCCGCTCGAAAATCACCTCCGCCCGCGCCTCGAAGCTGTCGGCGATGCCGGTGGCGAGTCGGCGCAACCGCGCCTCGAGCAGATCGCCCACTTCCGGCGCGAACCAGCGTGCCGTGCCCTTCATCCGCACCGTCTCGGGGATGACGTTGTACGCCGTGCCGCCGGTCTCGAACTGCGCGATGGTGACGACGCCGGCCTCCGCCGGCTCCATGTCGCGCGCGACGATGCTCTGCACGGCGGTCACGATGTGCGCCGCAACCACCACCGGATCAGTGCCGAGATGCGGCTGCGCCCCGTGCGCGCCGCAGCCGGTCACGGTGATGTCGAAATTGGCGATCGCCGCCATGATCGGGCCGTTGCGCCAGGCGAACACGCCCTCCTCGAAGTTCGGCCAGTTGTGCATGCCGAACACCAGGTCCATCGGGAAGCGCTCG
>DATJSJ010000005.1:0-2975 GCA_035504175.1 Acetobacteraceae bacterium
GTGTTGTAGGGCGCCTTGTGCGGATGCTCCTCGTGTTGCTCGCCGGTCAGCGAGAACACGCCCCAGACCTTCGCCTTGCGGCACGCCTCGGCGAAGATCTCGGTCTCCTCGCCCGGGCAGGTGGAGGCGGTTTCGTACATCTCCTTCGGATCGTACATAATTCCGTGGGTGGAGTATTCGGGAAAGATCACCAGGTCCATGCCGGGCAGGCCGACCTTCATGCCGGTGATCATGTCGCCGATCTTGCGGGCGTTGGCGAGCACCTCGGCGCGCGTGTGCATGCGCGGCATCTTGTAGTTGACAACCGCCACCCCGACCGTGTCGTGGCTGCTGGAAATATCACCGTGTAGCATGGCTCAGGCCCTCCTCTGTTCCGCCGCAGGTCGAAGCGACACGTGCGGCTCGCGGTGTTGGCTCGCCGCGACGCTAGATGACGAGATGGCGATGAACAACATCATCCGTCATTTCCTCGATATCTCCCGCCGCCGCCACGCTGCCCTTCTCCAGGATGATGAAGCGGCGCGCGATGCGGCGCACGAACTCGATCTGCTGGTCGACCAGCAGAATGGTCAGCCCGAGCGTCTCGTTGAGGCGGAAGATCGTTTGCTCGATCAGCTCGACGATGTTCGGCTGGATCCCCTCGGTCGGCTCGTCGAGCAACAGCACGGTAGGATCGGCGGCGAGCGCGCGGGCGATCGCGAGCTGCTGCTGCTGGCCGCCCGACAGCAGCCCGCCGCGGCGATCCGCATTCTCGGCGAGATAGGGAAACAGCTCCGTCACCATCGCCGGCACTTCGCGCCTGCCGTCGCGGCGCGCGAAGCAGCCCATCATGATGTTATCGCGCACCGAGAAGTTCGGCAGGATCTCGCGGCCCTGCGGCACATAGCCGATGCCGGCGCGCGCCCGCTCGAAGCTGGGCTTGCCCAGCAGATCGACGCCCTGCAAGCGGATCTGCCCGCTGGTGCGGTCGGTCAGCCCCATCAGGCAACGCAGCAGGCTGGTCTTCCCGGTGCCGTTGCGTCCCAGCACGGCCAGCACCTCGCCCTTGCGCGCAAGGAACGAGACACCGTGCAGCACCTGGCTGCGGCCGTAGAACGTGTCGATGTCGCGGACCTCAAGCATGGCCAATTCCGCCGCTGCCGAGATAGGCCTCGCGCACCGCCGGGTCGTGCTCGATCTCCTCGACCGGCCCCTCGGCAAGCTTGCGGCCCATGTGCATCACCGTGATCGTGCGGCAGATCGAGCGCACGAAGGCCATGTCATGCTCTACCACCAGCAGCGTGTGCCGGCCATGCAGCCGGTTGATGATGTCGGCGGTCCGGCTGGTTTCGGCGACCGTCATGCCCGCGGTCGGCTCGTCCAGCAGGATCAGCGCCGGGTCCTGCACCAGCACCATGCCGAGCTCCATCCACTGCGTCTGCCCATGCGAGAGATTGCCCGCCGGCTCGTCGGCGCTGCCGGCAAGCCCAACGAGATCGAGTACCTCCGCGATGCGCGCGGTGTCGCGCGGGCGGCGGAAGACGTTGCGCAGCACGCCCGGCTCCTGGCTCAGCGCGACCCGGTAGTTCTGCCGCACCGAGAGGTTCTTGAAGATGCTGGGGATCTGGAACTTCCGCCCGACCCCGGCGCGGGCGATGCGGTGCTCGGGCCAGTTGGTGATGTCGGCGCTGTTGAACAGGATGCGGCCCTGGCTGGCCGGCGCCTTGCCGCTGATCGCATCCATCAGCGTGGTCTTGCCGGCGCCGTTGGCACCGATCACCACGCGGATCTCGCCCTTGGCTACGTCGAGGTCCAGGCCGTCGACGGCCTTGAAGCCACTGAACTCCACGGTCAGGCTGCGGATGGAAAGAACATTGTCCATCGGGCATCACTGGCCCGTCATCGTGGCGCGCGCGCCGGGCGCCGCCAGCGGTGAACTCGCCTCGCGGCGCGTGTCAGGCGCGGCATGGCGGCGCAGCAGGTCGTTAAACACGCCCGCCAGTCCGCGCGGCAAGAACAGTACGGCTATGATGAAGATTGCGCCCAGGACGAGCTGCCAGGCATTCAGCAGTGCCGGCGTCTCGCTCGCAGCGGATGACAGAACGCTGAGCCCGATCGCGCCGAGGGCGGCGCCGATGACCGAGTTGCGTCCGCCGACCGCCGCCCAGACGACCATCGACAGGCTGAAGGCGACGTCGAGGAAGGTCGGTGACGCGAACTGCGCGGTCACCACATACAGCATCCCGGCGGCGCCAGCGAGCACGGCGGAGACGACGAAGAAGAACACCTGGTAGCTCGCGACGTTGTAGCCGAGATAACGGGTCCGGTTCTCGTCGTCGCGGATCGCCTGCAGGATAAGCCCCGCGCGGCTGCTGACCAGCCATTGCGCGAGCACCAGCGACAGCGCGAGCACCAGCACCACAAGGTAGTAGGTACGCGGTTGGTAAGGATTAAACTCGATGCCGCCGACAGTGAAGAAGCTCAGGCTGGTAAGGCCGTTGAAGCCGTTTGTCACCGGTTGCGCGTTGATCAGCACGAGCCGCGCGAGCAGGGCGAGCGCCAGCGTGATGATCGCGACATAGACGCCGGAGACGCGGGCGCGGAACATCGTGTAGCCGATGCCAAGCGCGACCACCGCGGGCACCACCAGGCCCATCAGCACGCCGAACCACTCGCGCTGGAATGGAATCCACAGGAACGATCCCGGCGTAATGCAGCACAAATCCTGCGGCGCGCCCGGCGCGGCGTTCCACAGCATGAAGTCCGGGATCGGCATCGGCGTGCCGCCCTCCAGGCTGCCCGGCGCCGCGAGCTTCAGCGACATCGCCAGCATGTAGGCGCCGATGCCGAAATAAAGGCCCTGGCCGAGATTGAGGATGCCGGCATAGCCCCAGGCGATCGCCATCGCGACGCCCAGGATGCCGTAGGTCATGAACTGCGCCACGCGGTTGAGCCAGAGCGCGCCCACCAGCGCCGGCAGGACAAGCGCCAGCGCG
>DATJSJ010000006.1:0-59845 GCA_035504175.1 Acetobacteraceae bacterium
CGGCCCGGGCGTCACCAACATCGCGACCGCGATGGCGCAGGCCTATGCCGATTCGGTGCCGATGCTGGTGGTCTCGAGCGTCAACCCGGCCGGCCGCGCCGGCTCCGGCGACGCGCATTTGCACGAACTCCCCGACCAGCGCCGCCTGATGGCCGGCGCCGCGGCGTTCAGCCACAGCATCGCCGATCCCGCCGAGCTGCCGCAGGTGCTCGCCCGCGCCTTCGCCGTCTTCGCCGCCGCGCGGCCCCGGCCGGTGCATATCGAAATCCCCGTCGATCGGCTCGGCGCCGAGGTCGCGTCCGCATCGTCGCCGCCCGCCCGCCTGGCACGGCCGGTGCCGCCGCCGGCGCTGCTGGACCAGGCCGCATCGCTGCTGGCCGCCGCGCGGGCGCCGCTGCTGCTGCTCGGCGGCGGCGCGATCGAAGCCGCGGCAGCGGCGGGCGCGCTCGCCGAATGGCTGGACGCGCCGGCGGTGATGACGGTGAACGCCCGCGGCCTGCTGCCGCCCGACCACCCGCTCGGCGTCTCGATCAGCCCGTCCTGCCCCGCCACCCGTGACCTGATCGAGGCAGCGGACGTGGTGCTCGCCGCCGGCACGGAGCTCGGACCGACCGATTACGACATGTACGACCGCGCGCCGCTGGCGATCCCCGGCACGCTGATCCGGCTCGACCTCGATCCCGAGCAGGCGGTGCGCAACCACCCGCCGGCGCTGGCGCTGATCGGCGATGCCGCGTCCGGCCTGCAAGCACTCCTGGACCGGCTGCCGCCGGCGCGCCCGTCCGGGTCGGGCGCCGCCCGCGCCGCCGCCGCCCGCGAAGCCGGGTTCGCGGCCTTCGATCCCGGAACCCGTGCAGATCTCGCCTGGCTGGAGACGGTGCGCGAGACACTGCCCGGGGCGATCCTGGTCGGCGATTCCACCCGCCAGGTCTATGCCGGCAATCTCGGCTTCGCCGCCGCCGCGCCGCGCACCTGGTTCAACGCCGCGACCGGCTACGGCGCGCTCGGCTTCGGCCTGCCGGCCGCGATCGGCGCCGGCATCGCCTGTCCCGGCCGGCCGGTCGTCTGCCTCTGCGGCGATGGCGGCCTGCAGTTCAGCCTCGCCGAGCTCGGCACCGCGATCGAGGCGGGCGTGCCGGTCATCCTGCTGGTGCTCAACAACCGCGGCTACGGCGAGATCAAGTCGTACATGCTCGCCCGTCAGATTCCGCCGCTCGGCGTCGATCTGCACACGCCCGACTTCGCGCTGATCGCCCGCGCCTATGGCTGGGACGCGGCGCGGATCGTCGATCGGGACGGCCTGCCCGATGCGCTGCGCGGCGCCGCCGCCTCGGGCCGCGCGACCCTGATCGAGATCACGGCGTAGGCCCGCTTCGACCCGATCGCACCGGCCAGCTCGGCACCGTCGCGCGGTTTGCGAGCGCCGCCTCTACGCTCCGTCCTTCCGGGCGGATCGGTGCATCTCGATCTTGGGCAACCCGATCCGGCACCACACGCTGCGCGCCGGCGCAGTCCGGGACCATACGCTGCAAAACGCGGCCGCGTCGCAGCGCGCGACTACGGCGCCGGCGGTCTCGCACATCCGCCGCGCGCGATCGCGATCCGGGCTCAGTGCTGCTCGGCGGCGACGAGACCACCGGCGCCCTCCGCGTCCGGCGCCAGGCCGAGATCGCGCGCCGCGACGCCGAGCAGCCGCCGCATCGTCGCCTCGGCGGTCGCGGCATCGCGCATGCGGATCGCCTCGACCACGTCGCGATGCGCCGACAGCGCCTCACGATGGCTGTCGGCGAGCCGCCGCGAGAGCTGGAAGATCGCCAGCAGCGCGGCCGAGATCGTGCCGGCGAGCTGCGCCAGCACCGGATTGCCGCTCGCGCGCAGCACCGCCAGATGGAATTCGAGATCGGCCTCGCAACAGGCGGCGACGTCGTGCGGCAGTGCCGCCGCCATGCGCAGATAGGCCGATTCCGCTTCCGCAAGCTGCGCCGCCGTGGCGCGCCGCGCCGCCATCGCCGCCGCCGCCGGTTCGATGAGCTGCCGGCATTCCAGCAGGCTGCGCACGAAGTCGGGCTCGAGCGAGGCGCCGGCCCAGCCCAGCACCTGCGGGTCGAGCAGGTGCCATTCCTCCCGGGCGCAGACCCGCGTGCCGGTGCGCGGGCGCATCTGCACCAGCCCCTTGGCGCTGAGGGTGCGGATCGCTTCGCGCAGCGCGGTGCGGCTGACGCCGAGCTCGGCACTCAGCGCCGCGGTGCTGGGCAGCGCCGCGCCCGGCGGCAGCGCGCCGGACAGGATCCGCCGGGCGAGCTGCCCGACCATGTCGGCATGCACGCGCGGCCGCGCCAGCGCCGGCCGTGGCGGCGGCGCCGGGCGGTTCACGACGGATTGTGCCGACTTGCGCACCCCAATGGTCCGACTATTATTCGGCCAACAGAGCACGGTCATCCGAGGCCGCCAAGCGCCCCGATTGCGGGGCAGGGGAAACGCCTTGCGCCCAGTGCAGACGGATCGGACATCAGGGCCTGACAGCCCGGGCGCGGCGCGCAGCCGTGCCGGCTGACGGCGCGGCCGTCGGCGGGTGATGCCGGCGCCATCCCCATAACGAACCCCAGAGGAGGACATGGCCATGCGCAAGGTTCCAACGCTTGGCGTCGCGGCGGCGGTGCTGACCGCTTCGCTCGGCGGCGCGGCTTTCGCCGCCGGCGGCGGCAAGCTGACGATCGCCTACATCCAGAAGCAGGGCGACCAGCAGTATTTCGTCGACGAGGCGGCAGGCGCGCGCGACGCCGCGACCAAGCTCGGCAACGTCAAGGTCGACGTGGTCAATGTCGGCACCGATTCGAACGCCGCGATCAGCGCGATGAACGTGATGATCGGGCAGAAGGTGGACGGCATCGCGATCGTCGTGCCGGACCAGCAGATCGGACCGCAGGTCATCGACATGGCGAAGCAGGCGAAGATCCCGCTGATCGCCTCCGACGATCCGATCAAGAGCGGCACCGGCCAGCCCGCGCCCTTCGTCGGCTTCGACAGCTACGAGATGGGCTACAAGGTCGGATTCGAGGCCGGGCAGCTCTACAAGGCCGCCGGCTGGACCGCGGACGCGACCCGCATCGCCGCACCCTACAAGCAGGAACTCTCCGACTGCCAGGAGCGCGAGAGCGGCCAGGAGGCGGGCTTCGCCAAAGCCGCCGGCGGCCCGGCGCCGCGCATCATCAAGATCGGCACCGACAATTCGGCGATCGATGCGCAGAACCGTACCGCCGCGGTGGTGACCGCCAATCCCGGCATCAAGCACTGGGTGGTCTGGGGCTGCAACGACGAGAGCGAAACCGGCGCGGTCACCGCACTCGCCAATGCCGGGATGCCGGCCGACAACATCATCGGCGTCGGGCTCGGCGCGTATCTCGACTGCAAGGACTGGCAGGCCGGCCAGGCGAGCGGCAACAAGGCGGCGCTGTTCATCAGCGGCCATGATGTCGGCAGCGCCGCGGTGACCGCGCTGGTCGACGCGATCCGCACCGACAAGCCGCTGCCGCCAAAGACGATCGCCAAGACCACGATCGTGACGCCGCAGAACTGGAAATCGGTGATGGGAAGCTGCAGCTGATGCTTGAGGGGACGGGCCCGGGCGCGGCCGAGCCCGTCCTCGCCATGCGTGACATCAGCAAGCGCTTCGCCGGCGTGCAGGCGCTCGACGGCGTGGCGCTGACCGCGCGCGCCGGCGAGGTGCTCGCCTTCATGGGCGAGAATGGCGCCGGCAAATCGACCCTGCTGCGCATCATGGGCGGCGCACAGCCGCCGGATGCCGGCGAGATCCGGCTGGACGGGCGGCCGGTCGCGTTCGCGACACCGGGCGATGCGCGGCGGCGCGGCATCCGCGTCGTGGCGCAGGAGCCGGAGATCATCCCGCATGTCTCGGTCGCCGAGAACGTGCATGTCGGCAGCCTGCCACGCCGCGGCCGACTGCTCGATCGCACGCGGCTGCGCGCCGAGGTTGCCGCCGCGCTGGAGCGCTGGGGCTTCGGCGGGGTCGTGGATCCCGACCAGCCAGGCCACACGCTGTCGCCGCCGCAGCGGCAGATCGTCGAGATCCTGCGCGCCGTCTCCGGCCGTGCCCGGGTGATCGCCTTCGACGAGCCGACGTCCTCGCTGTCGGACCACGAGGTGGAGTCGCTGTTCCGCCTGATCGAGCGGCTGACCGCCGAGGGCATCGCGGTGATCTACGTCTCGCACCGCATGGCCGAGATCTTCCGCGTCGCGACGCGCATCCTGGTGCTGCGCGACGGCCGCGTCGCCGGCGAGCGCCTGGCGTCCGAGACCGACGAGGCGGAGCTGGTGCGGCTGATGGTGGGACGCGATCTCGGCGCGATGTTCCAGCGCGGCGCCCGCACGCCCGGCGCCGTGGTGCTGCGCCTCTCCGGTGTCACCACCGGCGACGTGCACGACGTGAGCTTCGAGGTGCGCGCCGGCGAGGTGGTGGCGCTGGCCGGGCTGGTCGGCGCCGGCCGCACCGAGCTCGCGCACGCGATCATGGGCGACTTGCCGCTCGAGGCCGGCACGATCGCGATCGACGGGACGGTGCAGCGTTTCCGCTCGCCGCGCGATGCGATCCGCGCCGGGCTCGGCCTGGCGCCGGAGGAACGCAAGGCGCAGGCGCTGCTGATGCGCCGCCCGGTGCGCGACAACATCTCGCTCGCCATCCTGTCGCGGCTGGCGCCGTTCCACCTGATCCGCCGCGCCGAGGAGCGCCGCGTGGCACGGCGCTACACGCAGGAGCTGCGCATCCGCACGCCCTCGATCGAGCAGGAAGTGGCGACCTTGTCCGGCGGCAACCAGCAGAAGACTGTGCTGGCGCGCTGGCTGGCGCGGCAGTCGCGGCTGTTGATCCTCGACGAGCCGACGCGCGGCGTCGATGTCGGCGCCAAGGCTGATATCTACGGCATCATCGACCGGCTGGCCGCGGCCGGCACGGCGCTGTTGGTGATCTCCTCGGAACTGCCGGAGGTGCTCGGCCTCGCCGACCGCATCGTGGTGATGCAGGCCGGACGCGTCGCCGGCGTGCTCGACCGCGCCGAGGCGACGGAGGAACGTGTCCTGGGCCTCGCGATCCTGGACCAGGCGGCATGAGTGCCGTGGAGAGCGTCGCGGCGCCGCCCGCCGCGCATCCGCTGCGCCGGGCGCTGGCCGCGATCGGCGTGCAGAATGTCAGCCTGCTGCTGGCGCTCGCGCTGCTCGTCGCCGTGATCGGCGCGCAGAACACGAATTTCTTCTACACCTCCAACATCGAGACGATCGGCACAACGGTCGCGATCGTCGGCATCCTCGCCGTCGTGCAGACCGTGGTCATGCTGCTCGGCGGCCTCGACATCTCCGTCGGCTCGCAGGCCGGGCTCACCTCCGTCGTCTCGGCAATGGTGTTCATGGCGACGCGCAGCCCGGCGGCCGGCATCGCCGCCGCACTGGCGCTCGGCTTCGGCACCGGCCTTCTGAATGGCTGCATCATCATCTACGGGCGGGTGAACGCGGTGATTGCGACACTTGCGACCTTCGCCGCCTATCGCGGGCTCGCCAACCTCGTTTCCGACGGGCGCGCGCAGGGCTATACCGGTACCAGCGCCACCTTCGTCTGGCTGGCGCGCGGCCATGTGCTCGGCCTGCCGGTGCTGATCTGGATCCTGCTGCTGGTCGCGGTGCTGACGCAGCTCATGCTGCACTACACCGATATCGGCCGGAACATCTACGCGGTCGGCGGCAATGCGACGGCGGCGCGGCTCGCCGGCATTCCGCTCAACCGCTACATCATCGGCGTCTACGTGCTGGTAGGCCTGGTGGCGGCGGTCGCCGGCGTGCTGTTGACCGCGCGCACCGGCTCCGGCCAGCCGACCTCCGGCAGCCAGGGCCTGGAACTGCAATCGATCACGGCGGCAGCGCTCGGCGGCTGCTCGCTGCAGGGCGGCAAGGGCACCATCGTCGGCACGATGCTGGCGGTGATCCTGCTCGGCGTGCTCGCCAACGGCCTCGTTATCCTCGACGTCAACTCGTTCTGGCAGGACATCGCGCAGGGCGGGCTGCTGGTGATCGCGGTGGTGATCCAGCAGCGCCGCAGCGGTGCGCGCGGCGTCGGGCTGCCAACGTAGGTGAGTCGCGGCGTCCGGTCGCCGCACCGATCACGCCTGGTCGCCGGCGGCGAGCGCGCGGCCGCGGCGCATCCGCAGCCGCTCGCGCTGCACGGTGGACAGGCCGCTCGCCACGATCAGCACCGCACCGACCAGCGTCCACAGATCCGGCACCGAGGCGAACAGCAGGCAGCCCAGCGAGGTGGACCAGACGAGCTGGCAGTAGGAGAGCGGTGCCAGCACCGAGGCCGTCGCCTCGCGATAGGCGAGCACGGCGAGCATCTGGCCGGCGGTGGCCGCGATGCTCATCAGCACCGTCAGCGCGAATTCGCCGAGCGTGATCGGAATGAACGAGAACGGCACCAGCAGGGTCAGCACCGCGCAGCCGGTCGCCGAGGTCCAGAGCAGGATGGTGGCCGGCCGCTCGGTCGCGACCATGCGCCGCGTGGTGATCATGGCGAACGCCCAGGCGAGCGAGGACAGCAGCACCAGCAGCGCCGCCGGCTGGAAGCTGCCGAATCCGGGGCGGATCACGATCAGCACGCCGGCGAACCCGGCCGCGACGATGCTCCAGCCGACCGCGCCGACGCGCTCGCCGAGAAACGGCGCGGCCAGCACGGCGATGAACAGCGGCGAGGCGAAGCTGATCGCCGCCGCCTGACCGAGCGGCAGGAAGGAGAGGCCGAAGACGAAGAACACCGACGAGCCGACGATGCCGAGCCCGCGCAGCACGTGGATGCCCGGGCGGCGGGTGGTCGGCATCATGTCGCGTCGGGCAAGCATGCCGGTCGCGACGATCAGCACGAAAATGACGTAGCGGATCCAGGCGACCTCGATCGCCGGCAGCCGCACCACCAGCATCTTGGTCATCGCGTCGGAGAGCGAGAAGCACATCGTCGCCGCGGTCATCAGCGCGATGCCGCGCAAGGGCCTTTCGTTCATCGCGGCTCCGATGCGCGGGGCCGCGCTCGCGGGCAATCGGTCATGGCGCGCGGGTGTGAATGTTCCGGCGGTCCGAGCGAAAAGGCCGGCCCGACGGGCCATGTCTATGGGAAGGCCGCAGCGTCGTCCAGGGCAGCAAACGCGATGCAGGGCTCGAGGAACGACGGACCGGCCTGAGCGTGCAGGCGGACGAGCGCCGCGCTCGGCACGCTCCGGTTCGCGAGGCGCACGACGGCGGTCCGCCGACGCAGCGGCCCGTCGGCAACCGATTGGCCGCGGCCGCACGTGCCGGGAATCGCGCCAGGAGGTACTGCTCACCGGCGGGTGAGCACCGCGAGGCAGGTTCGTCGCCCTGGCGCAACTGAACCGCGCTCGGTATAAGACGTGCCGCGCCGCCGACGGGACGGCGCAGGTGGGAAGCGGACGAACCAAATTGGGCGAGCCTTACCGGGTCGGTCTGGTCGGCTGCGGCTTTTTCGCTCAGAACCATCTTGCGGCATGGCACGCGCTGCCGGATGTGCGGCTCGTTGCCGTCTGCGATCTCGATGCGGACAAGGCCGAAGCGGCAAGTGCCCAGTATTCGGCGACGCCCTATACCAGCGCCGAGGAAATGCTGCGCCGGGAGCGGCTCGATTTCGTCGACATCGCGACGACGATGCGCTCGCATCGTGCTCTGGTGGAGCTCGCCGTCGCGCATCGCCTGCCGCTGATCGTGCAGAAGCCGCTGGCACCGAGCTGGGCCGATTGCGTGGCGCTCGTCGCGAACTGTCGCGACGCCGGCGTGCCGATGATGGTGCACGAGAACACGCGCTTCCTCTCCCCGATCCGCGCCGTGCGCGACATCGTCGCCCGCGGCAAGATCGGACCGCTCACCTGGGGGCGCGTCGCCTTCCGCACCGGTTACGACATCTATGCCGGGCAGCCCTATCTGGCGCAGGAGACAGAGTTCATCCTGCTCGATCTCGGCGTGCACATGCTCGACATCGCGCGCTTCCTGCTCGGCGAGGTGGAGAGCCTGTATTGCCAGGCGCAGCAGATCAGGCCCGGCCTCAGCGGCGAGGACATCGCGACGGTGATGCTGAAGCATCGCGGCGGCGCCGTCAGCGTCGTGGAGTGCAGCTACGCGAGCCGGCTCGATCCCGATCCGTTCCCCCAGGTGCTGGTCGAACTCGAGGGCCGCGACGGCAGCCTGTCGCTGCAGCCGGGATACCGTCTGGTGGTGTGCAGCAACGGCCGCCGCACCGAACGCGACGTCTCGCCGCCCCTGCTCCCCTGGGCGACACCGCCCTGGCATGGCGTGCAGGAAAGCGTGCTCGCGATCCAGCGCCACTGGGTCGACTGCTTTGCGCGCGGCGCGGCGCCGGAGACCGACGGGTCGGACAGTCTGCGCACCTACGGTCTGGTCTTCGCCGCCTACGACTCGGCACGGACCGGACGCGCGGTACAGCCGCTCAGCCCGGGCCCGGCGCCCGTGACGGGGGACGAATTGCACGCCGGATAACGAACAACCAGGGAGGGAGAGATGATGCCGATCACGCGACGCGAACTCTCGAGCGCACTGCTCGGGACGGCCGCACTGGCCAGCATCGGCCGCACCGCATGGGCCGATGCGCCACGCAGCATTGCCTTGATGTTCGACGCCTTCGATTCCGAATTCTGGATCGTCGGCAACCAGATCCTGCACGACAAGGCGAAGCAGAACGGCTGGACCGTGCTGCAGACCGTCTCCGACCGCGATCAGAACAAGCAGAACAACCAGGTCAAGGCGATCTGCGAGCGCAAGGTCGACGGCATCCTGTTCATCCCGACCGACAAGAACGCCTGCATCCCGGCGATTCGCACCGCCAACCGCGCCAATATTCCGATGGTGCTGTTCAACCGGCCGCCGGCGCCGAATCACTACAAATACACCGCGATCCAGGCGGACAACCGCAAGATCATGCAGCAGACGGTGCAGGCCCTGGTCGACAAGGCCCGCAAGCTCGGGGGCAAATACAAGGCCTGCATCATGATCGGCGATCTCGGCGATCAGAACGCGGTGCAGCGGCGCGACGGCTTCTTCGACATCGCCGACCAGCACAAGGACATCATCGACGTGGTGGCGCGGGTCGCCACCGAATGGAACGCCGACAAGGCCTTCGCCGGCTTGACCAACGCGATCCAGGCCCATCCCGACATCAACTTCCTGGTGGTCTCATCGGACTCACAGGATCCGGTGGTCGAGCAGGTGCTGAAGACGGCCGGCAAATGGCACAAGGTGGGCGAGCAAGGGCACGTCATCTTCGGCGGCTTCGATGGCGACCAGAACGCCTATCAGCTCCTCCAGGACGGCTACATGGACGTCAACGGCGTGCAGAATCTGTTCTATGAGGCCGACCTCGCCTACGGCGCCTTCCAGCAGGCCTGGGCCGGCAAGCAGCCGGCGCAGATGCTGATCGATCCCGGCTTCGTCGTCACGCTGGACGATCTGCAATCGAAGCGCGACCAGATGTGGGGCTATTCCGTCTGGAAGCAGAAGCACAAGAGTGGCTGACGGATCCGACGGCGGCGCATCGCCCGGCAGCGCGCTCGGCGCTGCCGGGAAGCCCGCCTTCCCGGCCGCCTCCGGTCATCGCCTGCTGCGGCCGCTGATCGCCCTCGCGCGGTCCGAATACCTCGTCGTCGGCCTCACCGTCCTCTATCTGCTGGCGATGCGGGCGATCGTCCCCGAGATCACCACGGGCGAAAACCTCGCCAATATCGGCTCGGAACTGCTGCCGCTGTTCATCGCCGCGACCGGCCAGATGTTCGTGCTCGCGACCGCCAACGTCGATCTCTCCGCCCCCTCGATCATGGCGTTTTCGAGCGTGGTCGGCGCCTCGCTGATGACCGATGCGGGCGGCTACCTGGCCGGCAATCCCGCCGCCGTCCCGGTCGCCTGCGTCGCGATCCTGGCGATCGGCCTCGCCATCGGCTGGGCCAATGGCATCTGCGTCGCCTCCTTCGGCATGCCCTCCTTCATCGTCACGCTCGCCACGATGATGTTCTTCAGCGGTGCCGCGATCTGGTACACCGCCGTGCACACCTCCGAGGGCTCGAGCATCGGCAGCCTGCCGGACGGGTTTCTCGCCATCGGCGAGGAGGGCGCATTCGGAATCTCCTACGCCTTCGCGATCACGCTCGTCGTCGGCGTCGCCGCGCATCTCGTGCTGTCGCGCACCGTGTTCGGGCGCTGGCTGCTCGCCGTCGGGCTCAGCACCCGCACCGCTGCCGTCTCCGGCGTGCCGGTCCGGCGCGTCATCGTCATGAGCTTCATGGCCTCGGGCTTCCTCTCGGCGCTTGCCGCGATCATCTACACCGGCCGGCTGGAGGCGGGCACGCCGGTGCTCGGCCAGCGCATCCTGCTCGACATGATCGGCGCCGCGGTGATCGGCGGCGTCAGCCTGTTCGGCGGCAAGGCCAAGGTCACCTGGGTGCTGTACGGCGTCGTGTTCCTGAGCGTCGTCGATAACGGGCTGCAACTGCTCGGCCTGTCGCTGTTCTCCGTCTACGCGATCAAGGGCGCGCTGATCCTGTTCGCCGCCGTCAGCGACGTGCTGCGCCAGCGGCTGCTGGTGCGCGCATGACGGTGACCGCGGATCCGCTGCTGACCGTGCGCGGGCTGGACAAATCCTTCTTCGGCATCCCGGTGCTGCGCGGCGTCGGCTTCACCCTGCGGCGGGGCAGCATCCTCGGCCTGGTGGGCGAGAACGGCTCCGGCAAGAGCACCACCATGAACATCCTGGGCGGCGTGCATCGCCCGGATGGCGGCGCGATCACCTTTGACGGCGCAGCCTACGCGCCGGACGGCCCGCGTGACGCGACCGCTTCCGGCATCGCCTTCATCCACCAGGAACTCAGCCTGTTCCCCAACCTCACCATCGCGGAGAACCTGTTCCTCGATCATTTCCCGCGCCTCGGCTGGCGCGCGCCGGTGATCCATCGCCGCCGGCTGCGCCAGCTCGCCGCCGCTTCGCTCGCGCAGGTCGACCTGCCGGTCGCGCCGGACACGCCGGTCAGCCGGCTCGCGCCCGGCGAGCGCCAGCTCGTCGAAGTCGCCAAGGCGCTGACCCGCGACGCCCGGCTCATCATCTTCGACGAGCCCACCACCTCGCTCACCGCCCGCGAGTCGGAGCGGCTGTTCGGCATCATCGACCGGCTGCGCGCGCGCGGCATCGGCGTCATCTACATCAGCCACATTCTTGCCGACGTGCTGCGCCTTTGCGACGACATCGTGGTGCTGCGCGACGGCCAGGTGGTCGCCGAGGAGCCGCGCGCCGCCATGCAGGTCGAGCGGATGATCGCGCTGATGGTCGGCCGCACCATCGACCGGCTGTTCCCGGAACGGACGACGACGCCCGCTCAAGGCCGCCCGGCTCTGTCGGTGCGCGGCCTGTCGCAACCCGGCGTGGCTCACGACATCAGTTTCGATCTCCATCCGGGCGAGGTACTCGGTATCTCGGGATTGATGGGCTCCGGCCGCACCGAACTCGCGCGCATGCTGTTCGGCCTCGATCCCTACGCCGCCGGCGAGATCCTCGTCGCCGGCGCCAGGCTGCCGCCGCTCTCGCCGCGCGCCGCAATGGAGCGCGGCATCGCCTTCCTCACCGAGGACCGCCGCGGCGAGGGCCTGATGATGGACGCGACCGTGATCGACAACGCCATCCTGCCCTCGCTCGCCGGCGAAGCCCATCCGCTGCTGCGCGGCGCCCCCGCCGGGCGCTTCAACCCGGCCGTGCGGCGCCTCTGCGACGACGTGCAGCTCCGCGTCCACGATCCCGCCCGCGCGCTCGCCCGCACGCTCTCCGGCGGGAACCAGCAGAAGCTGGTGATCGCCAAATGGCTGCTGCGTCGCCCCTTCATCTTCATCCTCGACGAGCCGACGCGCGGCATCGACGTCGGCGCCAAATACGAGGTCTACAAGATCATCAACCGCCTGGTCGCCGAGGGCAGCGCCGTGCTGTTCATCTCCTCCGAGCTCGAGGAGCTGATCGGCATGGCAGACCGCATCATGGTGATGCGCCGCGGCGAGGTCGGCGGCTTCCACGAGCGCACCCGGTTCCATCGCGCCGAGCTGCTGCGCGACGCGCTCGGCTCGCAGACCCTGGCGGAGGCGACGGAATGACGCGCGGCCGCTTCCACCACGCCGCACTGCTCGCGCTGCGCCTCGCGCCGCTGATCCTGTTCGTCGTGCTGTTCGCCGGCTTCGGTATCGCCTCAGATCGCTTCCTGTCACTCGTCAACCTCCGCAACATAGTCACCCAGGCCAGCCACACCGCCATCATGGCAATCGGCATGACCTTCACCTTGCTGGTGCGCGGCGTCGACCTCTCGGTCGGCTCGACCATGTATCTCGGCGCCGTCGTGCTCGGCCTCTACCTGCGCGGCCTGCCGCTCGCGATGTCGATCCCGATCCTCATCCTGCTCGGCTGCGCCTTCGGCGCGGTCAACGCCACTTTCATCACCCGCCTGCGCATCGCCCCCTTCATCGTCACGCTGGCCGCCCTGTTCATCGGCCGCGGCCTGGCGCTCTGGCTGTCCGACACCAAGGACGTCTACCAATCCGCAACCGTCCTGCAGCTCGGACGCACCAGCGCGCTCGGCATCCCCTGGGCGGTCTGGTTCCTGATCGTCGTGGTGGCGATCGCCTGGCTCGTGCTGGCACAAACACCCTACGGCCGGCAGATCTACGCCGTCGGCGCCGATCCGGACGCCGCCGAGAAAGCCGGCATCCGCGTCCGCGCCATCACCTTCTCCGTCTACTGCATCTGCAGCGTCTGCGCCGTGATCGGCGGCCTCGTCTCGGTGTCGCAGGTCGGCTCGGCCTCCGCGACCTTCGGCTACCAGGAGGAATTTCCCGTCATCGCGGCGGCCGTGCTCGGTGGTACCAGCCTGTTCGGCGGCCGCGGCGGCGCGCTCGGCAGCGTCTTCGGCGCAGTGCTGGTGCAGACGACGGAGAACGGGCTGGTGATGCTGAATGCCAATCCGTATATGTATCCGCTTGTCGTCGCGGCGATCATTTTCGTCGCGGCGCTGCTCGACGGGCGGCGGTCGGCGTTGATGGAACGGTTGGAACGCAGGCCGATAAGGGTGGAGTGAAGGAAGGCCAGGGGCTCTGCCCCTGGACCCCGCTGGGGCCGTACGGCCCCAGACCCCAGGACCAACTGCCTTGCCACACCGCGCGCCCTGCCCGATGCTCTCCGCTCAACCCACGAAGCAGCGGACCACCCACGATGCGCTCCGTGCTGACCGCGATGTTCGATGCGGCGGTCGCCGCCGCGCTACCCGCTCGCGTGCTGCCGGCCCACCTGCCGCCGCCGCCGCGCGGCCGCACCGTCGTGGTCGGCGCCGGCAAGGCCTCGGCCAGCATGGCCCGCGCCCTCGACGACGCCTGGCCGGCACCGCTCGACGGATTGATCGTCACCCGCTACGGCCACGCCGTACGCTGCCGCCGGATCGAAATCGTGGAGGCCGCGCACCCAGTGCCCGACGCCGCCGGCGAGGCCGCCGCACGCCGCATCCTCGAACGCGTGCACGGCCTCGGCCCGGACGACCTCGTCATCGCCCTGATCTCCGGCGGCGGCTCGGCATTGCTGTCGCTGCCCGCGCCAGGTCTCACACTTGCCGACAAGCAGACGATCAACCGCGCCCTGCTGCAATCCGGCGCGCATATCGGCGAGATGAACTGCGTGCGCAAACATCTCTCCGCGATCAAGGGTGGCCGGCTCGCCGCCGCCGCCTGGCCCGCACCGGTGCTCTCATTGCTGATCTCCGACGTGCCGGGCGACGATCCGGCCACCATCGCCTCCGGACCCACCGTCGCCGATCCCACGACCTTCGCCGACGCGCGCGCAATCCTCGCGAAATACGGCATCACCGAGCCGGAAGCCGTGCTGCGACACCTGGAGCAGGCGTCCGACGAGACGCCGAAACCCGGCGACCCGCGCCTCGCTCACGCGCGAACCAAAATCATTGCAACACCGCAGATGTCACTCGAAGCCGCCGCCGCGGTGGCGCGCAGCGTTGGCCTTACGCCGGTGATCCTGGGCAGCGGGCTGGAGGGCGAAGCGCGCGAGGTCGGCCGCGTGATCGCCGGCGTCGCGCGCCAGGTCGCCCTGTATGGCCAGCCCGTGCCGCCGCCCTGCGTGCTGCTCTCCGGCGGCGAGACCACCGTCACCGTGCGCGGCACCGGCCGCGGCGGCCGCAATGTCGAGTTCCTGCTGGCGCTCGCCATCGAACTCGACGGGCTGTCTGATGTGTTCGCTCTCGCCGCCGACACCGACGGAATTGACGGTGCCGAGGAAGTGGCAGGGGCGATCGCGACACCGGACACGCTCGACCGGGCGGAAGCGCTCGGGCTGCGCGCCAAGACGAGTCTCGCGCAGAACGACGCGCACCGCTTCTTCGCCGCGATCGGCGACCAGGTCGTGACCGGCCCGACGCTGACCAATGTCAACGACTTCCGCGCCGTGCTGATTGCCCCCGCCGGCATGCGCGCCGGCGATGGAGTTACGCCGTGATGCCCGATGATCCCGCCAGCAGCATCGCCGCCTTCCTGCAAGCCCAGCGATCCCACCAGGAGGCATTCCTCGCGGCACTCGTCCGCCAGCCTTCCGACAACCCGCCCGGCGATTGCGCACCGCATGCCGAACAGGCCGCGAGACGGCTGGAGGCGCTCGGCTTTGCCGTTGAACGCCATCCGGTCCCGGCCGCACTGGTGCGCGAGCATGGCATGGCCAGCGTGACCAATCTCGTCGTGCGGCATCGTTTCGGGCCGGACGGGCCGGTGATCGCGCTCAACGCCCATGGTGACGTGGTGCCGCCGGGCGAAGGCTGGACGCATGATCCGTACGGCGCCGCGATCGTCGATGGCTGGATGGTCGGCCGCGGGGTGGCCGTCTCGAAATCGGATTTCGCCACCTATGCGTGGGCGCTGCACGCGCTGCGTTCGACGGCGCTGCCGCTGCACGGCGCAGTCGAGCTGCACTTCACCTATGACGAGGAGACGGGCGGTGAGCTCGGCCCGGCCTGGCTGCTGGATCAGGGCATCAGCCGGCCGGACTGTGCGATCGGCGCCGGGTTTTCCTACGCCGTCGTCAACGCGCACAACGGCTGCCTGCATCTCGAGGTCGAACTGCGCGGCCGCTCCGCCCACGCGGCGCGACCCTGGACCGGCATCGACGCGCTGGAAGCCGCGAACCATCTGCTCGGAGCGCTCTACGCCTGGCGCCATAGCCTCGCCGCGCGCCCTTCCGCGATTCCGGGGATCGGCGCGCCACAAACGGTCATCGGGCTGATCGAGGGGGGGATCAATACCAACGTCGTGCCGGACCGCGTCACCGTACGCCTCGACCGTCGCATGACGCCGGAGGAAGACCCCGAGTCGGTCGAGGCCGAGCTGCGCGCGGTGATCGAAGGCGCGGCGCGCGCCGTGCCGCAGGTTCGGGTGGAGACGCGGCGCATTCTGCTGGCGCGCCCGCTGATGCCGCTGCCCGGCAGCGAGCGGCTGAGCGACGTCCTGTGCCGGCACGCCAGCCGCATCATGGGCGAAACCGTCCAGACCGCCGGCGTGCCCCTTTACACCGATGCGCGGCACTACGCCGCGCGCGGCATTCCGATCGTGCTCTACGGCGCCGGCCCGCGCACCATCGAGGAGGCGAACGCGCACCGCGCCGATGAGCGCCTGCCGCTCGCCGACCTGCACCAGGCGACGGAGGTCGTCGCGCTCACGCTGGCGACGCTGCTCGGCGAGGACTGAGCGGCGCCGCTACTGCACGCCGCGATCCCGCACCCACTGTCCCAGGCGCACCCGCTCGGCCTCGGTGATGCCGGTGACGTTCCCGAGCGGCATCACCTTGAGCCGCACCGCCTGCTGGTAGATGCGCGCGGCATTGGTCTCGATCTCCTGCGGCGTGTCGAACATCACGCCCTGCGGCGCGCTTTCCATCAGCGTCGGATGCGCGGAATGACACACTTCGCAGCGCTGCACGATGATCGGGCGGATGTCCGCGAGCGTGACCGGCGTACCGCCCGCATCCGCCGCCGCGACTGCCCCGCTGCCAAGCTCGCGCGGGCTCATCCAGATCACCAGCCCCGCCACGAGCACGGCGCTGCCCACAGGCAGCGTCCAGACCGAGCGGCCGCCATGCCGCAGCACGAAGAACTGCCGCACCAGCGCACCGGACAGCATCAGCACCGACAGCACGACCCAGTTGTCGCGGCCGGCATAGGTCAGCGCGTAGTGGTTGCTGATCATCGCGAACACGACCGGCAGCGTGAAATAGGTGTTGTGCACCGAGCGTTGTCGGCCGAGCTTGCCGGGCAGCGGGTCCGGCACTTCGCCGCGCGCCAGGGAAGCGACCATCAGCCGCTGGCCGGGGATGATCACGAAGAAAACGTTCGCCGTCATGATCGTCGCCAGCGTGGCGCCGGTGATCAGGAAGGCGGCGCGGCCGGAGAAGATGTGCGTCGTGCACCAGGCGGCGAGCACGACCAGCACGGCGAGGATCGCGCCGAGCAGCCCCTCGCGCTCCGCCAGCATGTGGCAGAGCGCGTCATAGACGAACCAGCCCAGCAGCAGGAAGCCGAGCGCGAACCCGATCGCCTCGCCGCTGCCGATCTCGAGCACCGACGGATCGATCAGGTATGTCCGCGGCTGTGCCAGATACAGCACCGTGAACAGGGCGAAGCCGGAGAGCCAGGTGGCATAGGATTTCCACTTCGACCAGTGCAGGTGCTCCGGCATCTGCGGCGGCGAGACCAGGTATTTCTGCGAGTTGTAGAAGCCGCCGCCATGCACCGCCCACAGCTCGCCGAACACGCCGCGGGCGCGCGACGCCGCATCCTTCGGCACCTCCAGGCTGAGATCGAGCATCACGAAATAGAACGACTCGCCGATCCAGGCGATCGCGGCGATGACGTGGAACCAGCGCAGCAGCAGGTTCAGCCATTCGCCCAGGTAGGATTCCATGCGCGCGCCTCAGCTTCCGCGATAGGTGCTGTAGCTCCACGGCGACAGCAGCAGCGGCACGTGGTAATGCGCGGCGGGGTCGGCGACGCCGAACCGGATCACCACCTCGTCTAGGAACGCGGGGTCCGGTAGCGTCAGGCCTTGCGCGCGGAAATACGCACCGGCCTCGAACCGCAATTCGTAGCGTCCGGCCTGCAGCGCCTCGTCCTGCAGCAGCGGTGCCGCCGTGCGGCCGTCGGCGTTGGTCACGACCTCGGCCAGCAACGCGCCATCATCCGCGCGTCGCAGCGTGATGCGGATGCCACCGGCCGGCCGGCCGTTCGCGACATCGAGGACATGCGTGCTCAGCCACCCCATCGGTCCGCCCGCTCATGCTGCGCCCGGCGTGATGCGGCGCGGTGTCCGCGACGGGCGGCGCCGCGGCGCGCATCGCCTGGCCGATCCGCCCGTATTGCGAGTTGCGCCGCACAATGCAAGAACCGATCCGCTCGCCAAGCCGCACCGCCTTCACGGGGCGCGGCGGCGCCAGCCTCACTGATCGGCCGCCCTGTCGCGACCCGTCTCCGCCAGATTGCTGGCGGCCGGGCATCAGTTTGACCGAGCCGCGGGCGCCGGGCCGATGATGTATGGCACCGCGGCAGCAACCGTGCCGAAGCGGCGGAGGGGCAGGAGTGATGCGGTGACAGCGAAACCCGGATCCGACCTCACGCGGCTGAACGACGCCGATCGCGAGGCGTTCACCGCCCTGCTCGCCGGCGTCTACGAGCACTCGCCCTGGGTCGCCGCGTCCGCCTGGCCCGCACGCCCGTTTGCCGACCTGCACGACCTGCACGCCGCGCTGTCCCGTGCGGTGCGGGGTGCCGAGCCGGCCGCGCAACTGGCACTGATCCGCGCCCATCCCGAGCTCGCCGCCCGTGCCGCCGCGCCGCTGACCGCGGACTCTGCCCGCGAGCAGCGCGGCGCCGGGCTGGACAACTGCGCGCCGGCGGAGCTGCAGGCGTTCCAGCGCCTCAACCGCGACTACCGCGCCCGCTTCGGCTTCCCCTTCGTGATCGCGGTGCGCGGCCGGACACGGCAGCAGATCATCGCCGAGGCGGAGCGGCGGCTGCAGCGCACCGCCGCGGAGGAGCAGGACGAGGCGCTGCGCCAGATCGACCGGATCGCCTGGCTGCGCCTCGTCGACCGCTTCGGCGAGGCATAGGTCGGCCGGGTCGGCCGGGCGGCACCAGCCCCCGGCACCCGCCGGCGCCCGGCGGCACGGCGCTGCTCCGACCCACACAGGCGCGCGCAGGCGCGGTGCTTGACGCTGCCCGGCCTTGGGAGCAAGTCGCCACCCAGGGAGCGGCCGGACGCGCCGCGGCGGCGGGAGCGACGCATGACCGACGGCTTCACCCAGACCCCAACCATCGGGGCGCGACGCGTCCGCCGCGGCGCCCGCGCCGGGGTCGGCCGGTGATCCGCAAGGAAGACCGACGGCTGCGCGTCGGCGTGCTGGGCGCCGGGCCGATCGCGCAATTCGCCCATCTCGAATCCTGCGTGAAGGCGCGCAACGCCGATCTCTACGCGATCTGCGAGGCGGCACCCGACCTGCTCGAGCGCGTCGCCGCCTACTATCAGCCGACCCGCACCTTCACCGACTATGACGCGATGCTGGCCGATCCGGCGCTCGAGGCCGTGGTGGTCGCGACCTCCGATGCCTGGCACGTGCCGATGTCGATCCGTGCGCTGGAAGCCGGCAAGGCCGTGCTGTGCGAAAAGCCGATCGGCGTCGCGGTCGAGGAGGTGGAGGGGTTGCGCGACGTGGTGCGGCGCACTGGGCGCGTACTGCAGGTCGGCCACATGAAGCGCTTCGACCCCGGGCTGCAGGCTGCACGTGACTTCATCGCGACGGAGATGGGTGCGCCGCTTGCCCTCAAGGCCTGGTACTGCGATTCGACGCATCGCTACAGCATGACCGATGCGGTGCAGCCGCTGCCGATCGTGAGCCGCGCGCAGAAGAAGCCGACCGACAACCCCAAGGCCGATCTGGCGCGCTACTACATGCTTGCCCATGGCAGCCACCTCGTCGATACGGCGCGCTACCTCTGCGGCGAACTCACCGAGGTGCGGGCCCGGCTGTCCGAGCGTTTCGGCGCCTATTGCTGGTTCGTGGAGACCGGATTCGCCAACGGCACGCTCGGTCACCTCGATCTCACGATCGCCGTGCGCATGGACTGGCACGAGGGCTTCACGCTGTATGGCGAGCACGGCAGCATCATCGCCAGGACCTACAATCCCTGGTACTATAAATCGAGCGACGTCGACATCTTCCACGAGCGCGACGCCACCACCCGGCGCGTGCTCGGCGCGGACGGGCACTTCTTCCGCCGTCAGCTCGAGGGCTTTGCCGCGACCATGCTGGACGGCGCGCCGCAGACCGGCGCCGATATCGAGGATGGGCTCGCCTCGGTGCGCGCCATGGCGGCGATCGCGGAGTCGGTCCGCACCGGCCGGACCGTCACGCTCGCCGACATGCGTGGCTCGGTCGGAGGTGCATCGTGAAGCTTGGGATTTTCGCCAAGACCTTCTCCGGCACGGACGCCGCGGCCGTGCTGCACGCGGTGCGGGCGGCCGGATATTCCTGCACCCAGTTCAACATGGCGTGCGCCGGGCTTCCCGCCATGCCGGATGCGATTCCGGACGGCGTGCTGCGGGCGGTCGCAGCGGCGGCGCAGCAGGCAGGGGTCGTGATCGCGGCGCTGTCCGGCACCTACAACATGATCCATCCCGATCCGGCACAGCGCGCGACGGGACAGCGCCGGCTGCGCGTCATGCTGGAGGCGGCGCGGGCCCTCGGGGTGCCGCTCGTCACGCTCTGCACCGGCACGCGCGATCCCGAGGACCAGTGGCGCGCGCACCCGGACAACGCCACACCGGAAGCCTGGGCGGAGATGCGGCAGGAGATGGCACAGGCCCTGCAGCACGCGGAGGCGGTCGGCGTCGACCTCGGCATCGAGCCGGAGCAGGCCAACGTCGTGACCTCCGCCGCCGAGGCGCACCGGCTGATCGAGGAACTGCGCTCGGCGCGGCTGCGCGTGGTGCTCGATCCCGCCAATCTGTTCGAGCGTGCGGATGCCGACGATGCGCGCCGCATCGTCGCGGACGCGGTCGCGCTGTGCGGCGACCGCATCGCCATGGCACATGCCAAGGACCGTCGCGCGGACGGGACATTCGCGACCGCCGGCACCGGTATCGTCGACTTCCCCGAGTTCATCGCGCGGCTGCGAGCCGCGGGGTTCGACGGTCCGATCGTCACCCATGGGCTTTCGGCAGCAGAGGCGCCCGGCGTCGCCGCCTATCTGCGCGGCCTCGGCGCGGAATGAGCGGCTTCATCCTCCGGCGCGACAACGCGGCGCTGCAGGGCACCGATACCGGGACCGGCGCTCTCACCGTGCTGTTCCAGCACGGGCTCGGCGGCAGCGAGGCGCAGGTCGCGGAGAACTTCCCGCCGGCGGCGTCGATGCGTCGGATCACGTTGGAGTGCCGGGCGCAGGGCGGTTCCACCGCCGGCACCGCGCGGCCATTCTCGATCGCGATGTTCAGCGATGACGTGCTCGCGGCCTGCGACGCGCGCGGCGTCGATGCCTTCGTCGCCGGCGGCATCTCCATGGGCGCGGCGATCGCGCTGCGCCTCGCGGTGCGCGTGCCCGCGCGCGTGCGCGGCCTGATCCTCGCCCGTCCGGCCTGGCTGTTCGACCCGGCTCCGGCCAATCTGCGTCCTTACGCCGAGGTCGCGACCCTGCTGCGCGCGCATCCGCCGGAAGCGGCGAAGGCGCGCTTCACCGCCGGCGCGACGGCGCAGATGCTGGCGCGCGACGCGCCGGACAATCTCGCCTCGCTGCTCGGCTTCTTCGACCGGCCCGATCCGGCGCTCACCGCGACGCTGCTCGCCGACATCGCCGCCGACGGCCCGGGGGTCAGCCGCGCGGAAGCCGCCGCGCTCCGCATCCCCACCCTCGTGATCGGTCATGCGGTCGATCACGCTCACCCGCTCGCCGCCGCCGAGGCGTTGACCGCCGCCAGCCCCGGCGCGCGCCTGGTGCAGATCCCCCCCAAGGCGACAGAGCGGGAGGCGCATGTCGCTGCGATGCGGGCAGCGATTCGGGATTTCCTGCTGGAACTCGGCCGCAGCGCCGAAGCCGCACCGGGGCCGGCCCCGCATGCTGCGCCATCCGACGCAAGCGGGCACGCCTCGTGGTCCATGCTACCGAGAGCACCCCGCCATGCCTGACCCGAAGACGAACCGACCGTCGCGGACCTGGATCGAGACGCTGCCGCGGGACCGCCTGCTCGGCGAGCTCTCGCTGTGGTCGGCCGATCTCACCAACCTCGAGCGCGACATACGCCGCAGCGAGCCCTACGCCGATCTCTACCACATCGACGTCGCGGATGGCCGCTTCGCGCCCTCGTTTCTGTTCTTCCCGGACCAGGTCGCGCGCATCCGAGCCCTGACCGCGACACCGCTGCACGTCCACCTGATGGTCGAGCCCGACATCCTGCTGCCGCAGATCCGGCAGTTCGCCGAAGCCGGCGCGGATCTCGTCACCATCCATGCCGAGGCGGGCGCCACCCTCGACGAGGCGCTGGCGCTGATCGGCGATCTCGGCTGCGCCGCGGGCCTCGTGCTGCGGGTGGAAACGCCGGTCACGGCGATCATCCCCTGGCTCGACCGCATCCGCTTCGTGACGCTGCTCGGCACCGCGATCGGCATAAAGGGGCAGGGCCTGTCGGAGTCCGCGTTGCCGCGGCTGCGGCAGGCGCGCACGCTGATCCGTGACGCCGGACGCGAGGCAGCAATTCGCCTGGCCGCGGATGGCGGCATCCGGGAGGCCACGGTGCCGGACCTGCACCAGGCCGGGGCCGAGACGGTGGTGCTCGGCTCGCTCGCCTTCGCCGACCCGGATCTGGCCGGGCGGATCGCGTGGCTGCACGGCCTGCCATCGCCGCGGGCAGGCTGATGCCGCAGGCGCTTGCCGTCGATATCGGCGGCACCGAACTGCGCGTGGCGGTGGTCGACGCGGCGGGCCGCGTGCTGGACCTTGCCGCCACCGCAACCGACAGCGCCGGCGGGCCGGAGGCGGTGATCGCGCAGATCCTGGCGCTGACGGAGCGGGTGCGGCGGAGCGTGACGGCCGAGCTGGTCGGACTGGGGGCGGCCGCGCCGGGCCCGCTCGATCCGGTGGCCGGCATCGCGCTGGCGCCGCCGACGCTGCGAGGCTGGCGGGAGGTGCCGCTTGCGGCACTGCTCTCCGCGCGACTCGGGCTGACGGTGGCGATCGAGAACGACGCCAATGCCGCCGCACTCGGCGAGTGGCGCTTCGGCGCCGGGCGCGGCACGCGGCACATGGTGTTCGTCACCGTGAGCACGGGCATCGGCGGCGGCGTCATCGCGGACGGACGTCTGCTGCACGGCCATCGCGGCCTGGCGGCGGAAATCGGCCACATGACGGTGGCGCTCGGCTCCGCGCACAGCCTGTTCGGCGGCGCCGCCGGCAGTTGGGAGGCGCTCGCCTCCGGCACGGCGCTCGGGCGGGAGGCAGACCGCCGCGCGGTCGGCGCCGAAGGCGCGCGGCTGCGCGCGCTGGCCGGCACCGATCCGGTCTCCGCGCGGCACGTGGTGGTGGCGGCGCGGGAGGGCGACGCGCTCGCCGCCACGCTGCTGCGCGAGGAAGCGGCGCTGCTCGGCATCGGCTTCGTCAACCTGCTGCATCTCTATGCGCCGGAGCGGATCGTGGTCGGCGGCGGACTTGGCTCCGCGCTCGACCTGATGCGAACGGAGATCGAGCGGACCATCGGCGGCCGCGCGCTGGCACCCTATCGCGACACGCCGGTGGTCGCGGCGGCACTCGGAGGCGCGGCGGGCCTGGTCGGCGCCGCCAGCCTGGTCCTGCCTCCGGTCGGCGAAGCGGTCTGACAGGCGGCGCGGCGATCGCTCAGGCGCATCACGGACACCGGGACGAGCTCAACCTCCACCGTCGAACGCCCGCTGCAACGCGGCGATATCCAGCTTTACCATGCGCATCATCGCCTCCATGGCCCGCTTCGCGCCGGCCCGATCGGGACCGTCGAGCAGCTTCGGCAACATGGCGGGGACGATCTGCCAGCGCAGGCCGAACCGGTCGTGCAGCCAGCCGCACTGAACCGGGCGGCCGCCATCGGCGATGAGCCCGTCCCACAGCCGGTCGACTTCCGCCTGATCGGCGCAATAGACCGACAGCGAGACCGCGTCGTTGAACGGATCGTGCGCGCCGCCGTTCATTGCCAGGTACGGCCGCCCGGCCAGCGTGAATGCCACCACCAGCGGCTCGCCGGTCTTCGCACCGGACGTGTCGACCGCACTCCGTGTCACGCTGTCGATGCGGGAATCGGGAAACAGCGACGTGTAGAGCCGTGCCGCCTCCTCCGCCTGTCCGTTGAACCACAGGAAAGGTGCGATCGTCGGTACGTCGGTCATGCGTTTCTCCTCCTGAGCCGATTCGGCGCAACCGCGCGCGCCGAGAGGGCCCACCGCCTCCGTTCGAGACTGCGATTCACCCGCGTCGACGCATCCGCCCGACGCGTTCGCAGTCCAGGCTCGCCATTGGCATAAGCGGACCCTGTCGGGCGCCGTCGCATCATGGCTGCGCCGCCGTCGCTTGCAGCCGGGGCGAGGTATAGCCGGGATCATGCGCGAAGGGGAGCGGCGCACCGGCACGCAGCGCGTCCAGGATGCGGGCGAAATCGGTCTGACAGCGAAACCCCAGGGCGCGTTCGGCGAGGCCCGCATCGTAGACGCGGCCAATGCTCGCTGGCAGCTGCCAGCCGCGTCGCGCGTAGAGTGCTTCGGCATCGGGAAAATGTCGGGCGATCACCGAATTTGCCTCCCGCTTCAACGCGTCGGCCTCGCGGCGTGCAAAGGGCGTCGGTGCGGCGACGATGAAGACGCCGAAGCCGATCGTCGGCGCGCGATCGAGCGCCGCGAGATGCGCGGCCGCCGCATCCTCGACGGTCAGGCGGCGATGCAGGAACTCGTTGGCCTTGAGATTTGCGCCGGAGAGCGCGCGCTGCGTGTCGTCCTCCTCCGGAAAGAACCGCGCGGTGCGAAGCACGACGCAACTGAGGCCGCGCGTGTGGTGATGGATGCGGCACAGCCCCTCGGCCGCGAGCTTGGTCACGCCGTAGACGTTGCGCGGCTCGAGCGGCCCGGCCCGCTCGTCGAGCCAGGTGCACGTCGCACCCTCCTCCTGCCGGATCGCCTCCGAGATCATCAGCGAGGTGGTGGAGGTGAACACGAACCGGTCATGCCGCGCCTCGACCGCGGCGCGCAGCAGGTTGAGCGTGCCGGTGACGTTCACGTCGACGAAATCCTGCGCCGGCACGCGCGCCACATCTGGCTTGTGCAGCGCCCCGGCATGGATCACCGCCTCCACCGCGCGATCGGCGAAGGCCCGCTCCACGACCGCGCGGTCCGCCACCGAGCCGAGAATGTCCGTGTCGGCGGCGGGCGCGACGTCGAGCCCGATCACCGCATGACCGCGGTGCCGCAGCCGCGGGGCGAGGTGCCGGCCGAGCCAGCCGGAGGAACCGGTCAGGAGGATACGCATCGGTCGCGTCATACGGGGTGGTGACCGCCCGATCGAGATCCCCGATGCGGTCGCCGTTGCCGGGCACTCCCGGCGGGCGGAGTGCGCCGGTCGGCCACGCCCTGCCGCGCGCTCCTTCGGGCCGCCGGGCCGCGCTCAGCGTGCCGCCGCGGCGAACCAGGGTCGCAGCGCGGGGTAGAGGCTGCGGAAGCGGGCGAACCCCTCGTCGTAGATCGCGGCGCAGGCGGGATCGGGCTCGACCAGCGCGCCGTGGCCGGTGAGGCGCGCGACGCCTTGCCAGTCATCCGTGACACCGGCGCCGATCGCGGCAAGCCAGGCGGCGCCGAGCGAGGAGCCGGGATGACCGGTCAGCAACTGCACCGGCGCGCCGAGCACATCGGCCACGATCTGCATCCACACGGCACTGGTCGAGCCGCCATCCGAGGCGAGCAGCCGCGTCACGGGGTAGCCGATCGCGCGGAACACCTCGACATGGTGGCGGAAGGCATAGGCCGTGCCTTCCAGCGCCGCGCGCCAGACATGGCCCGCGGAATGGCCGAGGCTGAGACCGGTGATCGTGCCGCGGGCATCGGGATCGTGGATCGGGCTTTTCTCGCCGAGGAAATAGGGCAGCAGCAGCACCCCGATGGTGGAGGTGGTGCCGATATCGATGCCGATGACCGAGGCCATGGTCAGCGCAGCGTGCCGACCCGGTCCATGAAGCGGGCGACGCGGTCGCGATCCACCGGATTCCAGGTGATGCCGTCGCGCTTGAACGTGGTGCCGACGATGCAGCCGTCGCAGATCGGCAGGATGTCCGCGACGTTGTCGACGGTGAGGCCGGTGTTGGCCAGCACCGGCACCTCGGTCACCGCCTCGCGCACGGCGCGCAGGTCGGACTGATCGACCGCCTGGCCGGTGATCGGACCGGAAACCAGGATCGCGTCGGCGAGCGAGGAGAACACGGCGCTGCGGGCGCGCAGCGCAATCGGGCGCGTGTCGAGCGACGCGGCGAACTCGGCGTTGATGTTGAACAGCAGCCTGATGTCCGGCCGCCCGAGCTGGCGGCGTGCCTTCGCCGCGTTCTCGCAGTCCGGCACCCAGAGCCCCATGTCGGAGGCGTAGACGCCGGTGAAGATCTCGCGCACGAAGGTCGCACCGGTCGCGACCGCGATCGCGACGCTGGCGACCGGATCCCAGAGATAGTTGACGCCGAACGGCACGGTGATGTCCGGGCGCACCGCGGCGACGACTGCGCTCATCGCCGCGACCGAGGCCTGCGGCGCGCGCAGCGAGTAGGGCCGGTCGTTCTCGTTGCCAAACATCACCGCATCGATCCCGCCCTGCTGCAGCGCCTCGAGATCGGCGTGCACGCCGTCGATCAGCCGCGCCATGCCGCCGGCTTCGTCATAGAGCGGCGTGCCCGGCAGGGCGCCGATATGGACCATGCCGATGACGGGCTTTTTCTGGCCGGGCAGGATATCGGGCATCGGCGAGGCTCCTTGCTTCAGGCGGAACGCGGGATCAGGCGGCGGCGACGATCACGCGCACGCCGTGCCGCTCGAGCGCCTGGTGCAGCGGCGCCGGCGGCGCGCGGTCGGTGATCAGGGTGGTGACGGCGTCAAGGCCGCACAGGCGCAGGAAGGAGCGCTCGCCGAACTTGCTCGCGTCGCAGAGCACGATGCGCTCGCGGGCGCGCTCCATGAAGGCGAGCTTCACCTCCGCCTCCTCCGGCGAATAGTCGTAGAATCCCTCCGCATCGATGCCGGCAACGCCGAGGAAGACGCGAGCGAGCCAGTGCTCGCGGAGCTGCTGGCGGGCGATGCGGCCGCAGAGCGAACCCTCGCGGGCGCGCAACGCGCCGCCCAGCACGTGAATGTCCGGGACCACGAGCGGACCGCCCGACAGTGCCAGCACCGATTGCAGGCTGTTGGTGACGACGCTGACATCGGAGCGGCCGCGCAGCCGGGCGGCGAGGCAGGCGACGGTCGAGCCGACATCGAGGCCGAGCACCTCGCCCGGTTGCACCAGCGCGAGTGCCGCCTCGGCGATCGCCGCCTTGGCCGTGGCGTTGCGGTCGCGCCGCGCCGCGAAGGAGGGCTCGGCGGCCGGATCGCGCACGGCGGCCGGGTCGCACCCGACGATCGGGTCGCACCCGACGATCGGGTCGCACCCGACGATCGGGTCGCGCCGCAGCGCGCCGCCATGGGCGCGTTCCAGCGCACCGTCGCCCTCGAGGGCGTGCAGGTCGCGGCGCACGGTCATTGCCGAAACGCCGAGCTCGCGCGCCAGGCCTGAGACCGAGGCGAAACCGCGATCGGCGATCAGGCGGCGCAACGTCCGACGGCGGACCGCGGCCGGGATCGGACCGGAGCGCGCGGGCGGGAGAACGTCCTGGGCTGATCCCATGCTGGCCGCGCCCGTGATTGATCCCGGCTGGTTACTGCATCGCCGTCCCGCTGGCAACAGGATCGCACAACTCCGCACAAGGCTTTGTGCGATTTCGTTTGCATCAGTGAAGGCGCACGCTACGCTCCGCCCGCGCAACACACGGTGGGTCATGGCGACGCTCGGCAGCGACCTGCATGGCAAGGCCGCCCTTGTCACCGGCGGGGCGCGCGGCATCGGGCTCGCGATCGCCCGCACCCTCGCGGCGCACGGCGTGCGGTTGGTGATCGCCGACCGCGAGGCGGATGCGGCGCAGGACGCCGCCGCTTCGATCGCCGGGGCGGCGGCGGTCGCGATGGATGTGGCCGATCGCGGCAGCGTCGAGCGCGGCCTGGCGGCGGCGCTGGCGCGGCTCGGCGCGCTCGATTTCCTGGTTGCCAATGCCGGCGTTTCCACCATGGCACGCGCGATCGATCTGACCGACGCCGAGTGGGACGCGAACATGGACGTCAACGCGCGGGGCGTGTTCCTGACCAATCAGGCCGTGGCGCGGTACTTCCTGGCCGAGGGACGGCGCGGCGCGATCTGCAACACCGCCTCGCTTGCCGCCAAGGTCGGCGCGCCGCTGCTCGCGCACTACTCCGCCAGCAAGTTCGCCGTGCTCGGCTGGACGCAGGCGCTGGCGCGCGAGCTCGCGCCGCATGGCATCCGCGTCAACGCGGTCTGTCCCGGCTTCGTGCGGACCAGCATGCAGGAGCGCGAGATCGGCTGGGAGGCGCAGTTGCGCGGCATCCCGCCGCAGCAGGTGGTCGCCGAGTACGTGGCGCAGACGCCGCTCGGCCGGCTGGAGGAGCCGGAGGACGTGGCCGCGCTCGTCGCCTTCCTGCTGTCCGACGGCGCGCGGTTCATGACCGGGCAGGGGATCAACGTCACCGGCGGCGTCTACATGGGCTGAGGGACATCCGGGTCGAAGCGCGCCGCGCCCGCACCCGCCTCACGCGGCGCGCCGACCGACGGCATGACGCAGATGCCAGTCATCCTGAGCTGCTGCCATGGGGCGAAGCCGAGACCGGCACCCGAGGTAACTACCGGAAGCTTTTCCATCTGGACACGCAGCTGACGACCCGATCTGCGTCCGACCCGCTTCGGGCCGGGCGTCTCGACCGACCTGCTCGGCCACGTCGCCTGTCGCGGCGCGTCTGTCGGCCGGTCGATCGACGCGGACGCTGCGGCCGCGATCGCGAGGGCGGCGCCGATCCCGCGTCCGACTGTCGCCGTCTTCGCCCCGGTCAGCCGCCGCGCAGCGCCGGGCGACGCGTGACCCGGCGGTCGGGCGGATCGACCATGGACCGGACGCTTCGATCGGGGAAAAATACCGGCTGCAGCGCGGAGGAGGGACGGATGGATCTGGGGCTCAAAGGCCGGAAGGCGCTGGTCACCGGCGCCACCCGGGGAATCGGCCGCGCCATCGCCGAGCTTCTGGCCGCGGAGGGAGCCGCGGTCGCGATCTGTGCCCGCAACGCCGGCGAGGTCGCGTCCATGGTCGAGCGCCTGCGCGGCGCGGGGGTCGCGGCGACCGGCCAGGCGCTGGACGTCGCCGACGGCGCGGCGCTGGCCGGCTTCGTGCAGCACGCCGCGCGCGAGCTCGGCGGGCTCGACATCGTCATCCCGAATGTCAGCGCGCTCGCGATCGGCGCCGACGAGGCGTCCTGGCAGGCGGAATTCCAGACCGACCTGATGGGCACGGTGCGCCTGGTGCAGGCCGCGATGCCGCATCTCGAGGCGTCGGATGCCGGCTCGATCGTCATCATCTCCTCGGTTTCGGGCCGGGAGATCGACTTCGCCGCCGGACCCTACGGTGCGATGAAGGCGGCGCTGATCCACTACGCCAACGGGCTCGCCTATCAGCTCGCCGGCAAGGGGATTCGCGCCAATGCGATCTCGCCCGGCAACACCTATTTCGAGGGTGGCGTCTGGCACAACATCGAGCGGAACAACCCGGCGCTGTTCTCCAGCGCGCTGGCGCTCAACCCGACCGGGCGGATGGGCAAGCCGGAGGAGATGGCCCGCGCGGCCGTGTTCCTCGCGAGCCCGGCAGCGAGCTTCATCTCCGGCACGAATCTGGTGGTGGACGGCGCGCTGACGCGTGGCGTGCAGTATTGAGCCGGGTCGCGACCGCGGACTTCACCGAGCCGATTGTACCGCCGGGGACGCCTCGCCCTGGCCGCGACCGACGAGGCGCCACCGAGCGGAATGCCGGACCGGGCGAGAGATTATCGCGCAGCCGCGCTGACCTTGACGCGACTTGCGGGCGGTCGCAATACTCGTTCGCTCAATACATTGCACGTCGTCCGGCCTCGATGACCAGCGTTGCCGGGGCGTCCAGACGTCTGGCATTGTCAGGCAGGCGTATGAAAACCAAACGGGGAGTGAAACGATGATGCTGAAGCGCTGGGGCCTGAGGGCCCTGTTCGCTGCGGCTGCGGCTGCGGCGTGGCTTGGCGTGGCCGCACCGCCGGCACAGGCCGGCGAGTTCGACGGTGTCACCGTCAACATCATGACGCAGACCGGCGCGATCCAGGAACCGCTGCAGCGGCGCGCGCCCGACTTCGAGAAGCTGACCGGCGCCAAGATCAACATCATCGCGGTGCCGTTCTCCGATCTGTACCAGAAGGTGCTGACCGACTGGGCCAGCGGCACCAATTCCGTCGATGCCGCCGTGTTCGCGCCGCAATGGATGGTCGACTACGTCGCCGGCGGCTATCTCGAGGACCTGACCGACCGGATCAAGCACGATCCGAAAATCGACTGGCAGGGCATCGCGCCGTTCTTCCGCAACTTCTCCGCCAACTACGGGGGCCGGACCTATCTGATCCCGATGGATGGCGATTTCCACATGCTCTATTACCGGACCGACGTGTTCAAGAAGTACGGTCTGAAGCCGCCGGCCACCTGGGATGATTACCTGGCCGACGCGAAGGCGCTGAACGGCAAGGACTTCAACGGCGACGGCACCAAGGACTACGGCTCGTGCATCGCCAAGAAGCGCAACGCCCAGAGCTACTGGTTCATCATGGACATCGCCGGCTCGATGATCCAGTCGAAGGGCACGGCGCAGGGCACGTTCTTCGACACGCGCAACATGAAGCCGCTGGTGGACAACGAGGCCTTCCGCCGGGCGCTGGAGATCCTGAAGGAGACCGGCAAGTACGGGCCGCCGGATGAGCTCAACCTCGACGTCAGTGACACCCGTCCGCTCTTCGTCTCCGGCAAGTGCGCGCTCAACCTCGACTGGGGCGATGTCGGGGTGCTGGCGATCGATCCCAAGACCTCGAAGGTGATCGACAAGACCGGCGCGGTGATCACGCCCGGCTCGAAGGAAGTGCTGAACTGGGACACCGGCAAGCTCGAGGCCTGCAACGCCACCAACTGCCCGTATGCGATCGACGGCGTCAATCACTCGCCGTATGCCGCGTTCGGCGGCTGGAGCGGCGGCATCAACGTCAAGGCCAAGCCGCGGGTGAAGGACGCCGCCTACGCCTTCTTCTCCTACATGTCGCAGCCGGCGCAGTCGGACGTCGACGTGACGATCGGCAAGACCGGGTTCAACCCGTACCGCACGTCGCAGTTCACCTACAACGACGTCTGGAAGGACAGCGGCATGAGCAAGGTCGCCGGTGACGCCTATCTCGGCGCCATCTCCGACAGCCTGCATTCGCCGAACATGATCCTCGACCTGCGCATTCCGCAGAACCAGAAGTACCAGCAGGTCGTGCTCGACGAGGCGGTGTCGCGCTTCCTGGCCGGCGAGATCGACGTCGAGGCCACGATCAAGGCGATCGACGGCGGCTGGAACGACCTGAACGAGCAGATCGGCACCGAGAGCCAGCTCAAATACTACAAGGGGACCCTGGGCATTCAGCACTAGCCGGCGACGGAGCGTCGGCCCCGGCGCCAACAGGCGCCGGGGTCGCGTCGTCCAGCCAGGCCCGTGGACCCCGTGATGCAAGAAGCCCTGCCGACCACCGCTGCCGTCGCCGCCGCCCGAGCCGAGCCGGCGAGCCGGCCCAGCGCGGGTGAATGGCTCGACAGTCATACCGGCCCGATCATGGTCCTGCCGGCCGTGCTGATTCTGCTGGGCTTCGCGATCTTCCCGCTGATCATCTCGATCTATCTCGCGCTGTCACGCTTCTCCCTGTTCCAGGGCAGCTTCCGGCTGCAATGGGTCGGGCTGTACAATTTCCGCCGGCTGCTGATCGGGACGCAGCAATACCATCTGCTCGGCACGTTCGGGACGCTGCGCTGGCCGGAATGGGCGATCTTCGCGGCGATCGTCGCGCTGCTGCTGGTCTGGCTCGCACGCCACCTGCGGGCCCCGTTCCACCCGTTCGGTTTCCTCGGCCGCTGCATCTCCGCCGCCCTCGCCGCCGGCCTCGCCTTGCTGGTGCTCGCGACGATCGTCCCCGGCGGGTATCAGGGCACGCTGCTCAACACCTGCCTCTACGTGCTGTTCGGCGTGATCGCGCAATTCCTGCTCGGCCTCGGGCTGGCGCTGCTCTGCGCGCAGCCGATCCGCGGCCGCACCTGGTTCCGGGTGCTGTTCTTCATCCCGCTGATGGTGACGCCCGTGGGTGTGGCCTACATGTTCCGCATGCTGGCGGACATGGACAAGGGTCCGTTCGCGCCGCTGCGTCGCGCGATCGGCCTCGCCGACTGGTCCTGGGCGACACATGCCTGGTCGGCGCGGCTGATGGTGCTGGTCGGCGATACCTGGCAATGGACGCCGTTCATGTTCATCGTGCTGCTCGCAGCGATCGAGAACCAGCCGCGCGACCAGCTCGAGGCGGCGCGACTCGATGGCGCGAGCTCGCCGCAGATCTTCCGCGATATCACCTGGCCGGCGATCGCGCCGGTCGCCGCGACCGTGGTGCTGATCCGGCTGATCGAGGCGTTCAAGATCGTCGACCTGCCGAACGTGCTGACCGCCGGCGGACCGGGGCTGGCGACCGAATCGCTGACGCTGCACTCCTTCATCGCCTGGCGCACGCAGGATCTCGGCGGATCGGCGGCGGTCGGCTACATCCTGCTGTTCATCTCGACCGTGACCTGCGTCTCGTTCTTCAATTACGTCGTGCGCTGGACGCGGCGGTTCCAATGACCCCGCCCGTCGACGACCGGCCGCTGCTGCGCCGACTGTTCGAGCCGAAGCGCCTCGACGAGCTGGCGCCGGTGCCGCGGCTGCTGACCTACGGCACGCTCGCCTTCTGGTCGCTCGGCGTGCTGTTCCCGCTCTACTGGGTCATCGTCACCTCGTTCAAGATCGAGGTGCAGGTCGACAGCGGGCCCTACTACCTGCCGTTCATCGACTTCCGGCCGACGCTCGGCGCCTGGAAGTTCATGGTGCTGGAGAACAACTTCTTCGGCCCGTACATGAACTCGGTGGTCGTGGCACTCAGCAGCACGATCCTCGCTTTGCTGATCGGCGCCCTCGCCGCCTACGCGTTGGTGCGCATCCGCTTCCGCGTCCGCCTCGCCGCCGTGCTCTGCTTCCTGATCCTGCTGGTCGGCGTCATCGTCGCGGTCGCGGCTTTCGGCGTGCCCTGGCTGCTCGCGACGGTGATCGCGATCGCGCTGTTCCTGCTGGCGCTCGCGACCTTCGTCCGCCGCACCCGCCCGGCGCTCGGCAACCACGACATCGAGTTCTGGATGATCTCCAACCGGATCATGCCGCCGATCGTCGCCGTGCTGCCGATCTACGTCATGTTCCAGCACCTGCACCTGCTGGACACGCGCACGGCGTTGATCGCGACCTACACCGGCGTCAACCTGCCGATCGTCGTGTGGCTGACGCGCGACTTCTTCGCCGCGATCCCGATCGACCTCGAGGAGAGTGCCGAGATCGACGGCGCCTCCAAGTTCAGCGTGTTCTTCACCATCGCCCTGCCGCTGGTGCGCTCGGGCCTCGCCGCCACCTTCATGCTGGTGCTGATCCTGAGCTGGAACGAGTTCCTGCTGGCGCTGTTCCTGACCAACGCCGACGCCCAGACCATGCCGGTGCTGGTGGCGGCGCAGAACACGACGCGCGGCCCGCAATGGTGGGACATGTCCGTGCTGATCGTGGTGATGATAGCCCCGGTGATCGTGATCGCCGCCTTCCTGCAGAAACACATCGCGCGCGGCCTGCTGGTCGGCGCCGTCAAGGGCTGAGGACCGACGATGCGGGTGCGGCTGGTCGACATCCACAAATCCTTCGGCCAGGTCGAGGTGGTCAAGGGCCTCGATCTCGCGGTCGAGGACGGCGAGTTCCTGGTGCTGCTCGGCGCCTCCGGCTCCGGCAAGACGACCGCACTGCGCATGGTCGCGGGGCTGGAAAGCGTCAGCTCCGGCCGCGTGCTGATCGGCGAGCGCGACGTGACCGAGGTACTGCCGAAATACCGCGACGTGGCGATGGTGTTCCAGTCCTACGCGCTCTACCCGCACAAGACGGTGTTCGCCAACATCGCCTATCCGCTCAGCGTCCGCCGCCGGCCGCGCGCCGAGATCGAGACCAACGTGCGCGAGGTGGCGCGCCAGGTGCAGCTCGAGGCGCTGCTCGACCGCTACCCGCGCCAGCTCTCCGGCGGCCAGCGGCAGCGCGTCGCCCTGGCGCGTGCGATCATCCGCCGGCCGGCGACCTTCCTGATGGACGAGCCGCTGTCCAATCTCGACGCCAAGCTGCGCGGCCAGATGCGCGCCGAGCTCAAGCACATGCAGCACCAGCTCGGCATCACCACGATCTACGTGACGCATGACCAGGTCGAAGCGATGACGCTGGCGCATCGCATCGCCCTGCTGGAGAAGGGCGTGCTGCAGCAGCTCGACACGCCGGCGGCGATCTACAACGCGCCGGCCAATCTGTTCGTCGCCGGTTTCATCGGCGCGCCGCCGATGAACTTCATCGAGGGCGAGCAGGACGGCGCCGCATTCCGCTCACCGTCCGGGAGCTTCGCCGTCGCCCACGGCCCGTCGCGACGTGCGGTCGTTGCCGGCGTGCGGCCGGAGGATTGCCGGGTGACCGCGCCGGAGTCAGGCAAGCTTACCGCCGACGTCTACGCGACCGAGCTGATCGGTGACCACACGCTGGTCACCTGTCGCGGCCAGGACGTCACGGTGACGGTGAAGGCGGACAAGACGGTGCAGTGGCGTGACGGCGAGAGGGTCGGCATCGATTTCGCCCCCGCCGCGGTGCACCTCTTCGACAGGCAGTCGGGCCAGCGGCTGAGCTGAGCTTCGGCCCCCGCCAATTCGCGTGCACCGACCGGGCAAACGCCGCTCGCGACCTCCGCCCGGTCAGCCGATCAACCCGCCTTGCGGCGCCGGCGCACCAGGCCGAGCGCGCCAAGACCGGCACCGACGAGCAGCATCGATGACGGCTCAGGCGTGGGCACGCCGGGCGTCCCGACATAGATATTCGCCAGCACGCCGCTCACGGCAGTGGAATGATCGTCGTAGGTGGTCTCCGCCAACCCGGTCGGATCGAGGCCTTCCCAGCCGACGAACGAGCCGGCGGCGTTGCCGGGGCCCTGCGTATTGTCCGGGCTGAACACGGCGTAGATCGGCGTCCCGGCGCCGCCGTTATAGGCCGGATTGTCCCAGGTGGCGGTGAGCGTCACGTCGAAATTGCCGGGACTCTCGCAGTATCCGTAGCCCTGCGGCGCGCAGAGCGGATTTCCGGTGTTGCCGCCATAATAGTCGTCGTAGTCGTAGCTGTACAGGTTGGCCGATGTATTGCTGCCGCTCGCCGGCACCGGGTTGCCCGTGCCGCCACCGTTTGCCGACCAGATCAGCTGGAACAGCGTGTTTGCGGCGATCGTGTCGCCCGGAATGGTGCCGGCGGGGATGACCGTGACGCTGCCCTGGTTAATGCCTTGATATGCAGTCAGCGTGATGGTGATGTTGCTGAAGGCGTAAGCCGTGTTGTTGTTGATGAACAGCGAGGGCGTATCGTAGTCGGTGCCTCCGTTCGTGGCGTTGTTCGTCGCCAGCGGCTGGCCCGGGGCCGGAGCCAGGCAACTTGCGATGGAGGAGCAGCCGTTGGCGTCGTAGACTCCGTAAATGGTGGAGACGAGCGTGGGGGCTGCGAATGTGGCCGGCGCCCCGAGCAAGGCCGCGGCCGCGAGGGCGGTGCCCCCGAGAAGGAGATGTCGCGTCATTCGGAATCGTGCCTCCGTTTCGAGCGCGTGCTTGCGCCGGTCCCGGCCTATGCATTTTCCGGACCATCCCCGTATGTAACGCGATTGATACAAAGCATTTCCGCAAATACCGCGCACTGGCGCGCCGAGATCATTGTTACAACGCAACTTGAATCATTACGGTCTCGTCGGGGCGTAAGGTATCCCGACGGCGCCGACCCGAGCGGGCGTTCCGCCTGCCAGGGTTCCGGTGGGCGATCGCCCGTTCTAGGCTCACCACCAGCCGTTTCGCCGGGGTAGCTCATGTCGGATTTGCGCGGCGCACGATTCAGCAACCTGTTCGCCAGCCCGATGATCGTCCATGTCTGGGAGGACGGCGCGGCGCTGAATGCCGAACTCACCGAACGCATCCTGGAGCACCGGCAGGCGAACCCGGGCGCCCGCAAAACCAATATCGGCGGCTGGCACTCGGACAGCGGGCAACTCGAGTTCTGCGGCGCGGCCGGCCGCACCCTGACCCGCCACATGTACGAGCTCGCCGACGAGGCGACGCGGCGCGTGCTGACGGAGTTCGGGCAGCCGATGCGGCCGATGCGCTGGACGCTGCATGCCTGGGCGAACGTCAACGAGGAGGGCGATTTCAACCGGGTGCACACCCATCCCGGGTCGACCTGGTCCGGCACGTATTACGTCGACCCCGGCGATCCGCCGGCGGATCAGGCGCAGGGAACGCCGATCGCCTTCTTCGATCCCTGCCAGGGCCGCGCCAACACCTTCCTGCATCCGCAAGTTCCCAATTTCATCACCCTGCGGCCGGAGCCGGGATTGATGGTGTTGTTCCCGAGCTACCTTCCGCACATGGTCTACGCGCATCACGGCGGTCGCCCGCGGATCTCGATCGCATTCAATCTCCGGCGCGAGCCGTTTCCATGAACCCGGGCGAGGACCGGTTCAGCGCGGCGCTGGCGCTGCACGAGACCGGCGCCCTGGAGCAGGCGGAGGCGCTCTATCGCGCCGCCGCGCTCGCCGGACATCCCGCTGCCGCCGCGAACCTCGCCGTGCTCTGCCTGCAGCAGACGCGTGCACAGGATGCCGTGCACTGGGCGCAGCAGGCCATCGCGGCCGCGCCGGCTTCGGCGGAGAGACGTTCCCTCCTCGCAACGGCTCTGCAGGCGAGCGGTCGGGCGGACGCGGCGATCGAGGTCTATGAGGAGGCGCTGGGGCTCGAGCCCGAACTCACCGAAGCGCATTACGGCCTGGCCTGCGCGCTGCGGGCACTCGGGCGTCACGACGAGGCGCTTGCCTGCTATCGGCGCGCGCTGGCGATCGACCCGGACTACGCCGAGGCGGAGTGCATGATGGCCGATCTGCTGGCCACGCTCGGAAAGTTCGATGCCGCCGCCGAGGCCTGTCGCCGCGCGCTGGACATCGATCCGACCTATCACGATGCGCGGCTCGGCCTTGCCGAGGCACTGCGGAAAAGCGGTTCGGCCCCGGCGGCGGAGGCCGAGTACCGTGCGGTGCTGGAAGCGAGTCCCGATGCCGCGGAGGCGCTTGCCGGACTGGCGAAGCTCCTGCTGGCCCAGGACCGGCACGACGAAGCTCTGGCCCTGCTCCGCGAGGCGGTCTCCCGCAATCCGGACGATCCGGAGGCGCATCGCCGCTACGGGCTGGCGCTGGCCGAAGCCGGTGACCTCGATGCGGCCGCAGGCGCGCTGGACGCGGCGATCGCGCTGCGACCGAGCCCGGCCATCCTTCGCGAGCGCGCCACCATCCGGCCGACACGGGCGGACGATCCCTGCCTCGCGATCATGCGATCCCTGGCGGCGGGCGCGGATGCACTCACGGACGCGGACCAGGTTCAGCTCCATTTCGCGCTCGGCCGGGCGCTTGCGGATGCCGGCGACCCGGCCGCTGGCTTCGATCATCTCCGGACCGGCAACGCGCTGCATCGCAGCCTGATCCGCTACGACGAGACCGGGACGCTCCGGCTGCTCGACCAGATCAGGCAATCGTTTCCCGCCGCGCTGATGCAGGCGCGGTCAGGCGCCGGCGTTCACTCAGCGGTTCCGGTCTTCATCGTCGGCATGCCGCGCTCGGGCTCCACGCTGGTCGAGCAGATCCTGGCGAGCCATCCCGCCGTCTTCGGCGCCGGCGAGATTCCCGCTTTCGGTGATGCCGTCCATGCACTCGGCTGCGACCTGCCGTATCCCGAGCTGGCGGCCGACCTGGACCTCGCCGATCTGCAGCGGCTGGGCCGCGACTATCTGGCGCGGATCGGCGCCGAACGCCGTTCCGTCGCCCGCATCACCGACAAGATGCTGGCGAACGCGCTGTTCGTCGGCCTCATCCACCTGGCACTGCCGCAGGCGCGCATCCTGCACGTCTGCCGCGATCCGGTCGACACCTGCCTCTCCTGCTTCGCCGAGCTGTTCACCCCGGATCAGCCCTTTGCCTACGACCTCGGCGAGCTCGGGCGCTTCCATCGTGTGCACGCCCAGCTCATGGCGCATTGGCGCGCCGTGCTGCCGGACGAGATCGTGCTGACCATTCGCTACGAAGCGCTCATCGCGGACTTCGACGCGGTGGTGCACGGCCTGTTGCGGCATTGCGGCCTGGCCTGGGATGATCGGGTGCGTCGCTTCCACGACACGCGCCGCGCGGTTCGCACGGCAAGCCTGGCGCAGGTCCGGCGGCCGATCGATCAGACTGCGCGCGGCCGGTGGCGCCCGGACGACGCGACGCTGCGCCCGCTGCTGGAGGCGCTTGCGGAGCCGGACAGGACGTTGCGGACCGAATAGGCGAGCGCGGCACTCAGCCTGACCGGCTCGCGCGGCCGGCGGGTGCCGATCCTGCACCAGCGCTCAACCGCGGTGCGATCGGCCGCCACCCGCAACCGGCCACGCCGGTCAGGCTCAGTCTGCCGCCTCCTGTGTCGCGATCGGACGCCGCGCGCGGATGCGCCGGATGCGCCGCGCATCCGCCTCCAGGATGCGGAACTCCAGCCCCGAGGGATGGCTGATCACCTCGCCACGCGCCGGCACGCGCCCGGCGAGCGTGAACACCAGCCCGCCGATCGTGTCGATGTCGGCGCCGCGCTCATCATCGGTCAGCACCGGGCCGAACCGCGCCTCGAACTCGTCGATCGGCAGCCGCGCATCGAGATCGAGTGTGCCGTCGGCGCGCTCGACCACGTGCGGCGTCGGCGCCTCGTCATGCTCGTCGGCGATCGGTCCGACGATCGTTTCCACCAGATCCTCGATCGTCACCAGCCCGTCGATGCCGCCATACTCGTCGACCACCAGCGCCAGATGCATGCGCGCCTGGCGCATCTGCAGCAGCAGGTCGAGCACGGGAATCTGCGGCGCCACCATCAGCGGCCGGCGCAGCACGCTCTCGAGGTTGAACGCCTCCGGCCGGCCGACATAGGCGAACACGTCCTTGATGTGCACCATGCCGACGATGTCGTCGAGCTGCTCGCGAAACACCGGCAGCCGGGAATGGCCTTCGCGGCGGATCTGGTCCAGCGCCTGCTCCAGCGTCACGTCGACGCGCATCGCGACGATGTCGGCGCGCGGCACCATCACGTCATCCGCCGTCGTGCCGCGCAGCCGCAGCACGTTGGCGATCAGCAGCCGCTCCTGCCGGTCGAGCTCCGGCAGCACGCCCGGAAGCTGCGGCGCCTCGGCCGCCTCCTGCACCAGCTCGGCAATCGCGCCGCGCACGCTGTGCTCCGGATGGCGGCGCCACAATCCGCGCAGCCGGTCGAGCAGGCCGGGCCGCACCCCGTTGCGCGCCGGCCCGCTCATGCCGGCCGCCGCAAACCCGGACCCGCCAGGCATCGAGCCGGCGCCGATACGCTACTCGCTTCGCGCGCGGCGGCCCGACCGGCCCCGCGCGCAATGCCGTCGATCCTTCGGCTCGACGGCATCATGGCCGCGGCTTCCACGGATTGGGCACGCCCAGCCGGCGCAGGATGCGTGCCTCCGCCATCTCCATGCGCCGCGCCTCGCCCGGATGATGGTGGTCCGCCCCACCCAGATGCAGGCAGCCATGCACGACGAGATGCGCCAGATGGTGCGCCGCCGGACGCCGCGCCGCCCGCGCTTCGCGCCGCACCACGCCCAGCGCCAGCACGATCTCGCCCGCACCCTCGGAGGCGTCGAAGCTCAGCACGTTGGTGGGCTTGTTGCGCCCGCGATGCCGCGCATTCAGCCGCCGCACCAGCAGGTCGGAGGCCAGCATCACGGTCCGCGCGCCGCCTGCCGCCCCGGCGGCACGACGCACCACCCGCTCGGCCCCCGGCACGGAGCGGCGCCAGCCCGGGTCGGCGATGACGATCTCCGGCCCGCTCACCCGGATCCCCGCAGCGGATGCGCGCCCGGCGGCGCCATCCGCGGCGGGGCCGCGACTACTGCCCGGGTCCATTGTCATCCCTGGCGGCACGGCTGCGTGCCGCGCCGGCCTGCCCGTCCGCCGCGGCCTCGCGCCGCGCCACGTCCCGCTGGTCATAGGCCTCGACGATCCGCGCCACCAGCGGGTGGCGCACCACGTCGCGCTTGTCGAACCGCGCGACGCCGATGCCCGCGACGCCCTCCAGCGTGTCGAGCGCATCGCGCAGCCCGGAGCGCGTGCCGGCCGGCAGATCCACCTGACTGGGATCGCCCGTCACCACCATCCGCGTCCCCTCGCCCATGCGGGTCAGGAACATCTTCATCTGCACCGGCGTCGTGTTCTGCGCCTCGTCCAGGATGACATAGGCGTGCGCGAGTGTCCGGCCGCGCATGAAGGCGAGCGGCGCCACCTCGATCTCGCCGGTGCCGATGCGGCGGATCACCTGCTCCGCCGGCATCATGTCGTGCAGCGCGTCGTAAAGCGGCCGCAGATAGGGATCGACCTTCTCCTTCATGTCGCCCGGCAGGAAGCCGAGCCGCTCGCCCGCCTCCACCGCCGGGCGGGACAATACGATGCGGTCCACCCGATTCGCCTGCAGCATGGCGACCGCCTGCGCCACCGCCAGATAGGTCTTGCCGGTGCCGGCCGGGCCGAGGGCGAACACCATTTCCTCGCGCGCCAGCATTTCCATGTAGGCGGCCTGCCCCGGCGAGCGCGGCCCGACCGCGCCGCGGCGGGTCTGGATCGACGGCAGGTCGGAGAGCGGCAGGCGCGGGTCGGCGTCATCCATCTTGGCCGAGAGCCGGATCGCCGCGTCGACGTCGCCGCCGGTGATACCCTGCCCCCGCTCCAGCCGCTGCCACAACCCCGTGAGCGCGGCCTGCGCCGCCTCCACCCGCTCCGGGCTGCCGGCGATCGCCACCCGGTTGCCGCGACAGGAGAGTCGCACCCCGAGCCCTCGCTCCATCCGCACCAGGTGCCGGTCGTGATCGCCGAGCAACAGCGGCAGCAGGGCATTGTCGTCGAATTGCAAGGTGACGGATTTGCTGGAAGCCGATGCCCCGGCGGCGGCGGCGGCGGAGATATGGGTCAAGCGCGGGCTCGCTCCTCTACGAGGGTTGCCGACAGTGAATTGGGGTGTGCGGCGACGATCTTCACCGGCCGCTCGGTGCCGATCAGGCTGGCCGGCCCGCTGGCATGGACCGGCTGCAGATAGGGGGATCGCCCGGCGATCTGGCCGGGATGCCGGCCGGGCCCGGTGAACAGCACCGGCAGGGTCAGCCCGGCGCAGGCGCGGTTGAATGCCGCCTGGCTCTCGCGCAGCAGCGCCTGCAGCGCCTGCAGCCGCGCACCTTTCTCGGCTTCCGGCACCTGCTCTGGGGCGGCGGCGGCGGGCGTGCCGGGACGCGGCGAATACTTGAAGCTGAAGGCCTGGGCAAAGCCGATCTCCCGCGCGAGCGCCAGGGTGGCGTCGAAATCCGCCGGGGTCTCGCCCGGATGGCCGACGATGAAATCGGTCGAAAGCGCCAGATCGGGCCGCGCCGCGCGCAGCCGCTCGATCAGCCGGCGGTAGTCGTCGACGCTGTGCCGCCGGTTCATCGCCGCCAGCACCCGGTCCGACCCGGACTGCACCGGCAGGTGCAGGAACGGCATCAACGTCGGCACCTCGGCATGGGCGGCGATCAGTGCCGCGTCCATGTCGCGCGGGTGCGAGGTGGTGTAGCGCAGCCGCAGCAGCTCGGGGATTTCCGCCAGTGCCCGGATCAGCCGCCCGAGTCCCCAGCTCCCGCCGCCGGCGGGCGCCGCGCCGTGCCAGGCGTTCACGTTCTGCCCGAGCAGGGTGATCTCGCGCACGCCGCCGGCGACGAGCTGCCGTGCCTCCGCCAGGATGGCGGCGGCCGGACGGCTCTGCTCGGCGCCGCGCGTGTAGGGCACGACGCAGAAGGCGCAGAACTTGTCGCAGCCCTCCTGCACGGTCAGGAAGGCGGTGGGACCGCGGCGGCCGGGCACGGGCAGGGCGTCGAACTTGTCCTCGGGCGGGAACTCGGTCTCGATCGCGCCGCCAGCGCCGGCCGGCATCGCCCAGGCGCGGTCCAGCAGGCCGGGCAGGCGGTGATAGGATTGCGGCCCGACCACGACATCGACGTTCGGCGCGCGGGCGACGATCTCCGCGCCCTCCGCCTGGGCGACGCAGCCGGCGACCGCGACCAGCATCCGCCCGCCTTCGGCCGCCCGCGCCTGCTGCAGCAGGCGCAACCGGCCGAGCTCGGAATAGACCTTCTCCGCCGCGTGCTCGCGGATGTGGCAGGTGTTGAGGACGACGAGGTCCGCCTCGTCTGCCGCCTCGGCCGCCGCATAGCCCGCCTGCGCCAGCAGGTCCGCCATGCGGCCGCTGTCGTAGACGTTCATCTGGCAGCCATAGGTGACGATGTGCACGCGTCGGGGCGAGAGGCCGCGGGCCATACCATCCGACGTCATTGCCGGGCCCGGCCCGGCCGGGCTCGCCGGACCACGGGATCGCACGCAACGTCGCGGCGCCATGCGGGCGGCCGCCGGTAGGGAATCATGCGCAAGGGCGCGGCGCAGCCTCCAACCAGCCCGAATATGGGCGGGGCGAGTGTCGCAGCAGGGCGGGTGGGCGTGTCAAGCGAAGACCATATGTCCGGTGCGGATGGATGGTCAGGCAAAGAGCGGCGATTCGGCATCACCGGGAATCGCCCCGTCCGGCACCGGCGCGGCAAGCGGCCGGGCCGGCCGGTTCTGCCGCAGCGTCGAAGCGCCATCGGCCACCGCCGTCCAAGCCGCCTGGGCGAGCGCCTTGCGGGAGGCGAAGGCGGCCGGCTCCAGCGGCGCGTGCAGCAGCACCGTCGCGCGCATGCCGCCGAACTGGGCCAGTCGCCAGGCATGGCTGGCCAGATCCATGTCGCCGTACCAGGCAAAGATGGGCCGCGTCGCCCGTCCCGCCGGCAGCCCGGCCAGGCGGTCGTAGACCAGCGACACCGGCTGGATCAGCGGCGGGTCCTCGCCCTCGGCGACCGCGAAGAACGAGCTGCGGAACGGCAGCACCCGGCAACCGTCGGAGCTGGTGCCCTCGGGGAACAGGATCAGATTATCGCCATCGGCCAGGCGGCGGGCCATGTCGTCGCGTTCGCGCGCCGTGTTGCTGGCACGGCGGCTGACGAAGACGGTGCGGCCGAGCCGGGCGATGGTGCGCACCACCGGCCATTCCGCGACGTCGTCCTTGGAGACGAAGCAGGCCTGCAGCCGCGCGCCCAGCACCGGTATGTCCAGCCAGGAGGAATGGTTCGACACGAACACCACCGGCCGGCCGCCGGGCGGCCGCTCCGGCACGCCGATGACCCGCACCGACATGCCGAGCAGCCGGCAGAACACCTGCCAGTAGAAGCGCGCGAATCGCACCTTGGCCGGACCGGGGACCGCGAGCAGCACCGCCTGGAGCGGCACCGCGATCGCGGTCCAGAGCAGCAGCAGCAGCATCCGGCGGATCGCCCGCAGCCGCCGGCGCACCCGCCGTTCGGGCAGCAGCGGCCGGCCCTCGCCGGTCCCGCGCGGCAGCGGGACGAGACGCATCGCGGCGAGTCGTCGCAGCCGACGGGGGGAATCCTGCATGGCGTGACGGCATAGCGGCTGGTCGGCGACGGGACAATGACGACCCCATGACCGTTGCGCGACCCTGCCGCCTCCGCCAGCCTGTTACGGATGCCGGCCAACCCTTCCGCCGGGATGACGTTCATCACCCGGATGTTCCCGTCCCTGACCGCCGCGCGGCGCCTCGGTCCGGCGCTCTGCCTGCTGCTCGCCGCCACGCCCGCGGAGATGCCGGCGCGCGCCGCCGACCCCCAGGCCTACAGCGTGAGCATCGCACCGACCGGCCAGGGCCCGCTCGACGCCGCGCTGAAGGCGAGTTCGAATCTCGTTTCGCTGCGGCAGAAAGCGCCGGTGGGACCGTTCGCGCTGATCACCCGCACCCGCAACGATATCGGACGGCTGGTCACCGCGCTGCAAAGCTACGGCTATTACGACGGCAGCGTCGGCGCGACGATCGACGGCCATCCGCTCGACGATCCCGCCCTGCCGTCACTGCTCGACCAGGTGCCGAAGGGGCACGAGGTGCCGGTCGCGCTGACGCCGCGTCCCGGCCCGCTGTTCCACCTCCGGCACGTGGTGATCGAGGGCAGCGTGCCTGCCGACGTGCGCGCCAGGCTCGCGCCGGTCACGCCCGGCGCGCCGGCGCTGGCCGCGGAAGTGCTGGCCGCCGGCCAACGAATGCTGAGCCAGCTCCGCGAGGACGGCCATGCCCTGGCCAAGGTCGCCGAGCCGCTGGCGGTCGAGGACAAGTCGGCACGCGTACTCGACGTCACCTACAAGGTCGATGCCGGGCCGCGCGTCGATCTCGGCCCGATCGCGCTCGAGGGGCTGAAGGGCGTCAATCCCGGATTCGTCCGCAACCGCCTGCTGGTGCACCAGGGCGAGTTGTTCCAGCCGAGCAAGATCGAGGCGGCGCGCAGCGACCTCGCCTCGCTCGGCGTGTTCGCCGCGGTGCGCGCCCGCGCCGCGCAGCGGCTGGACCAGGAAGGTCAGCTGCCGCTCACCTTCGAGTTCGAGGAGCGCAAGCGGCACGCGGTCAGCGTCGGCGTCTCCTACGCGACCGATCTCGGCATCCAGGGCTCGCTGTCCTGGACCGACCGCAACGTTTTCGGCAATGCCGAAAGCCTCGTCCTGAGTGCGGCCAACACCCAGGCGGAATCGGGCAGCGAGACGCAGCAGCCCGGCTACGACATCACCGCCACCTTCACCAAACCGGACTTCCTCGGCCGCCGCGACCAGTCGCTGCAGATCACGCTACAGGCGATTCGCGAAAATCTCGCCGCCTATGACCGCACCGCCGGCGTTGCCGGCGTGAGCGTCAGCCGCAAGCTCAGCCCGTACTGGACCGCCAGCATCGGCCTCGCCGGCGAGGTCGAGCGCGTCCTGCAATTCTATGTGACCACGCATTACGCGCTGGTCGGCATCCCGATCCAGCTCAGCTACGACGACACCAACAGCCTGTTCGAGCCGACCCGCGGCGTGCGTGCGAGCTTCACCGTGACCCCCACGCAATCGGTGGCGCTCGGCGATACCGGGGTGAACTCCACCTTCGTGCTGCTGCAGGCACAGGCCTCGACCTATCTCGATTTCAGCCGCTTCCTCGGCGAGAAGGCGGGACGCAGCGTGCTGGCGCTGCGCGGGCTGATCGGCAGTGCGCAGGGGGCGACGCTGTTCGATCTGCCGCCGGACAAGCGCTTCTATGCCGGCGGCAGCGCCACGGTGCGCGGCTACAAATATCTCTCGATCGGGCCGCAATTCCCCAACAACGAGCCGGTCGGCGGCCTCGCGATCGATGCCGGAACGGTCGAGTTGCGCCAGCGCGTCTGGGGCAATATCGGCGCCGCCGCCTTCGTCGATGCCGGCCAGGTCAATTCCGCCAGCGCCCCGTTCGGCGGCACGCTGAGGGTCGGCGCTGGCCTCGGCGCGCGCTACTACACGCCGATCGGGCCGATCCGGCTGGATGTCGCCGTGCCGCTGAACCGCGAGCCGGGCGGCGACAGTTTCGAGCTTTACATCGGGCTCGGCGAGGCCTTCTGAGCGGGATGCGTACGTCGCACGACGATCCTGGAACACGCGCTTGCCGCAGCCGCTGCGGGGCGGATCGGCGCGTCGCACCGCCCGGCCGCAGCCGGCGGGGGCGCCCGACGCTCGCGCCGGCGGTGATCGCCGGATCGGCCGCCGGCTGATGCGGCGGGCGCTGAAGATCCTCGCCTGGGTGGTCGGGCTGCTGATCGGCATCCCGGTGCTGCTGGTCGGGGCGGTCCTGATCTTCGCCAACGTCCCGCCCGGCCAGCGGATGATCGCCGGGCTGGTGCCGCGGCTGACCGGCGGCACGGTCACCGCCCAGGGGCTGTCCGGCACCTTCCCGGGCCATCTGCGGCTGGCGCATGCCGCGCTGCGCGACACGGACGGGGTCTATGCCACTCTGGACGGCCTCGCGCTGGACTGGTCGCCGCTGCGCCTGCTCGCCGGCGCCGCCGATATCCAGCGCCTTGCGGCGGCCGAGATTCACGTGCTGCGCCTTCCGGTCCCGTCGAAGAGCAGCAGCGCCACGAGCAGCGGGTTCGCCCTGCCGGTCCGAATCGTGCTCGACCGGCTCGCGGTCGACCGGCTGATGCTGGACAAGCCGGTGGCCGGGGTCGCCGTCGCGCTGGCCGTGACCGGCTCCGGCCGGGTCGATTCGCTGCAGCAGGGACGGATCACGCTGGCGCTGCGCCGGCTGGACGCGCCCGGAACCTACAAGGCCGACGCCAGCCTCGCCGAGGGGCACATCACCGCCACCCTGGCGGCGCAGGAGCCCGCCCAGGGCCTGATCGCGCACCTCGCCGCCCTGCCCGATCTCGGCCCGCTCGACATTGAGGGCCACATCGCCGGGCCGAAGGATGCCGAGGCGACCGAGCTCACCGTCACCGCCGGGCCGCTCAAGGCAGCCGCGCACGGCACGCTCGACCTCGCGCACCAGGCCGCCGACCTCACCGTCGCCGCCTCCGCCCCGGCGATGACGCCGCGGCCGGACACGTCGTGGCAGTCGGTGGCGCTCGATGCGCACGTGCAGGGACCGTTCACCCGCCCGGATGCCAGCGGCACCCTCACCGTCACCGGCCTCGTCGCCGGCGGTGCCGAGATCAAGCGGCTCACCGCCGATGTCGCCGGCAATGCCGGCCAGGTCCGGCTCAAGGCGACGATCGACGGGCTGCACATTCCCGGCCCGCAGCCGGACCTGCTCGCCGCCGCGCCGGTGACGCTGACCGCCGATGCGACGCTCGACGCGCCCGACAGGCCGATCACCTTCGCGCTGCAGCATCCGCTGCTCTCGGTCGAGGGCCGCGCCACCGCGGCGAAGACCGAGGCGGTCACCGCGACCGTCAACCTGCCGGCCCTCGCGCCCTTCGCCCGCATCGGCGGCGTCGACCTCGCCGGCAGCACCCGCGTCACCGCCAAGGCGGCGATCCTTGGCGACACCACCGATGTCAGCGTCGACGGCACGCTGGGTGTCACCGGCGGCATGGCGCCGGTGCCGGGACTGATCGGGCCGACGGCGCGGATCGGCGTCACCGCTTCGCTGACCGGCGGCGACATCACCGTCTCCCGCGCCGAGATCGACGGCCGCACGCTCACCCTCGCGGCGCACGGCACCGACCGCGGCGGCGCGCTCGATCTCGCCTATCAGGTGGCGCTCTCCGACCTCGCCGTGCTGGCGCCGACGCTCTCCGGCCATCTCGCGGTCGGCGGCACGATCACCGGCCGGCAGACCAGCATCGCGCTGACCGCATCGGCAAAGGGCGAGGTCGGCGCCCCCGGGGTGAAGCAGGGCCCGGTCACCGCCGAGATCCGGATGCGCGGCCTGCCCGGCAGCCCGAGCGGCCAGATCACCGCCGGCGGCACGCTGCTCGGCGCCCCACTCCGCCTCGCCGCCGCGGTCGAGCAGCAGCCGGGCGGCGCGATTCATGCCGCGATCAGCCAGGCGGACTGGAAAACCCTGCATGCCGCGGGCGATTTCACCCTGCCGAAAGGGGCGAAGCTGCCGCTCGGCCAGCTCACGCTGCGCATGAGCCGGCTCGCCGACCTCGCCCCGCTGGTCGGCCAGCCGGTCACCGGCAGCCTGCAGGCAGCCGCGCAGCTCGGCCAGGACACGGCGCACCTCACCGCCCAGGCGCGCAACGCCGGCATCCCCGGCACTCGGGTCGCCAGCGCCGATATCGACCTCACCGCCGATCACCCGCTGGCGGCGCCCTCGGTGCAAGGCAGCGTCGTGGTCAAGGGCATCGCCGCCGGCACGATCGGCGGCGACGCGCGGATCGATCTGTCGGGGCCGGAGAGCGCGCTCGGCGTCAAGCTCGCCGCCACGCTGCGCCATCTCGCCGGCGCCGACGCGCGGATCACCGGCGCCGCGGTGGTGGACGTGCCGGGCAAGCAGGTGCGGCTCGATGCGCTGCGCGCCGACTGGCACGACGAGCCGATCCGGCTGCTCGCCCCGGTGCGGATCAGCTTCGCCAAGGGGCTTGCGGTCGATCGCCTGCGCGTCGGCATCCAGCGCGCCGTGCTCGAGGTGGCCGGGCGGATCAGCCCGACCCTCGATCTCACCGCGAGCGCCCGTGACATCACCCCCGATCTCGCCCACCCCTTCGTGCCGTCCCTTGCGGCGCAGGGCATCATCGCCGCCAATGCGCGCCTGACCGGCAGCATGGCGCGGCCGGGCGGCACGATCCGGCTGACCGCGCGCGGCCTGCGGCTCACCACCGGTCCGGGCCGGGCGCTGCCCGCCGCCGACCTCACCGCCAACGTGGCGCTCGCCGGCACCGCGGCGCGCATCGACGCCCGCCTCGTCGCCGGCAGCACGCATCTCACCGTCACCGGCACGGCGCCGATCCCACCGGCCAGGCCGCTCGACCTGCGGGCGACCGGCGCGCTGAACCTCGCCATGCTCGACCCGATCCTGACCCCGTCGGGGCGGCAGACCCGCGGCACCGTGACGCTGAACACGACGATCGGCGGCACGCTCGCCGCGCCGCGGATCGGCGGCAGCGTCCGGCTGGTCGATGTCTCGGTCCAGGATTACGCGCAGGGCGCGCACCTGACCGCGATCAACGGCAGCGCCGTCGCCGAGGGCCAGACCATCCGGCTCGACATCTCCGGTCGCGCCGGGCCCGGCACGATCGGGCTCTCCGGCACGGTCGGCCCCTTCGCGCCGGGCCTGCCGGTCGATCTGCGGCTGGTGGCGCATGACGCCCGGCCGCTCGCCAGCGACAGCATGACCGTCGACATGAACGCCGACCTCACCGTGCGCGGCGAAGCCGAGACCGCGCTGAACGCCGCCGGCACCATCCACATCAACCGCGCCGAGATTCGCGTGCCGGAGCAGCTCCCGACCAGCGTCGCCGTGCTGCACGTCATCCAGGCGGGGCAGAAGCCGGCGCCGCCGGCACCGCCGCCGCTGCTGGTCCATCTCGACATCACCGTCGACGCGCCGGGCCGCGTCTTCGTGCGCGGCCGCGGCCTCGATGCCGAGCTGTCCGGCCGGCTGCATGTCGGCGGCACCAGCGTGGCACCCCAGCCGGTCGGCGGCTTCAACCTGCGCTACGGCACCTTCAGCCTGGTCGGCACCACGCTGACCTTCTCGCGCGGCCATGTCGGGCTCGGCGGCGCCGGGCTCGAGGGCAAGATCGACCCGACGCTGGATTTCGAGGCCAATTCGACCAGCGGCAACATCACCGCGACACTCGACATCACCGGCTATGCCGACAAGCCGAAGATCACGCTCAGTTCCTCGCCGACCCTGCCGCAGGACGAGATTCTGGCCCGGCTGCTGTTCGGCAAGAGTGCCAAGGATCTGAGCCCGTTCGAATATGCCGAGATCGCCCAGGCGCTGGCCCAGATCACCGGCGTCGGCGGCCCGCTCAGCAACAACCCGCTGAACGCGATCCGTCAGGGGCTGGGGCTGGACCGGCTGCAGGTGACCGGTGGCGCCAACGGTGCCGGCGCCGCCGTCGAGGCGGGGCGCTACGTCGCCCCGGGCGTGTTCGTCGGCGCCAAGCAGGGCACGTCCGGCGGCAGCCAGGCCGAGGTGCAGATCGATCTGTGGAAGGGGCTGAAGCTCGACACCACCGTCGGCACCAGTTCCGGCACCGGTGCCAGTGCCGGCTCGAGCGGCAGCAGCGTCGGCCTGTCGTATCAGTTCGAGTACTGACCGCGGGCCTGCGGCGCGCCAGCGCCGCTTGCCGGGATCGTTGCCCAAGCGCTAGAATCGCGGGCCGTCACCCTTCCCGCCGGCCCGGAATCGGCCGGTCGGCTCCTGCAGGAGCCCCTTGTCGCGATGACGTTGCCCGGTCTGCGCGAGTGGGTGTTCTCCGCCAAAACCTTCGCCGCCGCCATGATTGCGCTGCTGATCGCGCTGCGCTTGGGGCTGGACCGCCCGTACTGGGCCATGCTCACCGTCTACATCGTCACCCAGCCTCTGACCGGCGCGACGCGCTCGAAGGCCGCCTACCGGTTCGGCGGTACGCTGCTCGGCGCGGTCGGCGCCGTCGTCCTGGTGCCCAACCTCGTCAATGCGCCGGTGCTGCTGACCGGCGCGATGGCGCTCTGGACCGGAATCTGCCTCACCTTCGCCCTGCTCGACCGCACGCCGCGCAGCTACCTGTTCATGCTCGCCGGCTACACCGCGGCGATCATCGGCTTTCCCACCGTCGACTCGCCGGGCACGATCTTCACCGTCGCCCTGGCCCGGGTCGAGGAAACCTCGCTCGGCCTGATCTGCTCCACCATGGTCACCACCCTGTTCTTTCCGCGACCGGTCGGGCCGGTGCTGGTCGCCCGCATCGATGCCTGGTTCGCCGACGGGCGCGCCTGGGCGGTCGCCATGCTCGCCGGCACGGTCGACGAGGACCGCGCCCGCGCCGCGCGCCGGTCCATGGCCGGCGCCGCGGTCGAGATCGGCCTGCTCGCCTCGCAACTCGCCTACGATGCGTCGAAGTTCCAGACCGCGACGCTGCCCGTGATCGTGCTGCGCCGGCGCATGATGTATCTGCTGCCGGTGATCTTCGCGGTCAGCGACCGGCTGGCGCTGCTCCGAACCCGCAGCGCGGTGACCCCGGCGCTGCAGGATGTCATGGACCGGCTGCGCGGCTGGCTCGCCGCCGGCGCTGACGGGCCCGTGGATCCGCCGGATTCGCTGCGTGCCGACATCGACCGGGCGGAGCCGCCGATCGGTGCCGCCTCCGACTGGGACGCGATCGTCCGCGCGAGCCTGGTGGCACGGCTGTGCGAGCTGGCCGACCTGACCCACGACATCCGCGCGCTCCGCCGCCAGGTGGAGATGGGCAGCCCGCGCCTGCCGCCGCTCGCCATCCCGCGCGCAGAGGCCCCGGCCGCCACCCGCTATCACGACTGGGGCATGACGCTGCTCTCCGCCTTCGCCGCGGTGCTCGCCGTGCTGCTGGTCTGCGGCTTCTGGATCGTCAGCGGCTGGCAGGACGGTGCCAGCGCCGCGATCTTCGCCGCCGTCGGCTGCAGCTTCTTCGCCACGCTCGACGACCCGGCGCCGGCCATCCTGAGCTTCATGCACATGATCGCGGTCGCCGCGGTGCTCGACGCAGTCTATCTTTTCGCCGTGCTGCCGCTCGTGTCCACGTGGGAGATGCTGGTTCTGAGCATGGCGCCGGGCCTGCTCATCCTCGGCACGCTGATCGCGCGGCCGGCCACGTTCCTCACCGGGCTCGCCATCGCGGTCAACGCCATCGGCATGCTGGCGCTGACCGACACCTACAACGCGCAGTTCGCCAACTTCGTCAACACCGCGACCGCCTCCATCCTCGGCATGGCTGCGGCCGCCGTGCTGACCCGCATCATCCGCTCCGTCGGCGCCGAATGGACGGCGCGCCGCCTGATGCGTGCCGGCTGGCGCGACATCGCCCACATTGCCGAGCATCGGCCGATCCCGCGCCCCGTTCTGGCGGCGCTGATGCTCGACCGGCTCGGCGATCTGGTGCCGCGGCTTGCCGCCGCCGATCCGAATGCCGACCGGACGGTGCGCCGGGCGCTGCACGATCTGCGCGTCGGCCTCAATCTCGAACTTCTGCTCGACGACACACGAACGCTCGCGGCCCCCGTGCAGGCGCGCGTGCAGGAGATGGTCGGCGCGATCGGCGAGCATTATCGCCGCCAGGCTCCGGCCGCACCGGCGGCCGCCATCTGCACCCGCATCGACCAGGCGATCGCCGCCGTCGCCGCGGCGGCCCCGCAGCAGATCGACCGGCTGCTGATGTCGCTGGTCGGCCTGCGGCAGACGCTGTTCCCCGACGCCCCGGCCTACACCGCCAACCCCGCGCCGGTGCTGGAGCCCGCGCAATGAGTCCGCGCCTCAGGCCCCGGAGTACGCTCCCACCCCTCGCTTCCGCCGCGGCACCATGATCCACGAAGTCGATTTCTACGGACTGCTCGTCTCGCCGATGCTGATCTGGGCTGCCATCGCGCTGCCGGTCTCGGCACTGCTGCGCAGATTGATCGGCCGCGCCGGCCTGTACCGCTTCGTCTGGCATCGACCGCTGTTCGACTTCGCCCTGCTGATCATCGTGCTCGGCGGGGTCGTCGGCATCATCTCGCACTGGAATCTTCCGTGACCGGCCTCGCCAGTTTCGCGGTTCGGCTCGCCGTCACCATCGTCGTCGTCGCCGTCGCCGCGGTGGTCGGCTGGCAGCTCTGGATCTACTACATGGAGGCGCCCTGGACGCGCGACGGTGCCTTGCGCGCCGACGTGGTCAAGGTCGCCCCGGACGTCTCCGGCCTGGTGGCGCAGGTCCTCGTGCACAACGACGAGGCCGTGCACCAGGGCCAGGTGCTGTTCCGCATCGACCCGATCCGTTTCCAGCTCGCCCTGCAACAGGCCAACGCGACCGTCACCGGCAAGGAGGCCGCGGCCCAGGAAGCGGTGCGCGAGATGAACCGCTACCGCCAACTCACCACCGTCGAGGTCTCGATCCAGGAACAGCAGCAGTACACCTCGAAGGCCGCGGAGGCCGGGGCCGACTACCAGCTCGCCGTCGCCAACCGCGACGTCGCCCAGCTCAACCTCGACCGCTCCGTCGTGCGCGCCTCGGTCAACGGCATCGTCTCCAACTTCGACATGCGGCCTGGCGACTACGTCACCCAGGGCACGCCGATCTTCGCCCTGATCGACACCGACAGCCTCTACGTCGACGGCTATTTCGAGGAAACCAAGCTGCCGCTGATCCATGTCGGCGACCAGGCCCGGGTGAAGCTGATGGGCCAGCGCGGCATCATCCGGGGCCACGTCATCAGCATCTCGGCCGGCGTCGCCGACCGGGAACGCTCCAGCAGCAGCTCCTTGCTCGCGGACATCACCCCGACCTTCGCCTGGGTGCGACTGCCCCAGCGCATCCCGATCCGGATCCACCTCGATCACGTGCCGCCCGAGATCAAGCTCGTCGTGGGCAGGACCGCGTCGGTGCAGATCATGGAGAAGACGCCGGGACTGAAATTCGCCGGGATCATGCCGTAGCGCCTGCGGTCTCGCCGCGAGGACCGTTCCCTGGAACGGCGATGCCGCCGTGCGCGCGCTCGATCGCTCGATGGAAGGACCGCCATGCCCAAGGTCGATATCGCCGCCGTTCCGCGGCGGAAGGGATCGGGCTATCCGGCCGCATTCGCCGGCCCGTGTGCCGAACGCGTGCGGCAACGACTGGGCACTGCCGGCGGGCTCACGGATTTCGGGATCAACCTCATGCACCTGCCGCCGGGCAACTGGTCCAGCCAGCGCCATTGGCATTCGCACGAGGACGAATTCGTCTACGTGCTCGCGGGCGAGCTGACCCTGATCGAAGATGGCGGCGAGACGACGCTGCGCGCCGGCGACTGCGCCGCGTTTCCGAAAAACACCGGCGACGGCCATCACATGATCAACAGATCGGACACGACGGCGGTCTATCTCGAAATCGGCTCGCGTCATCCCGCCGACCTGACCACGTGTTCCGACATCGACATGATGAGCGCCAATGCCGACGGCCGCTTCACGCACAAGGACGGAACGCCCTATCCCGAAACGGCGGCGCCGTGACGGCGCGGCCGAAGCAGGCGCTCCGGCTCAGAATCCGACCTGGGCCGCACCTTTCAGGGACAGGACCCGCCTCGCCTCATCGGGCGTCGCCACGCCGAGGCCGAGACCCTCGATGATCTGCCGCACCTGACGCACCTGGGCCGCGTTGCTTTCCGCCATCCGGCCGGGACCGATCCAGAGATTGTCCTCGAGCCCGACGCGCACATGCCCGCCCATCGCCGCCGCCATCGCGGCGATCGGCATCTGACTGCGACCCGCCCCGAGCACCGACCAGCAATAGGCATCGCCGAACAGCCGGTCGGCGGTGCGCCGCATCGCCAGCACATCCTCGGGATGCGGACCGATCCCGCCCAGAATGCCGAACACCGTCTGCACGAACAGCGGCGGCTTCACCAGGCCACGCTCGAGGAAATGCGCCAACGTGTAGAGATGCCCGACATCGTAGCACTCGAACTCGAACCGCGTGCCGGCCTCCGACAACGTCGACAGCACGTACTCGATGTCCTGGAACGTGTTGCGGAAGATGCGGTCGCGGCTGCCCTCCAGTGCCGGACGCTCCCACTCGTAGCGGAACTCCCGATAGCGGCTCAGCATCGGATAGAGGCCGAAATTCATCGAGCCCATGTTCAGCGACGCGAGCTCCGGCCGGAACGTCGCCGCCGGCTTCACCCGCTCTTGCACCACCATCCACGGCGCCCCGCCCGTGGTGATGTTGACGACGCAATCGACCCGTTGCCGGATCACCGGCAGAAACCGGCCGAACGCCTCCGGGCTCTGATCCGGCCGCCCGTCCTCGGGATCGCGCGCATGCAGATGCACGATCGCAGCGCCGGCTTCCGCCGCGCCGATCGCCGCCTCCGCGATCTCCGCCGGCGTCACCGGTAGATGCGGCGACATCGAGGGCGTGTGAATCGCCCCCGTCACGGCACAGGTGATGATGACCTTGCGGGGTTCCGCCATCCGACCGCCTTCCTCCCTGGACCAGGATCGCCCGAGGTGGAAGCACCGCAGGCGTCGATCATGGTCTGAAAACAACCGCCCGGTCATGCCGGCCGCGCCGCCATGCTACGCCGAGTTGCCACGGCTTGCATGCCCGCCGCCGGGCGGCCACCCTGCCCGCCCGCCATCTCCGCGGCATCGCCCGGAACCAAGCCGCATGACCGTGAGCATCCGTCTGGCGCATCAGGTCGACTGGCAGGGCTGGCGCGCCGCCGCCCGCGGCCTCGCCCTCGCCGACATCCCGCCCGACCAGGTCGTCTGGAGTGTCGACGACGCGGCCGATCCCTACGCCGAGCGGCCGCCGCCCTACGCCGCGCCCGATGCCTCCGCCGCCTTCACCGTGCCCCGCGCGCTCGTGGCGCTGGCCGAGACCGTGATCCAGGCGCGCGAGCCGGACCGCTTCGCCCTGCTCTACCGCCTGGTCTGGCGCGCCCATCGGGGCGACAAGCACCTGCTCGACCAACCCGCCGACGCGGACGTCCATCGCGCACGACAACTTGCCCAGTCGGTGCGCCGCGACACCCACCGCCTGCGCGCCACCCTGCGCTTTCGGGCGATCGACACGCCGGCGGGCCCGTGGCACGTCGCCTGGCTCGCCCCGGAGCATTTCATCCTCGACGCCAACGCCCCCGTCTTCGCGCGCCGCTTCGCCGCCTGGCGCTGGTCGATCCTCACCCCCGATCGCAGCGCCCACTGGGACGGCACGATCCTGCGCCTCGGCCCGGGCGTCCCGCGCGCCGGCCTCGCCGACCAGGATCCGCCCGAAAACGGCGCCCTCGACGCCGCCCTGCGCGCCTGCTTCGCCGGCTTGCTCGACCCCGCCGCACCCGCACTGCCGACGCTGCCGGACCTCCTCTGGCGCAACCTGCCGGCCGCCGCGGCGCTATCAGATGCGACCGGTGCGGCCCCCGCCCGCGCCGCAACCGACCCGGAGCCGGCCGTGACCGCGTCCCAGCACCCCCACCCGCCGGCGAACTCGCCGCTCGCCGCCGCCCGCGCCGAGGCCGCGACCTGTCGCGCCTGCCCGCTCTGGGAACACGCGACCCAGACCGTGTTCGGCGAAGGACCGGAGGCCGCGCGCATCATGCTGGTGGGCGAGCAGCCGGGCGACCAGGAGGACCTGCAGGGCCGGCCCTTCGTCGGCCCGGCCGGGCAGGTGCTCGACACCGCCCTGCACGAGGCCGGCATCGACCGCACCCGGGTCTACGTCACCAATGCGGTCAAGCACTTCAAATTCGAGCCGCGCGGCAAACGCCGCATCCACGCCAAGCCAGATGCGACCGAAATCGCCGCCTGCCGGTTCTGGCTGGAGATGGAAATGGCGGCGGTGAAACCGGCGCTGACCGTGCTGCTCGGCGCCTCCGCGGCACGCTCGGTGTTGGGTCGGACGGTGACGATCTCGCGCGAACGCGGCACGCCGATCCCGATGCAGGGAAATACACAGGCGCTGGTGACGGTGCATCCGTCCTACCTGCTGCGGCTGCCGGACGAGGACGCGAAGCGGCGGGAATACGCGGCCTTCGTTGCCGATTTGAAGCGGGCGGTGGCGCTGGTGAAGTGAAGCGAAGACAAGGCCAGGGCTCTGCCCTGGACCCGCCGGGGCCAGCGGCCCCGGACCCGCATCAGATGTTCTCGGCCAGCCACACCTCGAACGGTAACAGGGTGGCGACCGGGGGCTGCGGCTCGACCGCGTCGATCGCCCGCGCCATCAGCTCCACCGCCCGCGCCGCCAGCGCCGCAACCGGAGTGCCGATCGACATGATGGCAATGCCGTCGATCAACGCCGCTCGCGTCTCCGACGTCAACTCGCTGCAGACCATCGCCACGTGGCCGTCCGGCGCTTCCTCGCGCATCGCCCGAATCACGCCAGCCACGCCACCACCGGCAACGAACAGGCCGGCCAGATCACGGTGCCGCCGCAACAGCTCCAACGTCGCCTCATGCGCCAGGCGGTCATCCTCGAGATTGATCGCCGTCTCCAGCAGGCGGAAATCGGGCGCATGCTCTCGCATGTAGGAGCGGAAGCCGATCTCGCGCAATTCATGCCCGAGAAAGCGATGGCTGCCGACCAGCACACCGATCGCGCCCCCCGGCCGGGCCAGCCGCGCGATCATCCATCCGGCCGTGCGCCCCGCCTTGCGGTCGTCGATGCCGATCGAGCCCGCCCGCGCCTCCGCGGTCAGATCCGACAACAGCGCGAACACCGGCACGCCGCGTGCCCGCAGCGCCACCACCGCCTCGGACACGTGCGGATGGTCGACCGCAACCACCGCCAGGGCATCGACGCGCGACCCGATCTCCGCCATCGACGCAACGATCGTCGCCGGTGACAGCGTTTCCATGAATTCGATCACCGGCCGGCCGCGGATGAAGCCCGCCGCCCGCGTTGCTTCCACGAGCGCCGCCGCCAGCGCCTGGTAGAACGGCACCGTGCGCTGCAGCAGCAGGAAGCCGAGCCGGCGCGCCGGCACCTCCTCGCGCAGCCGCTGCCCGATCAGCCCGGTCGCGTGATAGCCGAGCGCCTCCGCCGCCTGCAGCACCCGCGCCGCCGTATCCTTCCGCACGGCATGCCGCCCGTTCAGCACCCGATCAACCGTCGCCACGCTCACCCCCGCCTGCCGGGCAAGATCGGTTACGGTCGGCCGGCGCGCCATCACCATCCCTCCTTCGTGACCCATCCCTCGTCGTTCTCGGCAAGGGGCAGGTCTGATGGTTTCCTATCAGATATCCGCCTTAAGAATGCAAGAGAATGATAGGTAATCTTGCACGCGATTGAGCGAGGGCGGCGTCCCTGCCATTATGTCTTTGCGCCATCCGCCATTGGCTCGCCCCGGCAGGGCGTCGGCGGACGGCACGGGAGGAACTAGAATGGCAGCCGCCGCTCGCGACTATCGACTGACCGGCGCCGACGATCGCGCCGCCCAGGAAAAGGGCCTCGCCTCCGCGGTCTGGTACGCGAGCCCGATCCCACGCAAGCAGATGAAGGAGCTGATGCGCCGGACCGACGGGCCGGCGATCCGCGACACGCTCATCTGGTTCGCGAGCCTTGCCGTCTTCGGCGGCCTGGGCTGCTGGCTCTGGGGCACCTGGTGGGCCGTGCCCGTGTTCGCGATCTATGGCGTGCTCTACTGCTCCGCCTCGGATTCACGCTGGCACGAATGCGGCCACGGCACCGCGTTCAAGACGCGCTGGATGAACGACGTCGTCTACCAGATCGGCTCGTTCTTCGTGCTGCGCCAGCCGACGGTCTGGCGCTGGAGCCACGCCCGCCACCACACCGACACGATCATCGTCGGCCGCGATCCGGAGATCGGCGTGCCGCGTCCGCCCAGCCTGTTCGGCATCCTCCTCAACGTCTTCGCCATCCGCAGCGGCCTGCGCGAATGGCGCAGCGTGCTGCGCCACGCCACCGGCCGCCTGGCACCCGAGGAGGCGAGCTTCATCCCGGCGATGGAGCAGTGGAAGGTGTTCCGCGACGCCCGCATCTGGCTCGCGATCTACGCCGTGGTGATCGGCCTCGCGATCGGGCTGCGGAGCTGGCTGCCGCTGATGCTGGTTGGCCTGCCTTCCTTCTACGGCGCCTGGATGTACCTGATGTTCGGCCTGACCCAGCACGCGGGCCTCGCCGAGGACGTGCTCGACCACCGGCTGAACAGCCGCACCGTCTACATGAATCCGATCTTCCGCTTCATCTACTGGAACATGAACTATCATGTGGAGCATCACATGTTCCCGATGGTGCCGTACCACGCTCTGCCGGCGCTGCACGCGGCGATGAAGGCCGACACGCCGGAGCCTTATCCCAGCGTGCTCGCCGCCTATCGGGAGATCATCCCGGCGGTGCTGCGCCAGCGGCGTGAACCGGGCTACTGCGTGCAGCGCGCGCTGCCGCCGACCGCGCGGCCCTGGACGCCGGCCCCGGCCCCGGTCAATGCGATGCCCGTGGCGGCGGAATAGGCGCCCGGGGCAGGAGTGCACACGATGAGCGAGGAAACCTGGGTCACCGCCTGCCGCGTCGACGATGTCGATCCGGAGGACGTCATCCGCTTCGACCATGACGGTCGCACCTTCGCGATCTACCGCACCGAGGATGACGGCTGGTACGCGACGGACGGGCTCTGCACGCATGAGAAGGTGCATCTCGCCGGCGGCCTGGTCATGGGCACGATTATCGAATGCCCCAAGCACAATGGCCGCTTCGACCTGCGCTCCGGCGAAGCCAAGGGGCCACCCGCCTGCATCGATCTGCGCACCTATCCGGTGCGGGTCGAGGGCGACGCGGTGCTGCTGCGCGTCGCCTGAGCGTGGCCGGCGGTGCGGGCGCGGCAGGATGATTGGCAGCGCCGCGACTTGACAGCCGTCTGTGCCGGCAGAGGATGGGCCGCCGCAAGGTCCATCCGCCTGGCGGGAAGACCGGGTGGCTCGGACGGCTGCAATGGCGAGGTGCGGTGACGGCCCGCCGCCGACGCGAGACAGCACGGCACGCATCGAACCCGTCTCGATACTGGCCCATCTCTAGACTGGCCGTCTCTATACTGGCCCATCTGTATACTGGGAGGAATTCGCGCATGGTCGCTTTCGCCGTCCTCGGATGCGGACGCATCGGTCGCATGCATGCCCGCAACCTCGCCCGCCATCCGAAGGCGCGGCTGGTCACCGTCTACGACATCGCCGGCGCCGCGGCGGAGGCCGCCGCCAGCGAGCTCGGCGTGCGCGCCGCCTCCAGCGTCGAGGACGCGCTGCGCGACCCGGCGGTCGAGGCGGTGCTGATCGCGACTTCGACCGACACGCACGTGCCGCTGATCACCGCCGCGGCGCAGGCCGGCAAGGCGGTGCTATGCGAGAAGCCGATCGATCTCGATATCGCCCGCGCCGAGGCGTGCTGGAAGGAGATCGGCGGGCTCAATCCCACCGTCATGCTCGGCTTCAACCGCCGCTTCGATCCGTCGTTCAAGGCGGTGCACGATCGCATCGCCGCCGGCGAGATCGGCGCGCTGGAACAGGTCATCATCACCAGCCGCGATCCCGGTCCGCCGCCCGACGCCTATATCCGTGTCTCCGGCGGCCTGTTCCGCGACATGACGATCCATGATTTCGACATGGCCCGGTATCTCGCCGGCGACATCGTCGAGGTGCACGCCTTCGGCGCGAATCTGGTCGAGCCCTCGATCAAGGAGGCGGGCGACATCGACGCCGCGATGGTGACGCTGCGCGCGAAGTCGGGCGCGCTCGTGCACATCAACAACAGCCGCCGCGCGACCTACGGCTATGACCAGCGGGTGGAGGCGTTCGGCGCCAAGGGCATGCTGCAGGCCGGCAACCGGCGCGCCACCACGGTCGAATCCTGGAACGGCACCGCGACCGCGGCGCAGGATCCCGTGCTGCTTTTCTTCATCGAGCGCTATCAGGACGCGTATGCGGCCGAGATCGACCATTTCGTCACCGCGCTCGCCGAACGCCGCGCCCCGAGCCCCGGCTTCGCCGACGGGGTCGAGGCGCTGCGGCTCGCCAACGCGGCGCTGGAGAGCGCGCAGAGCGGACGGACGGTGCGGCTGGGATAGGCGCGC
>DATJSJ010000007.1:0-11870 GCA_035504175.1 Acetobacteraceae bacterium
AGGCGATCAAGACCGCCGACCTGAACCATCCGACCGCGCAGCCGGTGCCCTATACCGGCATCCAGTACGTGGCGATCCCCGAGTTCCAGGCGCTCGGCACCACGGTCGGACAGCTCGTGGCGGCGGCGCTGACCGGGCAGATGACGGTCGACCAGGCGCTGAAGCAGGCGCAGAGCCAGGTTGCCAGCACCATGCAGCAGGCTGGCTACACGCAGTAACGACCACATAATCCGGAGGTCCGGGGGATCGGTTCGCCGCCCCCGGACCCGTCTTCGTCTCGGACGGGGCAGCAAATGAACCGGATCGACACGCCGATCACGAGCGCGGCTGGCAGTGCCGCCGCAACGTCGGGCAAGAAGAAGGGGCTGGGCGGCGGCGTCAACACGCTGCCACTCGTCGGCCCGTCCGTCGGCCTGCTGCTGATCTGGATGATCGTGCCGCTGGCGCTGACGCTGTGGTTCTCGTTCCGCCGCTACAACCTGCTCAACCCGATGATCCATGGCTGGGCGGGGGTCAACAATTACTGGTACCTGCTGCGCGACCCGGCGCTCTACTCCGCCCTCTGGGTCACGGTCATCATGGTGCTGGCCATCCTGGTCATCACCGTCGGCCTCGGCGCGGTTCTCGGCGCCGTCTTCCTCAACGACTTTCCCGGCCAGGGCGTCGCGCGGGTGCTGATGATCTCGCCGTTCTTCGTCATGCCGACGGTGAGCGCGCTGATCTGGAAGAACCTGCTGATGAACCCGGTCAACGGGCTCTTCTCCTACATGCTGCGCAGCGTCGGCCTGCCCGCGATCGACTGGTTCGGGCAGATGCCGCTGTTCTCGGTGATTCTGATCATTTCCTGGGAATGGCTGCCGTTCGCCTTCCTGATCCTGTTCACGGCGCTGCAGTCGCTCGATGAATCGACGCTGGAGGCGGCGCGGCTCGACGGCGCCGGCCCGGTCTCGACCTTCCTGTTCATCCAGGTGCCGCATATGGGTCGGGCGATCAGCGTCGTCGTCATGATGGAGACGATCTTCCTGCTCGGCGTGTTCGCCGAGATCTACGTCACCACCGCGGGCGGCCCGGGCATCTCGACCACCAACCTCACCTTCCTGATCTACCAGCGGGCATTGCTCGCCTTCAACGTCGGCTCGGCCTCGGCGGCGGGCGTGATCGCCATCATCCTCGCCAACATCATGGCCGCCTTCCTGGTCCGCACCATCGCCAAGAGGCTCGACGTATGAGCAAGGACAAGCTGCAAGGCTCGCACGCCGCGGCGGGCATCATCGCCTGGGTCGTCGCGATCCTGATGTTCTTCCCGCTGATCTGGATGCTGCTGGCCAGCTTCAAGACCGAGGTGCAGGCGGTGCAGACGCCGCCCGTGCTGTTCTTCGTGCCGACGCTGCAGAACTACCACGACATCTTCCAGACCGCGAACTACCTGGCGTTCGCGTGGAACAGCGTGGCGATCTCGTTCGTCGCGACCGCGGTCACGATCGCGATCGCGGTGCCGGCCTCCTTCGCCATGGCGTTCTACCCGACGCACCGCACCCGCGGCACGCTGCTCTGGATGCTGTCGACCAAGATGCTGCCGGCGGTTGGCGTGCTGGTGCCGATCTACCTGCTCGCCAAGGACGCCGGGCTGCTGGACACGCGCACCGCCCTGATCATCATCTACGTGCTGTCGAACCTGCCGATCGCGGTCTGGATGCTGTTCACCTTCTTCCGCGACACGCCGAAGGATATCATCGAGGCCTCGCGCATCGACGGCGCCGACGTGCGCCAGGTGATCTTCATCGTGCTGCTGCCGCTGGTCATGCCCGGCATCGCCTCGACCGCGCTGCTCAACATCATCCTGTGCTGGAACGAGGCGTTCTGGAGCCTGAACCTGTCCGGTCCGAACGCGGCGCCGCTGCCCGCCTTCATCGCCCGGTTCTCGGCGCCGCAGGGATTGTTCTGGGCCAAGCTCTCCGCCGCCTCGGTGCTGGCGATCGCCCCGATCCTGATCTTCGGCTGGATCAGCCAGCGCCAGCTGGTGCGCGGCATGACCTTCGGCGCCGTGAAGTAGCCACCCCCGTTCGCGCGAGGAGATTCGCGATGTACCTGGAAAAATTCGACCTCAAGGGGCGGACCGCGGTGGTGACCGGCGGCGGTCAGGGCATCGGCTTCGCCTGCGCGCAGGCGCTCGGCGAGGCCGGCGCCCGGGTCGTGGTGGCGGAAATCCGGCCGGAGCGGGTCGAGGAGGCGGTCGCCAAGCTGAAAGCGCTCGAGATCGACGCCGCCGGGGCGACGCTCGACGTGACCGATTCCAAGGCCGTCGCGGACCTTGCCGAGCGGGTGGAAAAGGATTTCGGCGGCGCCCAGGCGCTGGTCAACAACGCCGGCGTCGCGGTCAGCGACGTCCGCGCCGAGGACACCACCGACGAGCACTGGCGCTTTCACATGTCGATCAACGTCGACGGGCTGTTCTGGTGCTGCCGCGAGTTCGGCCGCCGCATGCTCGGCCGCGGCCAGGGCTCGATCGTCAATATCGGCTCGATGTCCGGCTTCATCGTCAACAAGCCGCAGCCGCAATCCTTCTACAACGCGTCGAAGGCGGCGGTGCATCACCTGACCAGGTCGCTCGCCGCCGAATGGGGCCGGCGCGGCGTGCGGGTGAACGCGGTCGCCCCCACCTACATCGCCACACCGCTGACGCTGTTCGGGATGGAGAACAAGGAGATGCTGGACGTCTGGCTGGAGATGACGCCGATGGGCCGGGTCGGCCAGCCGGAGGAGATCGCCGCGACCGTGCTGTTCCTCGCCTCCGACGCGTCCAGCCTGCTGACCGGCAGCATCGTGCTGGCCGATGGCGGCTATACCTGCTGGTAGGCGGAGCGTCATCATGCGGCTCGAGGGCAAGGTCGCCGTCGTCACCGGCGGCGCGCGCGGCATCGGCCGCGCCATCTGCGAACGCTACGCGAAGGAGGGCGCCCGCGTCGTCGTCGCCGACCTGCTGGAGGCGGAGGCGCGCGAGCTCGCCGGCACGCTCGGCGGCGGCGCGCTCGGCGTGGCACTGGACGTCACGCGCCAGGAGTCGATCGACGCCATGGTGGCGGCGGTGGTGCGCGAGGCGGGCGGCATCGACGTGCTGGTGAACAATGCCGGCCTGTTCGACATGGGCCCGCTGCTGGAGGTCACCCGCGACAGCTATCGCAAGATCTTCGCGGTCAATGTCGAGGGGCTGCTGTTCACGCTGCAGGCGGTGGCGCGGCGGATGGTCGAGCAGGGACGCGGCGGCAAGATCATCAACTTCGCCTCCCAGGCCGGGCGGCGCGGCGAGGCGCTGGTTGCCGTCTACTGCGCCTCCAAGGCGGCCGTGATCAGCATCACCCAAAGCGCCGGCCTCGCTTTGGCGCCGGAAAAGATCAACGTGAACGGCATCGCCCCGGGCGTGGTGGACACGCCGATGTGGGACGCGGTCGACGCGCTGTTCGCCAAATACGAAAGGCTGCCGGTCGGCGAGAAGAAGAAGCAGGTCGGGCGCGCCGTTCCATACGGGCGGATGGGAACGCCGGAGGACATGACCGGCATGGCGGTATTCCTGGCCAGCAGCGATGCCGACTACATCGTGGCGCAGACCTACAACGTCGATGGCGGGAACTGGATGAGCTGAGGCCGCGCCGGGTGTAAATCGCGCGGACGGTCCTCTCTCACGTGACGATCCGACCAACTCTCCGCTCCACGCTTCCGGCACGCGGCGGACGGTTGCGCAGGGGCACCGGCGGCAGAGAGCCGTCGCGTATGCAGGCTGATTCCGGCTGGGACATGCCAGGACCGGCGACGACGGCAGGACGATTGCAGTCATCCGTTGAGCGCCGCCCGCGGAGAACGCAACGCTTCGCGGTCTCGCCGGCCGCGTTGCGGCCGGGCTTCTCCGACGCTCAGGGGTCGGACGAAAATGTCGGCAGGACGGCGGGCCGTCCTGCCGATGGGTCTCTCAGCCGCGTCGGTTGCGACGGAACGCCCGGCCGAAGCCAAGGGCCAACAAGCCGCCGCCGAGCAGGGCCAGTGTACCCGGCTCCGGGGTCGGAACCGGTGTCAAGTTCAGGGACGGCGGGCCTTCCAGCGAGAAGTAGGCCGTGCCGCCATTGGCAATGCCGTTCGAGCCGAAATTGACGGTTCCGATAAAATTATTTGTGACAGTGAATGTGGTGAACTGGCCGCTGGAGGTCTTGCCGCCGTAGCCGGTCGGGTCACTGCCACAGCTGGAGCAATACGTCTGCAGGCCGTCCCCGTCGAAGCCGAACAGGTCGGTTCCGGTGCTGGTGCCGTTGAAGGTCAGCGAATAGATGGTCGAGCCGGAATTGTTGATGATGCCGACCAGATTGTCGTCGGAGCCATCATACGGGGTGGGATGCGGAATGATCGTCGTGGCGCTGCCGTCGGAGTTCAGGAAGATCTCGACGTTGCAGTCCGTGGCCCCGACTGGCAGCGTCGAGCCCGGCAGATACGGGCAGACGCCGTTCTGCGGCGACGGAGCCGCTTTCGAGCTGGACGGCAGCATCGTCACGCCACACAGCGCGGAACCGGCGAGAAGCAAGGCGGCGTACGTCAGCTTCTTCATGATTGTTTCCCCTGGGTATAGGCGGCATCAGGAGTTTCGGCACTCCTGATGCAGTTTTGGCAATTCGCGTGCCACAAGAGAATACCGATGCCAGACAAAGCCTTACGGCCCATGTTCGCTCCAAAACCACATCGACGTGTAAGAGCCGCCGACGCAACGATTGTATGTATCGGCCGGTCGGAACCATCCCGGCTCGATGCCCGGTTGCGATGAACAGCCGAAATGAAAACCGCCCGGCGGCTTCGCGGCAGGGCCGGACTGGCGCCGACGAACTTGCCGGCGCGCTCGAGCATCACCGCGCGGGGCGCCTGGACCGCGCCGAGACGCTGTATCGCAAGTTCCTCGACCGGCATCCGGACCAGCCGGACGCGCTGCATCTGCTCGGCGTGATCGCCAGCCAGAAAGGCCGTCACAGCCACGCGGCCGATCTGATCGCCCGGGCGCTGCAGCGGATGCCGCGCTTCCCCGATGCCCATCTCAATCTCGGCAACGCATTGCGGGCGCAAGGGCGACTGGCGGAGGCCGAGGCCAGCTACCGGACCGCGCTGACGCTCCGCCCGGATTTCGCGGCGGCGCACGCCAACCTGGCCGGAACGCTGGCGGCGAGCAAGGCCTTCGCCGAGGCTCTGGCCGCCGCCGATGCCGCCCTCGCGATCGATCCCGCCTTGCCCGAGGCGCACGCGAACCGGGCGCGGGCCTTGCTCGGGCTCGGTCGCAATGCCGAGGCGGACGTCCCGTTCCGGGCGGCGCTGCGGCTGCGGCCGGACGACATCGAGACGCTGTGCGCGCTCGGCGCCCTGCTGCTCGATCTGGGACGGCCGGAGGAAGCCCAGCGCTGCGCCGACGCGGCGCTGCGGCGGGACGGCGACGCGGTTGCGGCGCTCTGCCTTGCCGGGGCCGCCGAGCGGCGCCTGGGACATGCCGAGGAGTCGATTGCCGCCTATCGTCGCGCAACGCGCGCGGCGCCGCGGCAGCCGGAGGCCTGGACCGGGCTCGGCACCAGCCTGCGCGCGGCCGGTCGGTTCGAGGCGGCGGCGGAATGCTACCGCCAGGCGATCGCGATCGCGCCTGACCTGGCGGAAGCGCATCGCGACCTGGCGCTGATGGGCTACGCGCCGGCCGCCCCCGCCCGCCTGGAGAACCTGCTCGCCGATGCGGCCGCGCCCGCCGAGCAGCGCGTCGCCGCCGGCTTCGCGCTGGGCAAGCTGCACGATGACCACGACCGGTATGACGAGGCGTTCGGCTGCTACGCCCAGGCCAATGCGCTGTTTCGCGAGGCGGAGGCTTCGGCCGGACGCAGCTTCCAGCCCGGCGAGCTCCGCGCCGAGGTCGATCGGCTGATCGTCGCCCATCCCGATGCCGCCAGTCTCACCCCGATCGCGGGCGCGTCGAATTCCGCAATGCCGGTCTTCATCGTCGGCATGCCGCGCACCGGATCGAGCCTGATCGAGCAGATTCTCGCGAGCCATCCGATGGTTTTCGGCGCCGGCGAGCTGCGCCTGGTGGGCGAGCTCGCGGCCCGTCTGCCCGAGGATCCCCGTCTTCCGCCCGACAGCGCGGCGGTGCAGGCGGCGGTGGAAGGCTATCTCGCCCGGCTCGGCGCGGTCGGCGCAAACCGCCCGCGCGTGGTGGACAAGATGCCGGACAATATCTTCATGCTCGGGATGATCGCGCGGCTGCTTCCCGGCGCGCGCATTCTGCTCTGCCGGCGGGACGCGCGCGACACCTGCCTGTCCTGCTTCTTCCAGCGCTTCAGCGGCAGCACGCAGCTGTTTTCCTATGATCTCGCCTGGTGCGGACAACGCTTCCGCGAGACGGAGCGGTTGGCCGCGCATTGGCATCGGGTGCTGCCATTGCAGACGATGGAAGTCTGCTACGAGACGCTCGTCAGTGATTTAGAGGCAACGACGCGTCAGCTGGTGGCCTTCCTGGGGCTCCCCTGGGATGAGAGATGCCTGCAGTTTCACAAGACCGAGCGTGCGGTGCTGACCGCGAGCAGTTGGCAGGTACGCCAGCCATTGTTTTCCCGGTCGGTCGGGCGGTGGCGTCATTACGACCGCCATCTCGGACCGCTGCATGACTCGCTGGATTGCTGAGGCGTTTCGCATCCCCGTCGCGCTGGCCCGATGCCCGGGAGTGCGCGTGATCGCTGCAGGCGCGACACGGCGGTTCCCGGCTATGAGCTGGCATTCGAGAGATCGGTTTAGACTCACAAAATAGTCGCCTGATTTGCCTCCACTCCGCCCCAACCAGCGCGTCGGAGGGCTGGATTCGCCTTCCGGCCGTCGCATCTGTTCCCTATACGTTCTCGTCCTTCGGGGAAGAACCTCAGGGACAAGACCTTGCCGGGACCGATGCACGCCGCGTCCGACATCACGCCCGCCCCCGCCCAGGCGGCCCTGCTGCACGAGCTGCGCGCCCGCATCGCCCGGCTGGAGCGCCGCCCCGGCCGTGCCCGCGTCCGCCCGCTCGGCTTCGGCCTGACCGCGATCGACCGCGCCCTGCCGGAAGGCGGGCTCGCCCGCTTCGCGCTGCACGAGTTCGCCGGCGCCGGGCCGGAGGTGGAGCACGGCGCCGCCGCCACGCTTGCACTGGCCGGGCTGCTGGCGCGGGCCGGGCGCGGCCCGGTGCTCTGGGTGCTGCGCCGGCGCGACCTGTTCGCCCCCGCCCTGGCCGGCGCCGGGCTCGATCCCGACCGCATCGTGTACGCCGAGGCCGGCCGCGCCGTGCTGCTGGTCATGGAGGAGGGACTGCGTCATCCCGGCCTCGCCGGCGTGGTCGGCGAGATCGAGGGGCGGCTGACGCTGACCGCCTCCCGCCGGCTGCAACTGGCCGCCGAAGCCTCCGGCGTGCCCGGCTTCGCGCTGCGCCGGACGCGCCGCTTTGACGACCCGGCCCTGGCCGAGCCGAACGCCGCGGCGACGCGCTGGCGCGTGGCGAGCCTCCCCTCCCCGCCGCCGCTGCCGCACGCCGCCGACACGCAGGGCCTGGCGCGGCCGCGCTGGCGGCTGGACCTGATCCGCTGCCGCGGCGGCGAACCCTCATCCTGGACCGTGGAGGCGTGCGATGCGCAGGGTCGTCTCGCTCTTCCTGCCGACATTTACGACAGATCGGCTGCGCCTGGGTCCGACCGACCGGTTGCGGCAACAGCACGACGCGGCGCCGCCTGACGCGCCGCTCGTCACCGCGGCGCATGACGGGCATCGCCAGGTCGTGGCGGCGGCGAACCGGCCGGCGCAGGCGATGGGCCTCGCGCCCGGCCTGCCGCTCGCCCGGGCGCAGGCGATGGTGCCCGGCCTCGCCATCGTCCCGGCCGCACCGGCGGAGGACGCGGCGGCGCTGCGCGACCTGGCCGGCGCCAGCCTGCGCTTCGCCCCGCTTGCCGCGCCCGACCCGCCGGACGGGATCCGGGTCGATGCGACCGGCTGCGCGCATCTCTTCGGCGGCGAGGCGGCGCTGCTGACCGCGATGCGGCGCTGGCTGCGCCAGCAGGGGTTCGCAGCCTGCGCCGCAATCGCCGGCACGCCGGGTGCCGCGCATGCCGCCGCGCGCTGGGCCGGCGCCGCCGCGACCGTGATCCCGCCGGGCGAGGAGGAGGCGGTGCTGGCACCCCTGCCGGTGGCGGCCCTGCGCCTCTGCGCCGAGGTGCTGGACGGGCTGCGGCGGCTCGGCCTCGAGACGGTCGGCGCGCTGGCGGCGGTGCCGCGCGCCCCGCTGGTGCGCCGCTTCGGGCCGGAGGTGGCGCTGCGGCTCGACCAGGCGTTCGGCCGCGTGTTCGAGCCGATCGTGCCGGTGCATCCGCCGGCGATGCTCGCCGAGCGCCGCGCCTTCGCCGAGCCGTTGCTGACCGCGGAGTCCTTCGCCGCCGTGATCGACCGGCTGGTGCCGGCGGTCTGCGTGCGGCTGGAGCGCGCCGGCCAGGGCGCGCGGCGGCTCGATCTGCTGTTCGCGCGCGTCGACGGCGCCGTGCCGGCCATTCGCATCGGCACCGCCCGTCCGTCGCGGGATGCGCGTCATCTCGGCCGGCTGCTGGCGGAGCGGCTGGAGACGATCGATCCCGGTCCCGGCGTGGAGGTGATGACGCTGGCGGTGCCGCTGGCCGAGCCGCTCGCCTGGGCGCAGGCCGACGCGGCGGAGGCGGCGCCCGATCTGCCGGCGCTGGTGGACCGGCTGGCCAACCGGCTGGGCGAGGATCGGGTGTACCGGCTGGCGCCGGTGGAGAGCGACGTGCCGGAGCGTGCGGTGCGTCGCGTGCCGGCGCTGGCGCCGCCGGCGCGCGCGTCCTGGCCGCCTTCCCTGCCCCGGCCCGCCCGGCTGCTGACGCCGCCGCAGCCAGTGGAGGCGATGGCGCTGCTGCCCGACCAGCCGCCCGTCGCCTTCACCTGGCGGCGCGTGCGGCATCGCGTGCGGCGCGCGGACGGGCCGGAGCGGATTGCCGGGGAGTGGTGGAAGCGTCAGGGCGAGGTGCGGACGGTGCGGGATTACTTCGCGGTGGAGGACGAGGCGGGGCGGCGGTTCTGGCTGTTCCGGCGCGGGGATGGGGAGGATCCGCAGACGGGGGATCTGCGGTGGTTTCTGCATGGGTTGTTTTGATGGGCGCAGCCGTAAAAAGGCCAGGGGCTCTGCCCCTGGACCCCGGCAAAGGCGCAGCCTTTGCAATCCATGACTTAAAGTATTGCGGGTCTGGGGGCGCCTGCCCCCAGCGGGGTCCAGGGGCAGAGCCCCTGGCCTTGTCTTAATGTCTTATACTGAACTTCAGGTCACCACGAACTACTCCTTCCTCCGCGGCGCCAGCCACGTCGAGGAGCTGCTGCTGCAAGCGCGCACGCTGGGCTTTTCCGCTCTCGGCATCACCGACCGCAACTCGCTCGCCGGCATCGTGCGCGCGCATCAGCGCGCGGCGGAAGTGGTGCTGCGTGTGGTGATCGGCTGCCGGCTCGACCTGCGCGACGGGATGTCGCTGCTGGTCTATCCGACCGACCGCCCCGCCTATTCCCGATTGTGCCGCCTGCTGAGCGCGGGCAAGGCGCGCGCCGGCAAGGGCGCGTGCGATCTCGGCTGGGACGATCTCGCGGCGCATGGCGAGGGGCTGATCGCGGTGCTGCTCCCCGATGATCCGGAGGAAGCGTCGCTCGACCGGCTGCGCGCGGATTTCGGCGATCGCGCCTATGTCGCGCTGACGCTGCAGCGCCGGCCGGGCGATGCGGTGCGGTTGCAGCGACTTGCGGACCGGGCGCGCGCGGCGCGGGTCGCGACGGTCGCGACGGGCGACGTGCTGTACCACGCGAAACAGCGTCGCGTCCTGCAGGATGTCATGACCTGCATCCGCGAAGGCTGCACGATCGACGAACTCGGTTTCCGGCGCGAACGCTCGGTGGACCGCCACCTGCGCGCGCCGGAGGAGATGGCACGGCTGTTCGGCCGCCACCCCGGCGCGGTCGCGCGCACCGCGGAAATCGTGGCGCGTTGCCCGTTCAGCCTCGAGGAATTGCGCTACCAGTATCCGGACGAGGTCAGCATTCCCGGCCAGAGCGCGCAGCAGGCGCTGGAGGCGCTGGTCGCCGAGGCGACGCCGCTTCGCTATCCGGACGGCACGCCGCCGGCGGTCGCGGCGCAGCTTGCGCATGAATTGCGGCTGATCGCGGAGCTGGACTACGCGCCGTATTTCCTGACCGTGCACAGCATCGTCCGTTTCGCGCGCTCGCAGGACATATTGTGCCAGGGGCGCGGATCGGCGGCCAATTCGGCCGTGTGCTTCGTGCTCGGCATCACCAGCATCGACCCGGTACGCAGCAACCTGCTGTTCGAGCGCTTCGTCTCCGCCGAGCGTCGCGAACCGCCCGATATCGACGTCGATTTCGAGCACGAGCGGCGCGAGGAGGTGATCCAGTGGGTGTACGAGCATTACGGCCGCGACCGCGCCGCGCTTTGCGCCACCGTGATCCGCTACCGCGCCCGCAGCGCGGTGCGCGAGGTCGGCAAGGCGCTGGGCTTGACGGAGGACGTGACCGGCGCCCTCGCCTCCCAGGTCTGGGGCTGGAGCGACGAGGGTGTCGCCGAGGAGCACGCGGCCGAGCTCAACCTCAACCTCGCCGACCGGCGACTGCCCCTCACGCTCGATCTGGCGCGGGAGCTGATCGGTTTCCCACGCCATCTCAGCCAGCATCCGGGCGGCTTCGTGCTGACGCGCGACCGGCTGGACGACCTCGTCCCGATCGAGCCCGCCGCCATGAAGGATCGGCAGGTGATCGAGTGGGACAAGGACGATATCGACGTGCTGCGCTTCATGAAGGTCGATGTGCTGGGGCTCGGCATGCTCGGCTGCATGCGGCGCGCCTTCGACCTGCTGGCAGAGCATCGCGGCGAGCGGCTGAGCCTGGCGACGATTCCGCCGGAGGATCCCGCGACCTACGCGATGATCCGCCGCGCCGACACGATCGGCGTGTTCCAGATCGAAAGCCGGGCGCAGATGGCGATGCTGCCCCGCATGAAACCGAAGACGTTCTACGACCTGGTGATCGAGGTCGCGATCGTCCGCCCCGGCCCGATCCAGGGCGACATGGTGCATCCCTATCTGCGCCGGCGCGAGGGCAAGGAATCGGCCGAGATCCCAACCCCGGCGTTGCAGGCGGTGCTGGAGAAGACGCTCGGCGTGCCGCTGTTCCAGGAGCAGGCGATGCAGGTCGCAATCGTCGCCGCCGGCTTCACGCCGAGCGAGGCGGATGCGCTGCGCCGCTCGATGGCGACGTTCAAGATGACCGGCGGCGTGCACCGCTTCCGTGACAAGCTGATCGAGGGCATGGTGGCGCGCGGCTACACGCAGGATTTCGCCGAGCGCACCTTCCGCCAGATCGAGGGTTTCGGCAGCTACGGCTTCCCGGAAAGCCATGCGGCGAGCTTCGCGCTGATCGCCTATGCCAGTTCCTGGATGAAATGCCACCACCCGGAGGTGTTCGCCTGCGCGCTGCTGAACGCGCAGCCGATGGGATTCTACGCGCCGGCGCAGATCGTGCGCGATGTGCGCGAGCATGGGGTCACGGTGCGGCCGCCCTGCGTCAACGCCTCGCGCTGGGACTGTACGCTGGAGGCGGAGGCCGCCTGCCAGCCGGAGGCCGGCTGCCAACCGGAAGCCGCCTGCGAACCGGAGAAGGGCGCCCGGCTGGCGCTGCGGCTGGGGTTGCGCATGGCGAAGGGCCTCGCCAATGCCGATGCCGGGCACATCATCGCCGTGCGCGGCGCGCCCGCCTTCGCCAGCGTCGAGGAGGTGTGGCGTCGCAGC
>DATJSJ010000008.1:0-11875 GCA_035504175.1 Acetobacteraceae bacterium
GATCCTATTGACGATTGATGGCCGCGCCGGTGCGCGGATCGACGCTGACGGTGCGCAACCCCGCGGCCTTCCAGGCGCTCAGTCCGCCCTTCATATGGGCCCGGACCGGCACCCCGGCCTCGGCGCAGCGCCGCACCGCCATGGCCGAGCGCTTGCCGGTGCCGCAGTGGAACACCACGGGCCGCGCGGGATCCGCCGGCAGCGCCTGGGGATCGAAGGTCGAAAGCGGGAACAGCAGCGCGCCGTGGACGCGCTCCGCGGCGAATTCATGCGGCTCCCGCACATCGACGAGGGTCAGGCGGTGCTGCCGCAGGCTCTCATGCACCTCCTCCGGATCGAGCTCGCGCAGGCGCGGGTGATCGGTCATCGCACTCTCCTTCGGGTCGGCCGGGCCTGGCCGGCGCAAAGCCGGGCGGGCTGGCAGTAGATGCGGAACAGGGTGGCGAGGACCTCGCGCGCCGGGGTGTCGGCGATCGAGTACCAGATCGTCTGGCCGTCGCGCCGCGCGGAGACGAGACCGTCCTTGCGCAGCAGCGCCAGGTGCTGCGAGGCGACGCTGTCGCGGATGTCGAGCGTGGCGGCGAGATCGCCGACCGAACGCTCGCCCTCGACGAGCTGGCAGAGGATCAGCAGACGATGGCGGTTGGCGAGCGATTTCAGCAGCTCGCTCGCCTCTCCGGCGGCCGCGTGCATGGCATGGAGATCGGCTGTCACGCCGTTAATCTTCATACTTGCGAATATACGGAGAGGCGCATATGTTGTCAAGCGTGCCGCGCGGAGATCGCGCGACAGGCAGGAGAAAGCGACCGCAGCAGATCGCTGCGCCGGGCGCCGGATTGAGGATGGGACGCCCGCCGCGCATGCGCTCCGGCCGCCGACTTCCTGCGCAAGATCCGCCGGGGGCGAGAGCGAGCGGTTCTACGAACGCATGGTGCTCCGTGCGCGCGACATTCCGAAGCTGAAGCGGCCCGTCCTGGCGACGGCCGGCGAGGAGGCCCCGTATGGCTCAGTCCGCCCACATCGTCTGTCCGCATTGCGGCGCGGTGAACCGCATTCCGCCGGGGCGGACCGCCGCCGCGGCGCGTTGCGGCTCGTGTCACGACAAGCTGTTCGACGGACATCCGGCGGAAGTCGATGCCGCCGGGCTCGAGCGTCACCTGCGATCGGGCACGCTGCCGGTGCTACTCGATGTCTGGGCGCCGTGGTGCGGACCGTGCCGGATGATGGCGCCGATGTTCGCGCGCGCCGCGTCGGTGCTGGAACCGGACGTGCGGCTGCTGAAGCTGAACGCCGACCATGCGCCGGAGGTGACCGCGCGGCTTGGCGTGCGCGGCATCCCGGCGCTGTTCCTGCTGCAGGGCGACCGTGTGCTGGCGCAAACCGCCGGCGCGATGGACGCGAACGCGATCGTCAGCTGGGCCCGCCAGCACCTGAGCGGTGCCCGCACCGAAGGAGCAACCCATGTCGATCGATAGTGCCGTGCTCGGCTTCGCCGGCTTCGTGGTCCTGGCGAGCGTCGTGCTCACCTGGCTGGACAGCCCATGGTGGATGCTGCTGACCGGCTTCGTCGGCCTGAACCTGGTCCAGGCGAGCGTCACCGGCGTTTGCCCGGCGGCGATGCTGTTCAAGGCGTTCGGCCTGCGCGCCGGCTGCGCCTTCAAGTAAGCCGGACGCCCGTCGCCTCACGCCAGCGTCACCGAAACGACCGTTTCTATAGCGTATGGGATCGGCTAGGCTGAAGCCGAGCCGATCGTGCCGTGCCCCGTTGCCGGGGCCGCGCGCGCGTGATCCTCGCCGGAGGGATCAGCCATGCCGCGAACGCCACGCCGGATTGCTGCGGCGCTGTGCGTCCTGTTCGGGTTGCCGCCCGTTGCCGCTTGCCTGATCGCGTCCGCGCAGGCGCAGAACGCGTCCGACGTGACCGCCGAGGCCGCATTCGCCGCGGCACTGCCGCGGTTTCGTCAAGCGGCGCCCGATGAGGTGCTGGACCTGCTGCGGCAGGACATCACGCGACTTCTGACGCCGCTGCCGCAATTCGATCCGGGCAGCCGCTTGGTGGACGACCTGGTGGAGCAGCCCTGGCCAGCATTGCGCCGCCGCTGCGCCGAGGCCGCGGCGCCGCTGGATGCGCGAGGCGCGCTCGCGCTTGCCACCGGAGTGCTCCGCGACGGCGGTATCGTCGGCGCGACCGAGGCAGATCGGGGCCGGCTCGCCGCCCTGCTCGCGAGCCTCGATGGAAGGCTGTGCCGCTGCACCGATCGCCCCAGCCTCGCACTCGCGGCGGATTGCGCCAGTTGATCGCGGCGCGAGCCCTTCTGATGCTGGCCCTGCTGCTGCTCACCGCTGGTGCGACGACGGGCACAGACCATATCGATGGCGCCGCGGCGCGGCAGAGCTTGCAGCGCGATGGCAGCCTCGCCGACGTCACCGTCGATGGCGACCTCGATCTGGCCGGGCTGCGTCCCGCCGACGGCGACACGCTGCTCCTGCAATCCGTCACGATACTCGGCAGTCTGCGGCATGCGCCCGCCGCCGCGCTGGAGATCACCGGGTCGCAGCTCGGCGCATGGCGGTCGAGCCATACCGTCTGGCATGAATCGATTACCATCGAACGCACGACGTTTGCCGGCCGCGTCGGTCTCGACGCGTCGCGCTTCACCGCGCTGTCCTGCCGGCGCTGCCGGTTCCTGGGCGGCGTATCCGGCCGGCAAGCGCGATTCGGCGGCGAAACCGATTTCGGCTTCGCCGAGTTCCGCGGGCCGGTCGATTTCAGCGGCGCGACCTTTCACGCAGCCGCCTTCGACGGCGCGCGCTTCACCGATCCCGGCGGGGCACTGTTCAACGAGACCGATTTCGTCGCCGCGGCCCGGTTTGCCGGCATCGACACGAATGGCGGGCCGATCTTATTCCGCGGCGCCGCGTTCCGCGACCAGGCGCTGTTCGCCGGGTGTCGCATCGGCCTCGCCGTGTTCGCTCCGGCCGATGTGACCGCGGCGGGTCGCGCCAGCAATCCGTTCGCGACGGACGCGACGATCTTCGGCGGTGTCGCCGATTTCCGCCATTGCCGATTCGGCGGCGGCGCCGATTTCCGCAACGCTGCCTTTCGCGCCGGCGCACGGTTCGACGGCGCGGTACTCCCGCGCGGCGTGCTCGATCTGCGCGAGCTGACGCAGGCGGGCGGCGACATCGTGCTGCGCGACCTCCGATTTGGCTCCGAAGCGGCAATCGCCGCGGATGAAAGCGGCATCGGCGATATCGTCGCCGACCGCGCCGCCTTCGCGCCGGCGCTGTGGCATGGGCTGACGCCCGCAGCGCTTGACGCGCTGGCCGGGCGCGCGGAGGCGCTCGGGGCCCCGGTCGAAGCCCGACGTCTGGGGTTCGCGGCCGCGGCGGAACGCGCCGCCAAGGCCGGTGCCCGCTGGCAGGACCGCGTCGCCTGGTGGCTGCAATGGCCGACCGCGAACTATACCGATCTGGCGCGGCCGATTCTGCTGGCGGCGGCGGCGTGGTGGATCGCGTTGCTCGCCGCCGTGCCGCGCGGCCGCCTGGCCTGGGTGGTCCCGGCGGAAGCGGCGGCCGAACCGGGCGTGTTCGCCCGCATCGTCGAGCCGCTGTACCAGCCGCTCGACAGCGCGGCGTGCGAACGGCAGGCCTGGTGCCCGGCGACCCGTCGCGGCCGCCTCGCGGCCGCCGCCGTCTTCGCCTTCGCCCTGATCTTCAAGCTCGGCTCGCGGCGCTGGCGCGTCGCGCGCGGGGATGGCTGGCAGCCCCCGGTGCTGATGGGGCTGTGGCTCGCCGGCTTCGTGCTCATCGCGCTGATCGCGGCCACCGCGTTGCAGGTTCTGCCCGGGCTGCGCGACCTCACGGATGCCATGCACGCATAGCGGAGATCGAACGATGACGCTTTGCCTCTGTCGCCGCCACCTGATGCTGGGAGCCACGGCGGGACTGTTGCCGGGGGTCGGGCGCGCGCAGCTCGCAGCGTCCGATCACGCGACGCTGTATGCGGCGCTGCGGCAAGCGGATGCGCTCGATCCGTACGTCAATCGAGGGCTGGACGGGATTGCCGTCGCCGTCGCCGGCGCGATGCGGGTGCCGGGCGGCGCAGCGGTAAACCGGGTCCCAGCGGCGGGCGGGGTCATGGTCTGCGTGCTGCGCGCCGAGCGGGAGCGTCCGCCGCTGCCGGCAGCGCTCGCCGTGCCGGCCGGGCTGACCGGCAGCCCGGTCACCGATCCGGAGCGCCGCGTGATCTGGATCGACGCCGATTTTCTGCGGATCCTGGCGATGCGCATCTCGCTCCGCGCCAAGCCCGACTGGGGCGGCGCCGGCCTGACGGCGCCGGCCGCCGTGGCGCAGAGCCTGCTCACGCCGCCGCCGGCCCTGCCGCAGCTCTGGCAGGAATCGACCAGTCCGGCGCTGCGCCACCCGCTGCTGCTGCTGGAATCGCGCGGCGCGGGCGGCTTTCTGCTCGCGCACGAGATGGGACACGTGCTGCTCGGCACGCCCCCCTCGCTCGATGTCGCCCTCAGCGGATTGCCGCGGCGGGCGCGACAATTGGCGCCGATGTGTCCCGATCTCACCAACCCGAGCGTGATCGCCCGCCGCACCTACGAGGAACGCGCCGACGCCTTGGCGCTCGAGGGCGTGCTGAATGCGGGCGACGCGGTCGGTCGCCCCCCGACCGGACTGCCCGGCGAGTTCGGCATCGCCATGCTGTTCGTGCTCATGCTCTCGGCCGATGTCGTGCGCGTCGGCAGCACCGTCGACGCGCCGCTGCCGCAGCGCTACCTCGAGCTGGTGGTCGGCCATGACGCCTTCGTCCACCTGCGGGAGCAATTCGCGCCGCGGCCGGGGACCGATCTGGTGCATCTCTTCTACACCGACACGCATCCCGCAGCGGTACAGCGTCTGCTGGCGGTGATGCGGTCGCTCGCCGCGCGGCCCGGGAGCATGTGGTACGGCAGCGGCGATCCCGTGTCCGATCAGATGCTGCTGCAGCGCCTCGTCGAGGAAGGCTGCCGCGAGGCGATGCACTCCATGCCCCGGCAATGACGGCGCTGTCCGTCGGACGATCGCACGCTGCAGCGGGATCGCTCTGATCGACGCCGGGAATTGCACCTCCGGCGAACAGGGTCAGCCGGCTCAGGGATCGCGGCTGAGGCCGTGCGCCGCGAGCGCCTCCAGATAGGTCTGCCAGCGTACCGCCTGCTCGGAGCCAAGCTGCCGCAGCACCTCCCAGGAGTAGATGCCGGTGTCATGCAGATCGTCGAAGATGAGCCGCACCGCATAATTGCCCACGGGATCGATGCCGATGATGCGGACATGGCGGCGGCCCGCAACGATCCGGCGCTCGCCCGGGCGATGCCCCTGGACTTCGGCACTCGGGCTCTCCACCCGGAGATACTCCGCCGGCAACGTGAAGCGGCTGCCGTCGACGAAGGTCACGTCCAGCCGCCGTCCCTGCTCCGCCACGCGGATTTCGGTCGGCCGCGGCGCGCCCATGGGCGCGTCAATCCTCCAGCCGCCGCGCCTCGTCCGGCAGCATGATCGGAATGCCGTCACGAATCGGGTAGGCGAGCCCGGCCTGGCGGCTGATCAGTTCGCCGGCGGCGCGGTCATAGATCAGCGGCCCCTTGGTGACCGGGCAGACCAGGATCTCCAGCAGGCGCGGATCCGGGCCGGACGGCGGCGTCGGGGCGGGCGGGTCGGAGTCGGGATCGGACATGACAGCCTCCGGTCAGCTCAGCTCACCGGGCCGTGCGGCCCGTCGGACGGGTCGTGCTGCCCCATGCGCAGCAGGGCAAGCAGCGAGGCGGCACGATCGGCGTCCGTCGCCGCCTCCAGCAGCGCCTGCTTCTCCGCCGGATCGAACGGGCAGACCATGCACAGCGTCGCGACCAGCACGTCGTCGCGCATGGCGCCGATCGCCTCCCAGTTGGCCTCGAAGCTGCGCGCGGCGAAATAGCTGCGCAGCGCGTCGAGCAGCGTCTCCCGGTCGATGCCGATCGGATGCGGCGCCAGATCGAGATCGTCGCCGTAGGGCGAGAAATCCGCGCGGGCGCGACGATAGCCGCGCCGCACCCCGAGTTCCTCGCAGAAGCGGAAGCGGATCACCCCGGTCAGCGTGATCAGGTAGCGCCCGTCCTCGGTTTCGCTGAACGCGGAAAGCCGGCCGAGGCAGCCGACCCGGAACAGGCCCGGCCCGTGCTCGGTCTCCACCGCCTGCGCGTCGGGCTGGATCATGCCGAACATGCGGTGCTGCCCCAGCGCGTCCTCGACCATCGCGACGTAGCGCGGCTCGAAGATGTTGAGCGGCAGCCGGCCCTGCGGCAGCAGCAGGGCCCGCGCCAGCGGAAAGATCGGAAACGCGGAGGGCAGCTCCTCGGGTCGCGGATGGAATCCCGCCATCAGCTGAAGAGCAGGGCGGACAGCTTGCGGCGCGCGGCGATCGCCGCCGGGTCCTCGAGCCCCCAGGCCTCGAAGAATTTCAGCAGCTGCAGCCGCGCCGCGTCCTCGTTCCAGCCGCGCTGCCGGCGGACGATCTCGAGCAGCGAATCCGCCGCCTCCTCGCGCCGGCCCATGGCATTGAGCGCGGTCGCGAGCTCGTAGCGCGCAGCGTGATCCGCCGGATCGGCGGCCAGGCGCTGCTCCAGGCCCTGCAACTCGCTCGTGGCCTGCCGGCCTTCCTCGGCGAGTGCCAGGGCGCTGCGGGCGCCGGCAATCTCGGCATGATCGGCGAGACTGGCCGGCACGCGGCCCAGCACCTCCCGCGCCGCTTCCTCGTCGCCGGCGGCCATCCGGGCGCGGATCAGCCCGCCCCAGGCATCGGCGTTCTCCGGCTCCTGCTGCAGCACCGCCTCGAACAGGTCGGCGGCGTCGAGCGGGTCGCCCTGCTCCAGGGCCGCGCGCGCTTCGGCGACCAGGTCGGCGGCGGGCATGGCGCCGCCGGCGATCTTGAGCAGGCTCTCGACGAAGCGCCGCACCTCGGATTCCGGCAGCGCGCCCTGGAACAGATCGGCGATCTGTCCCTGCCAGAAGGCGGCGACGGTCGGCACGGATTGCAGCGGCAGGCCGAGCTGGGCGAGCTGCTGCACCAGCGCGCGGTTCTTGTCGATGTCGATCTTGACCAGCTTCACCCGGCCGCCGGCGGCGCGCACCACCTTCTCCAGGGTCGGGGTGAGCTGTTTGCACGGGCCGCACCAGGTGGCCCAGAAGTCGACGATCACCGGCACGCTGCGCGAGGCGTCGATGACGTCCGGCATGAAGCTGCGCTGATCGCCCTCCATGATCATTCCGCCCGCATCCGGGCCGGAAGCCGCGGGCTGCGCCGCCTGGGAGGGCTGACCGATGAGGAGATCCATGGGAGCTAACCTGTCCTGACCGTGGCCATAAGATGCGTCGCCGCGCCGCGCGCGCAAGCCGATTGCCGGGCCCCGCCGGCTGCATTGCTCGCCCGGCCGCGGGTCCTCGGGCGCGGCGGGGCTCACCGTTTTGCGGTGCCGCCGCGATGTTTCATTCGCCGATCGCGAGCAGCGCCCCGCGCAGCCGCGCCTGGCGGAACTGGCGGGCGAACAGCAGCACGCCGGCGCCGAGCCAGAGCAGATTCAGTCCAAAGGCCCAGGCGAGCTGGTCCCAGCGGATCACCCCCTGGTTCAGCACCGCCCGCATGCCCTCGAAGACATGCGCCGAAGGCAGGGCGAGCGCGATCGGCCGCATCGCGGCCGGCAGCACCGAGACCGGGTAGAACACCGCCGAGAACGGGGTGAACCCGAACAGCACCGACCAGACCAGCCCCTCCGCCCCGGCGCCATGGCGCAGGATCAGCGAGACCACGCCGAGTGCCACCCACCAGCCCATGATCATCAGATTGGCGAAGAACAGCACGATGATCGGGCCGAGCGTGAAGACGTTGAACGCGTAAAGCCCCCAGGCGAGGGCCATGGCCGGCGCCACACCCACCAGCATACGCAGGAAGGAGACGACGATCAGCCCGACCACCATTTCCGAGGGCCGCAAGGGGCTGACGAAGATATGGCCGAGATTGCGCGACCACATCTCCTCCATGAAGCTCGCCGCGAAGCCCATCTGGCTGCGCAGCGCCACTTCCCAGAGCAGCATGCCGCCGAGCAGCAGGCTGGCGGCGAGCGTCAGGCCGCCGCTGCCGGCGCGGGCCGAGAGAAACCGCGCGGTGAAGCCCCAGATGCACATGTTGAGGATCGGCCAGTAGGCGAGGTCGAGCACGCGCGGCCAGGACCGGCGGTAGAGCGCGAAATGGCGGTAGATCAGGCCCCAGATGCGCCGCGCCGCGCCCGCGAGGTGACCCGCGACGGGCGCGGCCGGCATGGCGGCGCCGGCGGGCGACGCGCTCATGCCGCGGCCGCGGCGCGGCGGTTGCGGGCGATGTCGAGGAACACCTGCTCGAGATCCTCCCGCCCGTAGCGCGCGAGGAGCTGCGCCGGACTGCCGCGATCGACGATGCGGCCGCGCTTGAGCATCAGCACCTGGCCGCAGAGCCGTTCCACCTCCGCCATGTTGTGCGAGGCCAGGAGAATGGTGCAGCCGCTGGCGGCGCGATAGCGCTCCAGCCAGGCGCGCACCCAATCGCCGGTATCGGGATCGAGGCTGGCGGTCGGCTCGTCCAGGAGCAGCACCTCGGGCCGGTTGATCAGCGCCTTGGCCAGTGCCACCCGCGTCTTCTGCCCGGCCGAGAGCGCGCCGGCCGGGCGGCGCAGCAGGTCGGTGAGATCGAGCTCCGCCGCCAGCTCCGCGATCCGCGCCTCCAGGCATGGCACGCCGTAGAGATGGCCATAGACGCGGAGATTTTCCGCAACCGACAGGCGCTGCGGCAGCGCGACGTAAGGCGAGGAGAAGTTCATCCGGGCGAGTGCGGCAAACCGGTCGCGCGCCATGTCGTGGCCGAGAATCTCGATCCGCCCCGCGGTCGGCAGCAGCAGACCGAGCAGCATGGCGATGGTCGTGGTCTTGCCGGCGCCGTTGCCGCCGAGCAGCCCGGTGGTGATGCCGGGCGCGACCGCGAAGTCGACCGCGTCGACCGCCAGCGTCTCGCCGTACCGCTTCGTCAGACCCTGCACCCGGATCGCGTCCATCGCAGGGGGATAGGCGGCGGCACTGCCGCGGACAAGGGCGGCCCCGCCGGGTCCGGGCCGGCATGCCGCTCAGTCATGGCACCATGGCGCCCCGATCGCTCTTTCCCTGCCCGGCGTGCCCACCGCGGAGCGCGCCCGGGTCAGGTCACGCGACGATCGCCCGTCCCTGGAACAGACCGATGCCGAGCTGCGCACCCCAGTCGAGCGCTGCCGGCTCGTCGACCCGGGCAAGCACAACGCGCGACGGGTCCGGCGCTGCCAGCCGAAGCGCCGCGGCATGCTGGGGCAGGTCCGGTGTCCAGTGCACCTGGAGGTAGTCGAGATCGAGCCGCGGCAGCGGCAGCATCGGGAGCTGGGCGTGGGAGACTGCCCGCAGCAGCAGTCGGTAGCCGCGCGTGCGGGCGAAATCGCGCGCGAACAGGAAGGCGGCGAGATCGGCGAGGATGTCGGCCGGCAGCAGGTTCAGCACCACCTGGTCGCGCAGCGCGATCGGCAGCGCCGCATCGAACCGGAGGAATTCCGGCGACAGGATGGTGGCAATGTTGAGATCGAGGGCGAACGGGCCGGCCCCGGCGAGCTCTCCCGGCGCGGCGAGCAGGGCCAGCATCCGGCGGTCGAGCGTGCGGGTCAGGCGACGGAACAGCCAGGGATCCGCCTTCGGCGCCCGGTCCGGCGCCAGGCACAGGGTGAGCTCGTCGATGGAAAGGAAGCGTCTCTCCCAGGCGAGGCGCATCTTGTCGCCCGACCTGCGGCAGATGCGCTTGCGCCGGGCAAAGCTCGCGACATTCGCCTGCGCGAGCGCCGCCTCGAGCGCTGCCAGGGCGGTGACGTCCAGCGGTGCGACCAGGGCCTCCGCGGGCGTGAATTGCTCCGCCGGGCGCGCCTCCTCGGCGACCGCCTGCAGCAGCGCGTCGCCGCCATCCGGCAGATCGAACAGCGCCACCAGATCGGGCTTGTCGATCACCGGCGCATCGGCAAGCAGATGATCGAGCACCGAGCGCACTTTCGCCACCTGCGCTTCCGCGTCGCCGCGCCAGATGACGGCAAGGGCGGCGGGATGTGGCTGGAAGCTGCGGGCGCGGTCGCCGAGCGCCAGCGGCTCGATTGCCGCCCGGATCAGTCGCAGGTGATGCGGCTTCGCGAGCTGCGGCGGCAGGCGGGAAAGCCGCAGCAGCAGCGCGCGGCGGACGGCGCCGGCGGTCGCGCAGTCGCGCACCAGTGCGGTCAGCGCCTCGCCTCCGGCCGGAGCCTGGCGCGCGGCGATCGCGACCGCGCCCATTAGCGTGCCACCCGTGCCGGGGCGGGGCTGCCGAACAGCGGCGCCCCCGCATCCAGCAGCGCGTGGTTCAGGCAGAAGCGCCGTCCGGCCGGGCTGATCGCGGCGGCGCGCTCCACGCACTGTCGCAACGTACAGGCGCGCGCATGCGGGCAGGCGACGATGCGGGCGGCACCGAGAATGGCGTCCACGTGGCGACCCTGGAAGCGGCGGATGCCCTGCGCCAGGCCCCAGTCCAGCGCCCGCTCCGTCTCGGCCCGCTGCAGCACGATCCGATCCGGCCCGATCGCGGTGAGTGCCGCGGCGATCGCGGCCCGTTCGGCGCCGGGGCGGTCGGCCAGGGCCGGTGTCCATTCCAGCTTCACCAGGTCGGCATCGAGCCGCGACGGATCGGTGAGCTGCAGTGCCAGGTGCGTCACCCCGTCCAGCACCAGCGTTACGCCTGCGGCACCGCTGCGCTGGCGCAGCCTGGCATACGAGTCTGGATCGGCGCAGGCATCGAGCAGCTGGACTTCGACGCCCGCCCGAACGTCCGCGGCGCGGCAGGCGGCAGCGAAGCTCTCGAACGCCGCCGACAGCGCCGCCGGCAGTGTCAGGTTGAGATGCAAAGCCGGTCCGTCCGCCGGCGGCTGCGGACCGGCGTGCACCTCCTGCCGCATCCGGTCGAGCATGTGGGCGTCGAGTCGGCCGGCGAGGTGGCGGAACAGGAACGGATCGGCGGTCAGGGCATCGCGCCAGGCGATCCCGCGGCCGAGCCCCGCGGCGGCCAGCCGCGCCTGCAGCAGGGCGAGGGAGAACGTCACCTCCCGGAACAGTGGCTGGAGCCGGCCCTGAGCACCGGCGGTGACCAGCACCGCGGTCTGGCGCTGCATCAGATCGGCGATGCCGGTGCTGCGGATCACCGCCTCCAGCTCGGCGAGGGCGGTCGGCGCCAGGTTCGGCTCCGGCGCGACGGGAACGGGTTCCGGCGCGTCGGTGATCCGCGCGTCGAGATAGGCGACGATCGATTCCCGCGCCTGGTCGAGCGCCCAGACCGAGATCAGCTGCGAGGGGTCGGGCGCGTCGACCCGGAACAGCCGGGCGAGGGTTGCGGGCAGCTGCGGCAAATCGGTGCCGACCGCGCCGCCGGCGCCGAGCGGACCGGCCACGCCGCGACAGAGCAGGACGAGGTCGCCGTTGCGAAGGGGAAACACATCGCCGTCATGGCGCTGCGCGGCCTCGTGCAGCAGCGCACGGGCGATCCGGCGATGATGCGGGCGCGGTGCCGGCGGCGGCATGCGCGAGAGGTGCAGCACCAGCATCATGCGGTCACGCGGGGCGCGGCAGGCGCGCTCCACCGCCTCCGCCAGTCGCCGCTCCGGCGCGGGAGCGAGGGTCGCGGGCGATCTCTCCGCGTTCACCCTCGGCCCCTGCCGACCTGGCTTCGCCATTCGCGGCGCGAAGGCCGGCGGCGGGACAGGAACAATCTGCTGCAGCTGTGCCGGCATCGTAT
>DATJSJ010000009.1:0-15225 GCA_035504175.1 Acetobacteraceae bacterium
CCAAGGCGATGGAGATGAACAGCCGCGAATGACCGCGGTCTGCGCCGGACAGAGAAGACGGGCCCGAGATTCGGGATAGGCCCCGCGGAAACGAAGCCTGCCGCCAACCAGCGATCCGATTCACGTCAGGCTTGGCTCGGCATTGCAGTAGGCCGCGCGTTTCGAAAGGAGCGCGCCGGAGCCGAACTCGTCTGCCCTCGCCGCGACCTGCGAACCCGCGTCACCCGCCTGGCCGGATCGAAACGACCGTGGCTACCCGCCCACCATCAGCCGCACGATCTCATCGGGATTGGCCTCGCCGATGGCGCGCTCGCCGGCCTTCACCCCGCGGCGCAGCACGACGATGCGGTCGCTGACCGCGAAGATGTCGCCGAGATTGTGCGAGATGAAGATCACGCCGACGCCGCTGCCTTTCAGCGAGCGGATCAGGTCCATCACCTTGCGCTGCTCCGGCACGCCGAGCGCCGCGGTCGGCTCGTCCATGATCAGCACCCGCGCCTTCCAGTGGATGGCGCGGCTGATCGCCACCGCCTGGCGCTGCCCGCCGGAGAGTGCCCGCACCGGCCGGTCCAGCCGGTCGAGATGGATGTCGAGAGGCTCCAGCGCCAGCGCCGCTGCCTCGCGCATCTGCCGCCGGTCGATCACCGGCAAGCCCCAGCGCGGATGCGGCACCCGGCGCATCGGCTCGCGGCCGAGAAAGACGTTGGCGCCGACATCGAGATTGTCGGCCAGGGCGAGGTCCTGGTAGATCGTCTCGATCCCCTGGTCGCGCGCGGCCTGCGGGTTCTCGAAATCGACCGTGCGGCCCTCGTAGACGATCTCGCCCTCGTCGGGGCGGAACACGCCCGAGATGATCTTGATCAGGGTCGACTTGCCGGCGCCGTTGTCGCCGGCGAGTGCCACCACCTCGCCCGGATGCAGGGTGAAGGTCACCCGCTCGAGCGCGTGCACGCCGCCGAAGCGTTTCGAGACGTCGCGCGCCTGCAGCAGCGGCGAGCCCTCCGGCGGGACCGCCGGCTCCGGAACCTGGGCGAGCGTCGGCGCCGGCATCACTCCTCCTCCTGCCGGCCGCCGCCGAGCCGCTTCTGGCTCTGATCGACCAGCACCGAGATGATGATGACGACGCCGACGGCGACGAACTGCCAGAACGGCTCGACATCGACGAACACCAGCCCGTACTGGATCACCGCGATGATCAGCGCGCCGATGATCGTGCCGATGATGGTGCCGGAACCGCCGAACAGGCTGGCGCCCCCGATCACCACCGCGGCGATGCTGTCGAGCAGTAGCGGCTCGCCCGCCTGCGGCGCGCCGGCGGAGAAGCGGCCGGTGTAGAGGATGCCGTCCACCCCGGCGCACAGCGCGGAGAGTATATAGAGCAGCACGGTGACGCGCCGGACATTGACGCCGGCGCGCACCGCTGCCTGCCGGTTGCCGCCGATCGCGTAGGTGTATTGCCCGAACCTCGTCTGCGACAGCACGTAGTGCATGGCGATGACGACCGCGAGCGTGATCAGCACCACCACCGGAAACCCGGCGATCTGGCCATTGCCGAGCCAGTTCAGCCAGGCATTCGACACCGGCACGGTGGTGCCACCGGCCGCGAGATAGGCGATGCCGCGCGCAACCCCGAACATGCCGAGCGTGCCGATGAAGGGCGGAATGCGCAGCCGCGCGATCAGCCAGCCATTCACCGCGCCGGGAATGAGCGAGGCGAGCAGCGCCGCGACGATCGCAAGCAAGAGCCCCGCCGCGTTGCCGGCGGCGGCACCGCCGATATTGGCGACGTGCGCCGCGATCACCGCGGCGAAGCCCATGGTGAAGCCGACCGAGAGGTCGATGCCGCCGGCGATGATGACCAGGGTCTGGCCGAGCCCGAGCAGCACCGGCGCGACGGCGAACACCGCGATCGAACGCAGGTTGAAGGCGCTGAAGACGAAGCTGGCGCCATACGCGATCCGCGCCCAGACCTCGAACCCGATCAGCAGCAGGATCAGGAACAGCCAGGCGCGGGCCGAGGCGAGCGCGGCGCCGATCGCCACGCGGTGTCGGCTGGGCGGGACGGCGGTCCCGGCGGTGGTCGAGGACATGATGTAATCCGGTGGCGGCGTGACCGGCCGCCCGGGCGCGTCCCGGGCGGCCAGGTGCTGCGAAGCGTCAGTCGGAATAGATGAATTTCTTCACGTCGGGATCGTTCATGTTGTCCTTGTCGATCAGCGTGAAGCCGGTGCCGATCTTGACCGGGATCGAATGCCCGGTCAGGTGGGCGAACGCCGAGACCACGCCGAAATAGCCGATTTCCGCCGGGTGCTGGGCGATCGCCATGGTGATCAGCCCGCTCTGGATGTTGTCGACGATCGAGGCCGGCGCGTCGAATGCGACGACCTTCACCTTGCCCGTCGCCCCGGCCTGCTTGACGCCGTTGCCGGCGCCGAGCGCCGAGAACAAATTCGCGCCGAACACGCCGACCAGGTCCGGGTTGCGCGCATAGACCGACTGGAACTGCGAGGCCGCCTTGTTGGCGTCGTCGTCATTGAACTGGGTGTCGAGCACGGTGATGCCCGGATACTTCTTCATCTCCTCCTTGAAGCCCTGCTCCCGCTGATCGGTCGTGGAGATGCCGGGCTTGACGTTGGAGACGTAGACCTTGCCCTTGCCGCCGACCGCCTTGGCGAGTGCCCGGGCGGCGATCTCGCCACCCATGATGTTGTCGGAGGCGATGTAGGAGAGCGGGAAGTCGGCGTTGCCGCTGCCGGTCTGGTAGTTGCCGTCACCGATGAAGGTGTCGACGGTAATGACCGGGATGCCCGCCTGCACCGCCTTGCGCAGCGGCTCGACGAGCTGGACCTTGTCGGTGGGCGCGATCAGGATCGCGTCCGGGTGGCGGGCGATGACCGCGTCCAGCACCGGCACCTGCTGCACCGGGTTGAACTCCGGCGCCCCCTGGAAGACCAGGTCGACGCCGAGTGCGTCGGCCGCGGCCTGCGCGCCCTTGTGCATGGTGATGTAGAACGCGTCCGTCGTCAGGCCGGGAATCAGTGCGATCGTATATTTCTTGGCCGCAAGGGCGTCGCCCGTCGGCGCGGCGGTGATCGCGGCCGTTCCCATCGCCATGGCGGCCAGGGAGACAAAAATACGTCGGCGCATGCGGTTTCCTCCTCCGTTTATCGGGCGGAGGGTAGGGGGTTCGCGCCGGCGGCGAAAGAGCCCCGGGCTGCGCATGATCCCGGCGGGGGGGGCCGCCGCGTCAGTAGAAGGCGAAGGCGAGCGCGACCACGATCAGGATGACGAACACCAGGATCACGATCGCCAGCCAGGGATTCACCAGCCGGGTCTCTTCGGTCTCGATCCAGCGCTCGACGAAGCGCCGCGGCGGGTAAGGGGGCGCCGAGACGACGTCGAACACCGGATCGTCTGGCCCGCCCGGCCGGTCCCGCAGGATTGCCCGGGCCCCGAGCTTGCCCGTTTCTTTCAGCCCGGCCCGCCAGCGCTCGGCGTCTTCCGTCGGGAAGTCCCCGTCATCGGCTTGCATGGTGGCTCGCGTCCGGTGGGTGCTGCCGACGCGTGTAGGCTGTGCCCCGCCCCCGGGCAAGCCGGCACCGCTGGCAGGAGCGGCCGTCGGGCTGGGACCGGTTCCGCAACGGGGCGCGAGGACGTCCCGCGCCCGGGAGGTCAGGAGGTCACGCCCTCACAGCGGCGGGCGCAACCAGCCCGAGCTCCACGCCGAGGCATGCCGGCGCGACTTTCACGGCCGCTCGCGCATGCGCGAGGCGGAGCTGGGGCGCGTGCGGCGGGCCTGATCGCCGATTGCACGCGCGCTGTCGGCGGCGGCATCGGGATGGCGTCGCCGGACGCTGAATTTCTTGCGCTCCAGCGAACGTTTCGATTGCAATGGCGCATGGCAGAGGCCGGGGACGAGGCGATGACCGGGACGGGACTCTCGACGCAGCCGCTGTTCACCCTCAACCTGCGCGTGGCGCCGCCGCAGGCAGTCGGGCCCGGGCCGCTCGGCAACCGCTTCATCGTGCCGATCCTGTCGGGCAGCTTCGTCGGGCCGCAGCTGCGCGGCGTCGTGGAGCCGAACGGCGCCGACTGGGTGCTGGTCCGCCCCGATCGTGCCATGCAGCTCGATGTCCGGCTGGTGCTGCGGACCGAGCAGGACGTGCGCATCGGCATGACCTATCGCGGGTTCCGGCACGGCCCGGCGGAGGTCATGTCCCGGCTCAGCCGTGGTGAGGAGGCCGACCCGGCGAGCTACTACTTCCGGATGGCGGCGTTCTTCGAATGCGCCGATGAGCGGCTCGACTGGCTCAATCGTATCGTCGCCGTGGGCACCGGGCGCCGCAGCACCGAGGGGCCGATCTACCAGGTGTTCGAGGTGCTCTGACCGGTCGCCCCGGCGGCGGGTGCGCTGCTGCCGCGCCGCGGCAGTCCTTGCCGCGCGGCCGCCCGCAGTCTAGCTCTGCCGGACGATGGAGGACGGGATCATGGGCTTGCGGGTCGCGGTCGTCGGCGCCACCGGGGCGGTCGGACGGGAGATGCTGAAGACGCTGGCGGAGCGGGACTTCCCGGCAAGCGAGGTCGCGGCCGTTGCCTCCGGCCGCTCGGCCGGGCAGGAAGTCTCCTTCGGCGAGCGCCGGGTGCTCAAAGTCCAGTCGCTCGACGGCTTCGACTTCCACGGCTGGGATATCGGCCTGTTCAGCCCCGGCGCCGCCGTCTCCGCCATCCACGCTCCGCGGGCCGCCGCGGCCGGCTGCGTCGTTATCGACAACACGAGCCAGTTCCGCATGGAGCCGGACGTCCCGCTGGTGGTGCCGGAGGTCAACCCGCAGGCGCTCGCCCGCTTCGCCCGGCGGCGGATCATCGCCAATCCGAATTGCAGCACCATCCAGATGGTGGTGGCGCTGAAGCCGCTGCATGACCGGTTCCGGGTCAGGCGCGTGGTGGTCGCGACCTACCAGTCGGTCTCCGGCGCCGGCAAGGAAGGCATGGACGAGCTCTTCGGCCACACCAAGGCCGTGTTCGTCCACGACCAGGTGACGCCGCAGCAATTCACCAAGGAAATCGCCTTCAACGTCATCCCGCATATCGACCGCTTCATGGATGACGGCGCGACCAAGGAAGAATGGAAGATGGCGGTCGAGACCCGGAAGATCCTCGACCCCGACATCGCCGTGATCGCGACCTGCGTCCGCGTCCCGGTCTTCATCGGCCACGGCGAGGCGGTGCATGTCGAGTTCGAGCAGCCGGTCACCTCCGGCGAGGCTCGCTCGATCCTGCGCGGCGCGCCGGGCGTCACCGTGGTCGATAGCCGCGACGATGGCGGCTACATCACCCCGGCGGAGTGCGCCGGCGAGGACGCGGTGTTCGTCAGTCGCATCCGCCGCGACCCGACCGTGCCGAACGGCCTGGCCTTCTGGTGCGTGTCGGACAATCTGCGCAAAGGCGCGGCACTCAACGCGGTGCAGATCGCCGAGGCGCTGCTCAAGCAGGGGCTGGTGGGGTCGGCGGCGAGCGCGGCATAGCGAGGAAAGCAAGGCCCGGGGCTTTGGCCATCGAGCCGCTTCGCGGTTCGATCCCCGCAAAGGCTGGCCTTTGCAATGCTTGACGTCATCCTCGATACGCGCCCGGTCTATTGCGGCGGGAAGGGCTCGACGAAGGTCTCGCCGGTGCGGCCGTAGTAGACGGCGCGTCGGCCGAGCAGGGACACGAGGTAGCCGACGCATCCGGCCAGCGCGATGCGTTCGCAGAAGCCGGCATAGTCGACGCCCCCGGCCTGGATCGTTCGCACCGCCGCCTCCACCCCGGCCGCATCGAACGCTTCCGCCGGGGATGAGGCGACGGGGTGGCACGGCAGCGTTCGCGTTTCGCCGTCCGGCAGATAATAGGTCTTCTCCGCGCGGACCAGGTCGGTGTGATACCGCTCAACGCCAGCCGCCACGAGGCGCCCTATGACTTCAGGAAAGCTGAGCCTTCCCGCATCTGAACCCGCCGTGCATTCGATTACCGCGGCTTCGAACTGACTCTCCATAGCAGATCACTCCCGTGCCTGGCGGGACGACAGGCCCCGCCGTTGCGATTGCGTCACGTCACCGGAACCGTCGCGAGCCCGTGCCGGCGGGCGATCTCCCGCAACACGCGCTCCATTGCGGCGCGATCGGTCGTGCTGAGCGCGCCGAAGAACTCGGCATCGTTGCGATCGGCGAGTGCCGTGAGCTCGGGCACCAGCGCCCGCCCGGCCGGGGTCAGCGCCAGCGCCTGGCAGCGCCGGTCCGACGCGCTCACGGTGCGGGACAGCAGCGCCCGGCCCTCCAGCCGCTCGACCAGCTTCGAGACCGCGCCCCGCGTCATGCCGAGCTCGGCGGCGAGCCGGCTCGGCATCAGCGCCCCGTGCTCGTGCAGCAGGCGGAGGACCGCCCATTCGGCGACCCCGACATCCGACACGGCCAGCTTCGCCGCGAAGGCCTGCGACACATGGTTCGAGACCAGGCGCAGCCAAAAGCCCAGATGTCCCCGCAGCGGGGTGTCCACGGCGTGCAGATCCGTTGGAAGTTTCCGCGGAAACTACATGCTGATAGTTTCCACGTCAACCATTTTCTGGGGCTTCCCATGGCGCAGGGGCGCGGCTCCCCTGCATCCAGGGCCGGGGCGTCGCGTTGACGGGCTCCCAGCGCTGCCGTAAGCAGCCCGAAGGCGGTCCTTTGTTGCGCCGCCGCATGGTGGGAGGCCGGCGTCGATGACCGACATCCGCGACACCCTCCTCGTAGCGCAGAACAGCGAGGGCAAGCGCGTGCTGCGCCCCCTGTCGCCGCATCTGCAGATCTACCGGCCGCAGATCAGTTCGATGCTGTCGATCACGCATCGCGCCACCGGCATCGCGCTCTCGATCGGGACGCTCCTGCTGACCTGGTGGCTGGTGGCTGCCGCCACGTCGGATTCTGCTTTCGCCGGCGTGCAGGGCTTCATCGGCTCGTGGTTCGGCGTGCTGCTGCTGTTCGGCTGGAGTGCGGCGCTCTACTACCACCTGCTCGCCGGCATCCGGCACCTGGGCTGGGATGCGGGCTACGGGTTCGAGATCCCGCGTTTCCATCAGACCGGCTATGCGGTGCTGATCGGCACCGCGGTGCTCACCGTGCTGACCTGGATCGTGATCGCGGTGGTCGCCTGATGGCGCGCCAGCCCACGAGCCTGCCGCCGACGGCGATGCGCTCGCAGCTCGGCCGGGTGCGCGGCCTCGGCTCGGCGGGTTCGGGGGTGGAGATCTGGTGGGCCGAGCGGGTCACCTCGATCGCGCTGGTGCCGCTGTCGATTTGGTTCATCGTCGCGGTGATCGCGCATCTTGGCGCGGACCGTGCCGCGATCGCACGCTGGATCGGTCAGCCGGTCAACACCGTGCTGCTGCTGGCGCTGGTGATCGCGACGTTCCGGCACATGGCGCTCGGCCTGCAGGCGGTGATCGAGGACTACGTTCACGGCGAGCTTGCGCGGATGGTCTCGCTGCTGGTGATGCGGGGCGCCGCCTGGGTGCTGGGCCTCGCCAGTGTGGTGGCGGTGGTCAAGCTGGCATTCTGACCCCACCTATCCGGCGGAGCCGATGACAGCGATGGCGGGCAGAGGGGCGACGGACGGGACATGAACGCGATCACGATGCCCTCCAGCCGGGCGTACAGCATCACGGACCACGCCTATGACGTGGTGGTTGTGGGCGCCGGCGGGTCCGGCCTGCGCGCGACGCTGGGCATGGGGGCGGCCGGGCTCAAGACCGCCTGCATCACCAAGGTGTTTCCGACCCGCAGCCACACCGTCGCGGCGCAGGGCGGGATTGGTGCCGCGCTCGGCAACATGGGCGAGGACGATTGGCGCTGGCACATGTACGACACCGTCAAGGGGTCGGACTGGCTCGGCGATCAGGACGCGATCGAGTACATGTGCCGCGAGGCGATCCCGGCGGTGTACGAGCTCGAGCATTTCGGCGTGCCGTTCAGCCGCACCGAGGACGGGCGCATCTATCAGCGGCCGTTCGGCGGCCATATGCAGGATTACGGCAAGCGGCCGGCGCAGCGTGCCTGCGCTGCGGCCGACCGCACCGGGCATGCGATCCTGCACACGCTGTATCAGCAGAGCCTGAAGCACGAGGTCGAGTTCTTCGTCGAGTATTTCGCGCTCGACCTGATCATGGACGAGGAGAGCGGCGCCTGCCGCGGGGTCGTCGCCTGGTGCCTCGAGGACGGCACCATGCACCGCTTCCGCGCCCAGCTCGTGGTGCTGGCGACGGGCGGCTACGGGCGCGCCTATTCGAGCTGCACCTCCGCCCATACCTGCACCGGTGACGGCAATGCGATGGTGCTGCGGGCCGGGCTGCCGCTGCAGGACATGGAGTTCGTGCAGTTCCACCCGACCGGGATTTACGGTGCCGGCTGCCTGATCACCGAGGGGGCGCGCGGCGAGGGCGGATATCTGACCAATTGCGAGGGTGAGCGCTTCATGGAGCGCTACGCGCCGACGGCGAAGGACTTGGCCAGCCGCGACGTGGTGTCGCGCTCCATGACCATCGAAATCAACGAGGGGCGGGGCTGCGGCCCGCAGAAGGATCACATCCTGCTGCATCTCGAGCATCTCGGCGCGGAGATCCTGCACCAGCGCCTGCCGGGGATTTCCGAGACGGCGCGGATCTTCTCGGGTGTGGACGTGACGAAGCAGCCGATCCCGGTGCTACCGACCGTGCACTACAACATGGGCGGGATCCCCACGAACTATCGCGGCGAGGTGCTGCGGCCGACGCCCGACGATCCGGACGCGATCGTGCCGGGGCTGATGGCGGTGGGCGAGTGCGCCTGCGTCTCGGTGCATGGTGCCAATCGGCTGGGGACGAACTCGCTGCTCGACCTGGTGGTGTTCGGACGGGCGGCGGCGCATCGGGCGGCCGAGACGATCCGACCTGGGGCGTCGCAGGCGCCGTTGCCGGACCGGGCGGGTGAGGCGGCGCTCGATCGGCTGGACCGCACGCGCCATGCCTCCGGCGGCACCCGGGTCGCGGCGATGCGGGCGGAGATGCAGGGCGTGATGCAGACGCATGCTGCGGTGTTCCGCAGTGGCCGCAGCCTGCAGGAGGGTGTGGAGAAGATCCGTCGCGTGTGGGACGGCATGGGCGACATGGCGGTGGCCGATCGCAGCCTGGTCTGGAATTCCGACCTGGTGGAGGCGCTGGAGTTCGGCAATCTGATGGGCAATGCGATGACCACCATGGTCAGTGCCGAGGCGCGGCATGAGAGTCGCGGCGCGCATGCCCACGACGATTTTCCGGACCGTGACGACGCGAACTGGATGCGGCACACGCTGGCCTGGTGCGCTCGCAATGGCGCGGTTGCGCTCGACTACCGCCCCGTCAAGATGCAGACCCTGACGAACGAAGTGTCCGTGATTCCGCCCAAGCCGCGCGTCTATTGAATGGGGGTCTGGGGCCTCAGGCCCCAGCGGGGTCCAGGGGCAGAGCCCCTGGCCTTTCTTGAGAGAGATGGAATGGCCGAATTCCGCCTGCCCGCCAACAGCCGCATCTCCGAGGGCCGCGTCTTCAAGGCGCCGGCTGATGCGAAGCGCGTGAAGTCGTTCCGCATCTACCGCTGGAACCCCGATGACGGGCAGAATCCGCACGTCGATACGTATGAACTCGATCTGGATCGCATCGGCCCGATGGTGCTGGATGCGCTGATCGCGATCAAGAACCAGGTCGATCCGACGCTGACGTTCCGGCGGTCCTGCCGCGAAGGGATCTGCGGATCCTGTGCGATGAACATCGACGGGGTGAACACGCTCGCCTGCCTGAAGCCCACCGACGAGGTGCAGGGCGCGGTGAAGATCTATCCGCTGCCGCACATGGCGGTGGTGAAGGATCTGGTGCCGGATCTGACACAGGCCTATGCGCAGTTGCGCAGTGTCGAGCCGTGGCTGAAGTCGGACACGCCGCCGCCGCCGGATGGCGAGCGGCTGCAGAGTCCGGAGGAGCGGGCCAAGCTCGACGGGATGTGGGAGTGCATCCTGTGTTTCTGCTGCACCACGTCCTGTCCCAGCTATTGGTGGAACGGCGACCGCTATCTGGGCCCTGCCGTGCTGCTGGCGGCGTATCGCTGGATTGCCGACAGCCGCGACGAGGCGACGGGCGAGCGGCTGGATGCGCTCGAGGATCCGTTCAAGCTGTATCGCTGCCACACGATCCTGAACTGCACGCAGACCTGTCCCAAGGGGCTCAATCCGGCGCAGGCGATCGGGCGGATCAAGCAGTTGCAGGTCGAGCGCAAGGGCTGAGCGTGCGGGGCGAACCGGGATGTTCAGCGGCGAGCTGAGCTCGACGCGTGGCCGGGCCGATGCCTGGCGCGACAGTCTGCTGGTCGATCATGGCATTTTCCGCGTCGTGTGGGAGAACTGGGCCGAGGTTGTGCCCGGCCGGCTGTACCGGTCGAACCACCCGACTCCGGCACGGCTGGCAGCGGCGGCGCGGCGATATGGGCTGCGCACGTTGATCAATCTGCGCGGACATCGCCAATGCGGCTCGGATGCGCTGTCGCGGGAGGCGGCGCGGCGGCTGGGCCTGGCGCATATCGACATGGCGTTCGAGAGTCGCGGTGCGCCGCATCGCGACCGGGTGTTGCGGTTTGCGGAGATCCACGCGCGGCTGGAGGTGCCGGCGCTGATGCATTGCAAGTCGGGCGCGGACCGGGCGGGGCTGGCGGCGGGGCTGGCGACTCTGCTGGAGGGCGGCACGGCGGCCGAGGCGCTGGCGCAGTTGTCGTGGCGGTTCGGCCATTTCCGGCGGTCGCGCACGGGGATTCTGGACGCGTTCTTCGTGCGCTACGCAGCGGAAGCCGAAGGCCGCGTGCCATTCCTTGACTGGGTGCGCGACGAGTATGACGAGATGGCGCTGCGGCGCGACTTCGTCGCCGGCGGCCTGTCCTCGTTCGTGACCGACCGCGTCCTGCGCCGAGAGTGACCGGGGTCTGGGGCCGTCGTGCGAAGCACGCCTTCGCGTGACGGCCCCAGCGGGGTGCAGGGGCGGAGCCCCCAGCCTTTTTTACGCCGCCCGCGTGACCCGTTTGACGAACGCCGAAATCCGGTGCCGCCGCAGTTCCGATCGCGCCTTGTCGTCGGTCGTCATGTAGTTGAGCTGCACGACGTAGCGGCGTCCGACGAAGGTGCGGTGTCCGTGCCAGGCGTCGGGCCCGTTCGGAAAGACGAGCAGGGTGCCGTTCACCGGCGGCACCTCCACCTCGTAGGCCTCGATGTCGTCGGGGCCGCGCAGCAGGCGGAGGCAGCCTTCCTGCTTCGCCCAGGCTTCGGTCTCGGGGTTTAGGTAGAGCAGGACGGTGACGCGTTTCGCGGTCGAGTCGCAGTGGATGCGCCCGTCCTTTTCACGCGAGGCGCCGCGCAGCGTGATCATGGTCGGCGCGTCGGCGAGATCGAGGCCGAACTTGGCGGCGATCGCGGCGCGGAACGCCTCGCCCTGGAGGTCGCGGATCACGGCGCGGGCCGTGTTGCCGAGGCGGAGGGAGTCGATCGGGAAGGAGCCGCCGCGATCGAGCGGCGGCAGGCCGCGGACGACTTCGGGCAGGATCGCGCCTGGCACGAATTCCGGCACGACGACGTGCGGAAAGGGCCGGGTCGCGATCGGGGTGGCGGCGAGTCGGGTGTAGTCGAGCGAAATTGGATCGGGCATGGCCTTGCCACGTGGTGCTGTCCCCGGGCCGGAATCGGCGCCGGTTTCCGCTCCTACCACGCGGCCGCCCGTCCCCGCACCCTGGGTGCCAGGATGGCAGCCCGTCGCCTCTGGCAGGGCGTCAGGTGCGTGGGGTGGCGCGGTCGATGCTCAGCGGTTCGATGGAGAGGAGTTCGGAGCAACGTTCCCCGGCGGCGCAGCAGGCGCCGGCCGGCGAGGGACGCGACGCGGTGCCGCCGACCACGGCCGCGGCGTGGTGGATCGCGGCGGGCGGGAGCAGGCAGGCGTAGAGCTGGTTTTGCACCGGGGCGGTCGGCTGCATCGCCTGTGCAGATGCAGCAAGGCCGAGGGAGATTCCGAGGCAGGCGAGCGTGATCTTCATGCCACATGTTCCGAATATGCCACAAGATACTGAAAACAAAGCGTGTCAACGGGCATTTGGTTTACGTGATCGCATTTCGTTGATCTGTGTCATTCCTGCCGAATAGCGCCGGGAAGGGTGGCGGGCCATGAAATGGCTCTCACTCGCTGCCGGGGCGCGTGACCGTCCGGCCGTTTTGCCCCCTCACGGAACGGCGAGAAACGCGCTATGTCGCAGCGCGTCATGGATGGATCACTCCGTTCGGGGCTGGGACTGACCGGGCCGTTGCCGGCTTACCGGGCGAAGCTGGCGGCGGGGGAGCTTGCGACCGATCCGTCGCAGGCGCTGGTGGCGGAGCGGCTGCAGAATCTGTGGGCGAAGCTGCGCGGCTATGACCCGGATCCGCGCGCGCCGTCCGGTGGATTGCTGACGCGGCTGCTGCGACGCAAGCCGGCCGAGGGCGCCGACGAGGGCCGGCCGAACGGGCTCTACGTCGTCGGCGAGGTCGGGCGCGGCAAGTCCATGCTGATGCACCTGTTCTTTGCCCAGGCGCAGGTCGCGCGGAAGCGGCGCATCCATTTCCATCGCTTCATGCAGGACGCGCATGCGCGCATCCATGCGTGGAAGCGCGCGCACCCGCAGGGGGACGATCCGATCCCGCCGCTTGCCGACGCGATCGCGGCGGAATCGGCGCTGCTGTGCTTCGACGAATTCCAGGTCAACGACATCGCCGACGCGATGATCCTGGGCCGGCTGTTCCAGGCGCTATTCGCGCGCGGCGTCGTGGTGGTGGCGACGTCGAACACGCCGCCCGACCGTCTGTTCGAGGGTCAGCCGGGACGCGACGCGTTCCTGCCGTTCATTGCGCTGCTGCAGCAGCATCTCGACGTGCTGGTGATGGCGGACGGGCAGGACTGGCGGCGCCGACGGCTGCGCGCCATCCGGAGCTGGCACGTGCCGGCCGACGAGGCGGCGCGGCAGGCACTCGATGATGCGTTCACCGAACTCTCCGGCGATACACCGCGGCGCGCGGCGCGGCTCACGGTGATGGGGCGGACGCTCGTGGTACCCGTCGCCGCCGGCGGCGTCGCGCGGTTCGACTTCGCAACGCTGTGCGGCCAGGCGCTCGGGCCGGGCGACTATCTGGCGCTGGCGACGCACTACCAGACGCTGGTGCTGGACGGGATTCCACGGCTCGGCGCGGAGCGGTTCGACGAGGCGCGGCGCTTCATCACGCTGATCGACACGCTGTACGATCACCGGGTTAAGCTGATCGCGTCGGCCGAGGCGGCGCCGGACCGGCTGTACGAGGCGGGCGAGGGGGCGGCGGCGTTCCGGCGCACCGCCTCGCGCCTGATCGAGATGCAGAGTGCCGCGTATCACGCGCTGCCGCACCTGACATGAACGGCGCGCGCCGCTTGCCGGCCTCGGATCGATGGGCTAGAGCGGGCCGCGCCGTGCTGCCCGGGCGCTGCACGGCCATCGCTCCTGGCCGGCCGCAGGCGGCGGGCGTCCCGCGCGGTGTCAGGCCCGCTCCCCGCGCCCCCGGAAGGATCGCATGGCCCGCAACAAGATTGCCCTGATCGGCGCCGGCAATATCGGCGGCACGCTCGCGCACCTGGCCGGGCTCAAGGAACTCGGCGACGTCACGCTGTTCGACGTGTTCGGCGGCGTTGCCGCTGGCAAGGCGCTGGACATATCGCAATCCGGCACGATCGAGGGCTTCGACGCGGTGATGACCGGCGGCTCGGATTACGCCGCCATCGCCGGCTCGGACGTGGTGATCGTGACCGCGGGCTTCCCGCGCCAGCCGGGCATGTCGCGCGACGACCTGCTGTCGAAAAACGCCGGCGTGATCGCGGAAGTCGCGGGCGGTATCCGGCAACACTGTCCCGACGCCTTCGTCATCGTGATCACCAATCCGCTCGACGTGATGGTCTGGGTGATGCAGCAGAAATCCGGCCTGCCGCCGCAGCGTGTCGTCGGCATGGCGGGCGTGCTGGACAGCGCCCGGTTCCGCCTGTTCCTGGCGCAGGAATTCGGCGTCTCGGTCGAGGACGTGACCGCCTTCGTGCTTGGCGGACACGGCGATTCGATGGTGCCGCTGGTGCGCTACTCGGCGGTCGCCGGCATTCCGGTGCCCGATCTGATCCGCATGGGCTGGACGACGCAGGAGAAGATCGACGCGATCGTCACGCGCACCGCCAATGGCGGCGGCGAGATCGTCAAGCTGCTGGAGCGCGGTAGCGCCTTCTACGCGCCCGCCTCCGCCGCGATCGCGATGGCGGAGAGCTACTTACGCGACAAGAAGCGCGTGCTGCCCTGTGCCGCGCATCTCTCCGGCCAGTACGGGGTGAGCGATCTCTACGTGGGCGTGCCGGTGGTGATCGGCGCCGGCGGGGTGGAGCGGATCGTCGAGATCTCGCTCGACCCGGCGGAGCAGGCGGCGTTCGACAAATCCTGCGGCGCGGTGCGCGATCTGATCGCTGCCTGCCAGAAGCTCGGCATCTGACATGAACATCCACGAATATCAGGCCAAGGAACTGCTGCGCGGCTACGGCGTCGCGGTGCCGGACGGCCATGTCGCCTGGACACCGGAGGAGGCGGAGCAGGCCGCCGGCAAGCTCCCTGGTCCGGTTTGCGTCGTGAAGTCGCAGATCCACGCCGGCGGACGCGGTGCCGGCCGCTTTTCCGACAGCGATGGCGGCGGCGGCGTACGGCTGGTGCGTTCACCCGAGGCCGCGCGCCAGGCTGCCGAGGCGATGATCGGCCACGTGCTGGTGACGAAGCAGACCGGCCCGTCCGGCCGCCGCGTCCGCCGCCTCTATGTCGAGGCCGGCTGCGACATCGCCCGCGAGCTGTATCTCTCCTTGCTGGTCGACCGCGCCGCCTCGCGCATCGCGATCCTCGCTTCCACCGAGGGCGGCATGGAGATCGAGGAGGTGGCGGCGAAGAGCCCGGAGAAGATCCTACGCGCCCCGATCGATCCGGCGACCGGCGTCTCCAGCTTTCACGCCCGCAAACTCGCCTTCGGGCTGGGGCTGAAGGGCAAGCAGGTCGCGACCTTCAGCCGCTTCGTCCAGGCGCTGTACAACGCGTTCACGGCGCTGGACTGCGCCATCGTCGAGATCAATCCGCTGGTGGTGACCGGGGCCGG
>DATJSJ010000010.1:0-3879 GCA_035504175.1 Acetobacteraceae bacterium
GCGCGCCGTGCCGATGTAGCCGAGCAGGTGCCGGAACAAGCTGGTTCCTAACCGTGATCTTCGTCTGCCAATCGCGCTAGGGCCGGCACACACCACGCGGGCGCAATCGCGCACCCGAAAGGCATGTCCACGTTCGAGTGAAGGGGCGTCATTGGCTTGTGGTCCGAGCCGCGGCGCGCTCCTCATGTTCGAATGCGTCAGCGAACTGATCGAGTTCCGGCGTGCTCATGCCAAGGCTGCGCCCCATCGAGCGCCACTGCGACACCGCTTGTTCCACCTTACGAATCATCTGTTGTCGACGGCGGCGGGAATCCGCGCATAGGCGGCGGCGAGGCCTGGACGGAGTGATGGAGAGCGCGGTGGGCTGACGGCGGGAGGGGCGATAGCCCCGACCAGAGTCAGCCCACCGCGGAAGTGTTCATGAGCCGGGTCGGGGTTTGCTGGCTCGGCAGGGCGTCGCGAGCCTGCCAGAGTTGAGGGCAAGCACGGCGCCGATCGTAACCTGCAAGTTCTGCATCGACGCCGTGCCCCACACCGTGCCGGGCACGAATGCAGGACGAGTATCCTGCCGACGAAGGGGCGCGTCTACGCCGGTGCTGCACGGCGGAGCCGGTTTCGGCCCGCCTGTTCCTCTGCGCGGGCTGTCGCGTTCAGGTGATCGTGTGCAGCTGCTGCGACCGCGGGCAGGTCTATTGCGCCGGCGACTGTGCGGGGCAGGCCCGCCGTCGAACGATCCAGGCGGCGGGGCGGCGCTATCAGGATAGCCCGCGCGGACGCCGGGCGCATGCCGCGCGGATGGGACGCTGGCGGGCGCGCCAAGAAAGAGTGACGCATCACGGTTCACCCCGACCGCCGGCGGATGATCTGATCGCGGGCGTCGCGATGACGCGGCCCGGCGATGACGATCCTCCGGCTGAGCGCCGGCGGCGGGCGGCTCCGCACTGCCATTGGTGCGGCCGCCGCTGCCTGCCACTGCTCCGCCAGGAGTTCCTGCGCCGGCGGCGGCGTCATCGCGGCCGTGCCGGACAACACCGAGCGGGGCCCGCGCATCATGGTGACGCCGCCTGACATCGAGGCGCAGATCCTGCGCTACTATCACGCCGAGAAGTGGACGATCGGCACCATTGCCCGGCAGCTGCACGTCCACCACGGCGTGGTGCGCCGGGTGCTGGCCCAGGCCGGGCTGCCGGGAATTGGCGCGGCGCCGCGGGCGTCGCGGATCGATCCCTATTTGCCGCTGATCCGCGAGACGCTGGAGAAGTTCCCGACGCTGACGGCCAGCCGCCTGTTCGCGATGGTGCGCGAGCGCGGCTATCGCGGCAGCCCTGATCACTTCCGCCACCTCGTCGCCCAGCACCGGCCGCGCCGACCGGCGGAGGCGTATCTGCGGCTGCGCAGCCTCCCAGGCGAACAGGCGCAAGTAGATTGGGGCCACTTCGGCCAGCTGCAGATCGGCCGCGCACACCGCCCGCTGATGGCCTTCGTCATGGTGCTCAGCCACTCGCGGCAGATCTTCCTGCGCTTCTTCCCGGATGCCCGGATGGAGAACTTTTTGCGCGGCCATGTCGGCGCGTTCACCGCCTGGGCTGGGGTGCCGCGCGTCCTACTGTACGACAATCTCAAGAGCGCGGTGCTGGAGCGGCGCGGCGATGCGATCCGCTTTCACCCGACGCTGCTGAGCTTTGCCGGCCACTATCGCTTCGAGCCCCGCCCGGTCGCGGTTGCGCGCGGCAACGAGAAGGGCCGCGTCGAGCGCGCGATCGGCTACGTCCGGGGCGCCTTCTTCGCCGCGCGCCACTTCAGTGACCTCGACGACCTCAATGCCCAAGCCGATGACTGGTGCCGCGGCCTGGCTGCCGACCGGCGCTGTCCCGGCGAGCCGGAGCGCAGCGTGCGCGAGGTGTTCGCCGCGGCTGTGGGCGAACCGTGGCCGAAGGCCGCGTAAGTCGCCCACAGCCCCGCCTGCTGCCGCTGCCCGACAATCCCGCCCCGCTGCTCGAGCGCGTCACCGTCAAGATCGGCAAGACCCCTTACGCCCGGTTCGATCTGAATGACTATTCGGTGCCGCACACCGAGGTCGGCCGGGTGCTGACCGTGCTGGCCGACTCCCACGAGGTGCGTATCGTCGATGGCCTGCACGTCCTGACCTGCCACCGCCGCAGCTACGATAAGGGCGCGCAGATCGAGCAGGCCGAGCACCTCACGGCCCTGGTCGCCACCAAGCGCGCCGCCCGCCAGCATCGCGCCACCGACCGGCTCGTCCAGGTGGCGCCGGCCAGCCATGACCTGCTGCTGCGCGCCGCCGAGCGCGGCGCCAATCTCGGTGCCATCACCGTTGGCCTGACCCGGCTGCTCGACCGATACGGTGCCGCCGAGCTGCAGGCAGCGATCCGCGAGGCGCTCGCGCGCGACGTGCCGCATCCGAACGCCGTGCGTCTGGCGCTGGAGCGTCGGCGCGAGGCACGCGGCGAGGCGCCGCCGGTCGCCATCGAACTCCCCGCCGCGGTGCAGGCCCGCGATGCACCGGTGCGCCCGCATGCGCTCGAACCCTACGACCAGATCGGAGACGCCGCCGATGACTGAGCCCGACACGCTGCGCGCCCGCGCCGCGGCGCTGCACCTGCATGGGCTGCTCGCCCATTGGCCCGAGGTCGCCGCCGCCGCCTGGCTGGCGCCGCTGCTCGACTGGGAGCACGAGGAGCGCCGCCGGCGCAGTCTCGAACGGCGCCTGAAGGACGCCCGCATCGGCCGCTTCAAGCCGCTCTGCGACTTCGACTGGGCTTGGCCCAAGCGCTGCGACCGCGCCGCCATCGAAGCGCTGATGGCGTTGGAGTTCCTCGATGAGAGAGCCAATGTCGTGCTGGTCGGCCCCAACGGCGTCGGCAAATCCACGCTGGCGCAGAACATTGCCCACCAGGCGCTGATTGCCGGCCACACCGTTCTGTTCACCAGCGCCGGCCAGCTGCTCGGCGACCTCTGCGCGCTGGACAGCGATTCCGCCCTGCGCCGCCGGCTGCGCCACTACGCCCGCCCACAGCTGCTCGCGATCGACGAGGTCGGCTATCTCTCCTACTCCAACCGCCATGCCGATCTGATGTTCGAGCTGATCTCCCGCCGCTACGGCGAACGCAGCACGCTCATCACCACCAACCGCCCCTTCGCCGAATGGCACGAGGTGTTCCCCAACGCCGCCTGCGTCGTCTCGCTGATCGACCGCCTGGTCCACAATGCCGAGATTGTCGCCATCGACGGCGACTCCTACCGGCTCAAGGAAGCCCGCGAACGCACCGAGCAGCGCGCCCGCCGACGCCGCGGCGGCAAGTCATGACCGAACCCGCCACGCCGCCGCCGGCGGCGAGCAAGCCGCCATGGGCCACGCACGTCCTCATCCCTACTCAGTGGACGCCCGAGCAGGCCCTCGCCGTGTTCGAACTCCTCACCGACCTGCGCGACGCGATCGCCAGCCTCTACGCACAGCAGATCCAGGATCTGCTGCGCGAAACTCAGGCCTGCAACGTCGGCGATCTCGCCACCGGCGATGACGATCTCACCGACATCTGCCCGTTCTGAACCCGCCGCCTCGCCGCCGGCGGCCTCGTGCCGCCCGCCTTCCGCCGACCAGCCGCCCTCCGCATCAACCCCGGCGGCCAACCCAACGCGCTGCCCCAGCTCAACACATCTACCGCAACAAAACCCGCGCCGCCTATGCGCGGATTCCCGCCGCCGTCGACACCAGGGGGCATTCTTCCCTGTCCGGAGATGCTGACCTGCTGCTGCACATCCGTGAGCAAAGCGATGGACTGCGCGTCGCAGAGGTGACTGAGGCTCGCGACACTGAGGAAGAGGCGAAGTTCGCATTCCGGCTTAGCCAAGTCGCGG
>DATJSJ010000011.1:0-4996 GCA_035504175.1 Acetobacteraceae bacterium
GCGGGCAGTCAGCCGCGATGAATGCCATCGCATGCCGGAACCCGCAAGCGAAACGGGCGGCAGGCCGGACTACCGCGGTTGCGGCCCGGGCGGCTGGCGGCCTATCTGCCGGTCCATGCCGGACGGACAATTTCCTCCCGATCACGCGACGCCACACGCGACCGCGGCGACCCGCACGCTGCGCAGCCCGGCGGCGCTGATCGCGGCCGGGCTGGCCCCGCCGCGGCAGGCGGCGGCGCTGCAGGCAGTCGCCGCCCGCTACGCCATCGCCATCCCGCCGGCGCTGCAGGCGCTGATCGAGACGCCGGATGACCCGATCGGCCGCCAGTTCATCCCCGATCCGGCCGAGCTCCTGACCGCCCCGCACGAGCATCCCGACCCGATCGCCGACGAGGCGCTCTCGCCGCTGCGTGGCATCGTGCATCGCTATCCGGACCGCGTCCTGCTCAAGCCGCTGCTCGCCTGTCCAGTCTATTGCCGCTTCTGCTTCCGTCGCGAGCAGGTCGGCCCCGATGGCGGCGTGCTGGCCGACGCGGAGCTCGACGCGGCGCTCGACTGGCTGCGCGACCGACCGGCGATCCGCGAGGTGATCCTGACCGGCGGCGATCCGCTGATGCTCTCAGTACGGCGAATATCGAGAATTCTGAACGCGCTGTCGGACATTCCTCATATCGAGCTGCTGCGCATCCACAGTCGCGTGCCGGTCGCGACGCCCGAGGCGGTGAGCGAGGCGGTGGCCGACGCGTTGGCGGCGCCGCTGCACCGCGACCGTGCCGTGTTCCTGGTGCTCCACGCCAATCACGCGCGGGAACTGGCGCCGGCGGCGCGCGCCGCGCTCGCGCGGATCCAGGCGCGAGGAATTCCGGTTCTGGGCCAGTCGGTTCTGCTGCGCGGGGTCAATGACAGTGCCGAGGCGCTGGAGGCGCTGTTCCGCGCCATGCTGCGGGCACGCGTGAAACCCTATTACCTGCACCAGCTCGATGCAGCGCCAGGCACCGCCCGGTTTGCGGTGCCGATCGAGGAGGGGCGGCGCCTGCTCGCTGCGCTGCGCGGCCGGGTCACCGGGTTGGCCTGGCCCACTTATGTGCTCGACGTTCCCGGTGGCCACGGCAAAGTGCCGCTCGGCCCCGACTACCTGGCACCGGGCGGGGTGCGTGACGTCTCCGGCGCGTACCACGCTCTTAAGTGAAGGGGTCCGGGGCCGTACGGCCCCGGTGGGGTCCAGGGGCAAAGCCCCTGGCCTTCCTTTTTACCCCCATTCTGGCTAGAAGCCCCCCACCCCGAATTCCCCCAAAGAGTTTAGACCATGAAGCAGCAGGCGAACTTGATCCGCGCCGGCCAGGTGATTGAGCATGACGGCCGACGCTGGACCGTGCTCAAGCAGCAGATCATCACGCCGGGCAAGGGCGGCGCCTTCATTCAGGTCGAGATGCGTGACCTCAAATCGGGCAACAAGACCAACGAGCGCTGGCGCACGGCCGATACCGTCGAGCGGCTGATGACGGAGGAGAAGGAGTACACCTACTCCTACACCGACGGCGCCAATCTTGTGCTGATGGATCCGGAGAGTTTCGAGCAGGCGATGGTGTCGGTCGATCTGCTCGGCGAGGCCGCGCCCTTCCTGCAGGACAACATGCCGATCACCGTCGATCTCGTTGAAGGCGAGCCCGTGGCGGCGCATCTCCCGCCCACCGTGGTGTTGGAGGTGGCGGAAGCCGATCCGGTGGTGAAGGGCCAGACTGCGTCCTCCTCGTATAAGCCGGCGCGGCTCTCGAACGGGGTGAAGACGAGCGTGCCGCCCTTCATCGAGACCGGCGAGCGCATCGTCGTCCGCACCGAGGATGGCAGCTACGTGGAGCGCGCCAAGTCTTGAACCCAATTCGCCGGCCCGGGCCGGCGCGGGGCTGAGCAATGGCCCTTCGGCTCTCACCGCATATGACCGTCATGGCGAACGCGGCGCAGCGCGCCGCAAAGCGCCTGTTGCGCGATTTCAACGAGGTCGAGCAGCTCCAGGTCAGCGTCAAGGGCCCGTCGGATTTCGTCAGCCAGGCCGATCTTCGGGCGGAACAGATGCTGCGCGAGGAGCTGGCCCGCGCCCGGCCCGGCTACGCCTTCCTGATGGAGGAGAGCGGCGCCGCCGGATCGGAGAACTGGGCCTGGCGCTGGGTGATCGATCCGCTCGACGGCACCACGAATTTCCTGCACGGCATGCCGCATTGGGCGATCAGCATCGCGCTGCAGCGCCGGCTGCCCGGCGGCGGCGCGGAGCTCGCCGCAGGGCTCGTGTACAACCCGGTCGCCGACGAGATGTTCTGGGCCGAGAAGGGCGCCGGCGCGTTCGTCAACGAGCGGCGGCTGCGCGTCTCCGCCCGGCGCGACCTGCACGACGCGGTGTTCGCGACCGGCATCCCGTTCGCCGCGGTGCCCGCCGCCAACCGGCTCGCCTTCGCGCGCACGCTCGGCACCTTGATGCCGCTGGTCGCCGGCATCCGCCGCTTCGGCGCCGCCTCGCTCGATCTGGCCTGGGTGGCTGCTGGGCGGTTCGACGGGTTCTGGGAGCTCGGGCTCAAGCCCTGGGACTCGCTGGCCGGCATGCTGCTGGTGCGCGAGGCGGGCGGCTTCGCCACCGACGCAACCGGGGCGGAAGGCGACGGCACCGGCGTGATCGCCGCCAACCCGCATCTGCACAAGCCATTGCTGGAACTGGTCGTGGACGGCATCGCCGCCGCGGGTGGGCCTGCCGGATGAGCGGCCGACATCCCGGCAATCCTGTTTCGGCAGCCCAGCGCGTCCGGTAAAGTGCTGGCCCGCATGCGAATCGCCCTCTCCGTACTGCTGCTGATGACCGCCGCGTCCCCGGCGCTCGCCCAGGCGACCGTCGACACCCAGGCGCTCGAGCATCTCAACGCCACCCCGCATCACGCGCCGGTGCACCACCCCACGCACCGCCGCCCGGTGCGCACCAGCCGCCGACACGAGTACCACCCCGCCACCCACCCCGCGCACGAGGCGGAAAAGGCCAAGCCGGCACCGGCCGCCGAGGCGCATGCTCCGCCCCCGAAACCGGCGACGCCGCCTCTGCCGACCGTGCCGGCGGCGGCGCCGCCGCCGCCGGTGATCCCGCCGCCGCTCGTGGTGCCGACCCGGCCCACCCCGCCGCCGCCGGCGATCCCAGTGGTCGACAGCGCCCAGGGCAAGGCGACGACGCTGCCGAGCGGCGTGCAGATCACCTTCGGGGAGGGCAGCAGCAACCTGAACAAGGCAACCGAGGCGGCGATCCGCGCCTACGGGCTCGGCATGCGGGAAAACCCGAATTCGCGGGTTGACGTCATCGCCACCGCCGCCGGCACTCCGGACGATCCCTCCACCCCGCGACGCCTGGCGCTGGAGCGCGCGCTCGCCGCCCGCGCGGTGCTGATCCACGAAGGCATCCCTTCGACCCGCATCTACGTCAAGGCGATGGGCACCGACGGCATCGGCACCGGTCCGGCCGACCGGGTCGACCTGCTGCCGTCCGGCGGTCATGCCGCAGCGAGCCCGGCCGCCGGCCCTGCCTCCGCTCAGAACGCCTCCGGCCAGAACGCCTCCGGCCAGAACGCCTCCGGCCAGAACGCCTCCGGTCAGAACGTCGCCGCCGGCGGCGCCAACGCTACTCCGCCGGCGCCGGCGATCGGCGCCGCCGCCGCCACACCGCCCGCTTCGGGTGCCTCTCCGTGACCCGGCCGACCATCTACCTCGTCCGGATGGTCATCTTCCTGGCCGCCGTGATGGTCGTGGCCGCGGTGCTGTTCCCCGCACTGCAGGTGGCGTTTCGCAGCAACCCGGTGCTGAACAGCCTGATCCTGCTGATCCTGCTGCTCGGCATTTTCTGGAACCTCCGGCAGGTGCTGCGGCTGGCGCCGGAAGTGAACTGGCTCGAAACCTTCCAGCAGGCGCGCTCGCGGCTCGCGGCGCTGCCGGCGCCGAAGCTGCTGGCGCCGATGGCGAGCATGCTCGCCGCGCGGCACGGCCGCAGCCGCGACGGCCAGGACCGCTTCACGCTCTCCGCCCCGGCGATGCGCTCGCTGCTCGACAGCCTGGCGAGCCGGCTCGACGAAAGCCGCGAGCTTTCCCGCTACATGACCGGGCTGCTGATCTTCCTCGGCCTGCTCGGCACGTTCTGGGGGCTGCTGCTGACCGTACGTTCGGTCTCCGAGGTGATCGCCGGCATGTCGGTCGGCTCCGGCGACATCAATGCCTTGTTCGAACAGCTTAAATCCGGGCTGGCCAAGCCGCTGCAGGGCATGGGCACCGCCTTCTCCGCCTCGATGTTCGGCCTCTCGAGCGCACTGGTGCTCGGCTTCCTCGATCTTACCGCCGGGCAGGCGCAGAACCGGTTCTTCAATGAACTCGAGGAGTGGCTGGCCGGCGTCACCCGTCTCTCCTCCGGGTTCATCTCCGAAGGCGAAGCGTCCGTCCCGGTCTATGTGCAGGCACTGCTGGAACAGACTGCGGAGAACATGGACGGCCTGCAGCGTATCCTTGCGCGTGGCGAGGAGGGTCGCTCCCAGGCGAACCAGGCGGTGATGCAGCTCACGGAACGCATTGGCACGCTCTCCGACACGATGCGCGCCAACCAGCAGCTCATGCTGCGCATCGCGGAAACGCAGGCGCAACTGGCACCGGCGCTGCAGCGCCTCGGCGAACGTGGCGCGGACGACGTGGCGCGCAGCCACCTGCGCAATATCGAGATCTACGTGCAGCGCCTGCTGACCGAGAGCGAGCAGGGGCGGGCACAAAGCACGGCCGAACTGCGCAACGATATCCGGATCCTGACCCGCACCATCGCGGCGCTGGCGGAGGGCACGACGCAGTGATGCGCGCTGCCGGGGACCGGTTGCCCGGGGCTTCGCCCCGGGCCCCACCAGGGGCTCTGCCCCTGGACCCCGCCAGAAGGCATTGCCTTCTGGACATCCATTACTTTGGGTCGGAGACCGAGGGGGGCGCGACGAGGCCT
>DATJSJ010000012.1:0-6359 GCA_035504175.1 Acetobacteraceae bacterium
ATCGCCGTCCCCGACTGCACCGTCCCGACCATTATAGCACCGGCCATTACATCGTTCCAACATCCGGCAGCCCGGCTTGACCGGGCTGTGGTCCCTGATCCACCTCGGTCAGAGTGACCGAGACGGGCATCCAGACACTCCCGATGGCGATCATCTGCACCGTTCAGAAATCCCCCTCGCTGACCGTCGCCGGAAGCTGGCTTTCAACCATGGTTTTCACCGGTCGGCTTGGTGTGTCCAAAACCATCCGTTTTCAGGTACGGGCCAGTCGCTGCGGCAGGTGGCTGATCCTCGCCCCCTCCCCATGCAAGTCCCAGCGAGATCCAAACAGCCCCCACCCCCGCCTCCCACCCAACCCACTGCTCCGAGCGAACTCTTCCGCGTCCGCACCGAAGCAGCCGGAACCCAGCCAAACCCGCCCCCCAGCCGCACCGAGTCAACAGCCCGTCGCACCAACACTACCCCCCCGTCGCCCGCCCACCCCGCCGCCGCGCCACCACGTTCGCCTCCAGCAAGGCCCGCAACCCCGCCAGGATCCGCGCCGGATTTGGCGGGCAGCCGCTGATCGTCAGGTCCACCGGCAAGGAAGCACCCGTCCCCCCCAGCACCGCATAGCTGCCCTTGAACACGCCGCCATCCACCGCGCAATCGCCCACCGCAACAACCCATTTCGGCTCCGGCGCCGCATCGAAGGCCGCCTCCAGCGCCTCCCGCAGATTGCCGGTCAGCGGCCCGGTCACCAGCAGCACGTCGGCGTGCCGCGGACTTTCCACGAAGCGCAGGCCGTAGCGTTCCAGGTCGTAGAACACGCCGCGCAACGCCCGCAGCTCCAGCTCGCACCCGTTGCAGCTTCCGGTATTCACGTGGCGGATCGCCAGGCTGCGGCCAAGCCGTGTCTGTGCCGCCGCGTCCAGCCGCGCCGCGAGCGACGCCGTCGTGGCCGCATCCACCGGCCCGGCAGCCCCCCCGGCCCCAGGCCGCAGCCAGCCCCAGCTCATACATCAACCCCCGCGCACGCCACCCCGAACGACAGCCGGATCATCTGCTCTTCCTCCATGGATTGGTCAGCCATGGCCGTCTCGGCCAGCGGCCACAGCAGCCATCCGGGATCGCAGGGGAAGCACGCGGCGATCTGGCCGTGGTCGAGCCGCAGCCAGTGCCACACCGTGCCGCGCTGCGAATCGGCGCCGTCCAGCCCCTCTCCGCTCGCGGTCGGCAACGCCGTGGAAACCGGCCCGTCCGGCGGCGAGTCCAGCGCCGCCCGCAGCCGGTCCAGGCTGCGGCCGATCTCGGCCACCCGCGCCGCGCACCGCGCCGCCGCATCGCCGCCCGCCATCCAGGTGGCGGTCGCAATCGCCCCCAAACCGTCCAGCCGCCCAAGCAGCGGGTCCAGCCGCCGCCGCAGCGACGGCAGCGCCGAGGCCAGCGCCTCCCCGGCCTGGCACAGCGCCGCCGCTCCGTCGGGCGCGATATCGGCGGCAAGCCCGCCCGGCACCACGACATCCATCATCAGCCGGTGCCCGAACGCACGTTCCGCCGCGCGCAGCAGCATTTCGCGATGTTCGCCCAGCGCGGCATGCAGCGGCGCCATGCCGGCGGCATCCGCCAGCCGGGCCAGGTCGTCCAGGCAGCCCGCAACCCGTTCCTGCGCCAGCATCGCCGCCCGCAACGCGGCGGCGCGAGGCGGCGCCTGGGCATCCAGGGCGGCCTCCGCCGCCCGGGCGAACGCCAGCGAATGCGCCACCGTCGTCTCGGCTGCCAGCCGGGCGATGAAACGCGCCGCGGCGCGCGGCGACTTGCCGCGCATCAGCGCCAGGATGCCCCGGTGCGCATAACCCAGCCGGGCCTCGGCGCGCAGCACGGTGTCCCCCAGCGTCACCAGCCGCAGATGGGCGGGTTCGTGGATCAGTCCGTGCACCGGGCCCAACGGCACCTGCGTCACCCCCGGCTCTTCTGCCGCCGGGAACTGCGGAGGTTCCACCGCTCCGCCCGGCAGGCCGGGGCGCGGCGACAGCGGGTGCGCCATCGGCCACCGCCCATGGTCCAGCCAGGCGCGCTCGTCGCCGCCGGTGGCGGCGTGCCCCCACAGGTCCCGGATCATGCGCTCGGGCCGCGATGCGGCCGGCCGGGCCGGGGACAGCGCCGGGTAGCGCCCGCCCTCGACCCCAACCGACGCGATCAGGGCGCCCGCGCCGTCCCGCAACAGGGCATGAACCTGCTGGGTGTCGGCCCAAAGCCCCAGCAGCCCGGGTTCCGGACTCTGCGCCAATGCGGCGGCCATCGCGGACCACGCCTCCGGCGTCAGCGAGAAGCGGGGCCAGGGCCGGCATGCCTCCGCGGTCCCGCGGCGGATCAGGTCCAGCGTGATCATCGTGCCGCCAGCCGGAACCAGGCAAGCCACGGGGCCGGCATGGCAAAGCCGCACAGCAGCAGCAACGCCAGCGGCAACCAGGCGGGCGACGCGCAGAGTCGCCACCCGGCCGGAAGCTGTCGCAGCACCACCCAGGCGACGGCCGCCAGCCCCACCCCTAACGGGAGCAACAGAAACGGATCGGCGGCGGCGGTGGCCGCCACCACCAGCGCGAGGCTGGCAAACAAGCCGAAGGGCGGTATGCCGCCCAGCCCGGCCAGCGCCGCAAGCCGGTCCAACCCCTCCGGCCGCGACAGCAGCAGCGCGCATTGCGTCAGTACCAGCAGCGTAAGCTGCAGCAATCCGGCGAAGGCACCGCCCGGGGTGCCTAGTCCGAATGCGAACACCGCGACCCCGCCCTGCGCAAGGCCAACCAACGCCGCCGTCATGACCTGGCCTGACCCCGCCATCCTCCCGGGCGGATCAGGCGCGGTCGCGGCATCGCAACCCAATTCCTCGTGCGAAGATGGGTGCGAAGATGGCCGGCCCAAGCCAGGCCATGACGGGACCGCCAGCCATGAAGCCGCCGCGCCGAACGCCAGCCCTGCCAGCCCCGTTGCCAGCAGCAGCAACGGCGGCGCCGGCAGGCGCACGATCAGGGCGACAGCCACCACCGTCAGTTCCGGCGCCAGCACGGCGAGACTGCCGTAGCCCAGCATCGCCGCAGCCATGGCAGAAGCGGGCGGCCGGGCGGCATGCAATGCAATGGCGCCGAACAAGGCCAGCGCGAGCCCGGTGCAGCCCAGGCGCAGCCGGCGCCAGGCCTCCGCCCGGTCGGGCAGGGCCGCCGCAGCCGCGCCGAGCATGGCAACCGCAGTGCCCGCCCAGGCCGATAGCGGTGCCGCAGCGGCCACGGCCAGCACGCTGCCGGCCAGGATGGCGACGCGGCTGCCCCATACCGAACGGGTGGCGCGCTGACCCCAGCTCCCCGCGGCGCCCACCGCGCAGAGCAACAGGGCCATGTGGACGGCGCGCGCATCCAGCCGCCACCCGTCGTCCGCGCCCAAACCGAGCTGCCATGGCAGGCTGGCGGCACAGAGCAAGGCCAGGCAGCAGATCGTGGCATCGATCCAGCCCGCGAAACGCGGCGCCAGCAAAGCGGTGACCCTTCTCCGGTCAGCCCCAAGCCAAAGCCCGGCCGCCCCAACAACCGGCAGCAGCGGCAGAACCGCCAGACCCAAGCCCCAACCCGTCAGGCCCACAGCCAAGGCGGACAGCGCCAGGCCGCTTTGGGCTGCGGCAAGGCCCAACACCTGATGTTCCGGCCGGCGATCGCCGGCCGAGACGAGCAAGCCAAGCAGGACCGTAGCAAAGGCAATTCCGGTCACCGGAACCGCCAATGCCAGTGCCGCCAGAACCGCCCCGGCAACCACCAAGCCAGCGCCGCGCTGTTCGAGGGCGGCGGTCCGGCTCGGCGTGACCGCCCGGGCGGCCTGGCGGCGCCCGTTGCGTCGCCACGCCGGACCCAACGCGGTGGCAGACCCAGCCGGACACAAGGGGGTGGCTGACCCAGCCGGAGACAAGGCGATGGCCGACCCAGCCGGATACAAGGCGCTGGCTGGCCAGGCCGGACTCGACGGGGTGGCCGACCCAGCCGGAGACAAGGCGGTGGCTGGCCAGGCCGGACACAACACGGTGGCAGACCCAGCCACGGCCACGGCCACGACGACCTCAGCGACCGCGACGGCCACATTGCCTTGCATCAGTGCCGCCGCCGCGACAGCCATCGCCTGCCCCGCGCAGATCGCCACCGAAACGCCCATCCGGCGCACCGCCAGCAGCGCGAAGCCCAGCGCCAATGCCGCTGCGGCACCGCCTTGCACGGCCGTGACGGCGATGGCACCGCTCATGCCGCCACCGCGCTGGCCAGCACCAGCAATGCGGCGAGCAACCCCAGGATCGCGGCAATCCCGAGAGCCAACGGCCGGCGGGACGGCCGAAACCCGCCAAAGGCGGCGCGCAAGGCCGCGAGGCAAGCAGTCAAAACCAGGATCTTCGCGCCCCAGGCGAGCAATCCGATGACCCAGCCCAAGGGACCGTCGCCGGGTTTCGCCATGCCGGCGGGCAGCAGCAATCCGGCCAGCAAGCTCAGCCACACCAGTTGGCCCAGTGCGTCGGAGAGTTGGACCAGCGCGAGATCGGCGCCGCTGAACTCGGCGGTCAAACCGGGCTCGCCAGGTCCAGCCAGCGCCGCCAGCGCGAGCGCGGCGACAGCGAGCATCGCGGCGGCCACCGGCTGCAGCATGCCCTGAAGCCTCAGGCCGCACAGCAGGTCCACGTTGGTCGTGCCGCCCAGCACGCCGAAGACGAAGATGGCGAGGTACAGGGTGGGCTCGGCCAGACACGCCAGCCTGGCCGAGCGGCCCGCTGCCAGGCCGGCCGGCGCGGTCCCGGCATCCAGCGCCGCCAGCGCAACAACGATCCTGCTCGCAGCCAGCAGGCCTGCCACGACCAGCAGGTCCGAATACGGCGCAAGCGCCATGCCGAGTGTGAAGGATGGCACCAGCATGGCGGCCAGGGCGGCGGCGGCGAAACAGGCCACCGGCGCGATCCGCGGCAGCAGCGTCGCGGTCTCGGCCAGCGCAGGCTGCTTGCGGATCATGCGGCGCAGGTCGCGCCACGGTTGCCCAAAATCGGGACCTGTGCGACCGGCGAGCCTGGCCTGGACCCCATCCCGTACCCCGCTCACGACGGGCGCCGCCGCCAGCATCAGAACGCTGTGGACGATCTGCGCCAGGATGGCCGCAAGGATCGTCACGTCACGCCGGCCCAGGAACATAGGATCAGCAGCCCGGCGAGCAGGATCAGGACGATCGCCGGCGCGCTGCCAGGTCGAAGGAGCCGCAGATCTGCCAACCGGATGCGGAAGCTTGCGACCCTGCCCGTCATGGTCGCGCTTGACCCGGCCATCATCCCAAGGTGATCGGGTGCCCTGGGGTGATCGCGTGCCGTGGGGTGACCGGGAGCCGTCGTGATGCTATCGGATCGATCGTGCGTGGATGGCCGGGTTGTGCCCGGACATGACGGGTTGGTTCTTGCCGTGATGGCAGCCGGGCTGGACCTGCCGAAGAAAAGCCGGCCGAATGAAGGTGCGAACTCCACGCCGGCGGTTTGGGTGACGGGATCGCCGAATGGCAGCCAGGCCGGGGGCGCGGCGAACCCGTCTTCCCACGCTGGGCCGCTGACGGCAGCGCCCGGCACGCCCAGCAGTCGCCGCAGCCACAAGACCAGCCCGGCTAGGACCGCCAGCAGGCAGGCGATCGGCAAGGCGGCGTAGCCGGGCGATTCGGCCCCGGCGGCCAGGCCAAGCGGCGATGCCAGCGGTCCCAGCCCAGAGCCTGTCAGCACGCGCATGGGGGCGTCGGCGAACAAAATCAACACCGGCCCGACCAGCACGCCCCAGGCCGTGGCAAGGAGGGCGAGCACCAGGAGCACAAGTTGCGCACCCCGAGACGGCTCGTCGGCCACGGCGGACCGTGGGGTTCGGGGCCGGCCAAGGCACGCCACGCCGACCAGCCGCAGCGCGCCGGCGGCACCCAAAGCACTGGCCAGCCCCAGCACCACGACCAGTGCGCACCGCCAAAGCTGGGAGGGCAGGCTGCCGGCATGCGGCAAGCCCAGGAAAGCGTGGAGCAGCAGCCACGCCGCGGCAAAGCCGGCGGTGGTCGGCACGGCAACCAAACCCGCCAGGCCGGAGAGCAAGCAGATGGTTGTGACCGGTATGCGGCGGACGAGGCCGCCGAGCCGGTCCAGCCGGCGCGTTCCGGCGCCGTCGCGGATCGCACCGCAAGCCAGTGCCAGCAGGGTTCCGGCGATGGCCTGGAGTGCGGCCAGCAGCAGCACGGCCGCGAGCGCCATCGTCGCGACTGCGGGCAAGTCCTCGCCGCCGGCCGTCAGGGCGGCACCGACCCCCAGCGTTGCCAGCCCCGTCTGCCGCATGGTGCCGGCG
>DATJSJ010000013.1:0-5413 GCA_035504175.1 Acetobacteraceae bacterium
ACCGTGCAGGCCGCGGTCAACGGGATCAAGCAGCGCGCCTACGCGGCCGCCGGGATCGACGCGGCGCAGCAACGCGTGATGGAAGATCTCGGCCGGCGCAAGGCCGTCACCTGGCGCGACACGCTGCTCGACACCGAGCCACCGCACGGCCCGTACGCGGCACGGCCGCTGTACGGGATCTGGGCCGCGGCACCATTCCTGCACAACGGATCGGTGCCGACGCTGTACGACCTGTTGCAGCCGCCCGAGCGTCGACCGAAGGCCTTCGCACTCGGCGGGCGCCAGTATGACCCCGTCAGGCTCGGCTTCGTCGTCGAGACCTCTTGCGACCAGCAGGATTGCCTCGTTGACACGACGCGGACCGGCGACGGCAATGGCGGCCACCTCTGGGGCACCGACCTCAGCGAGCCGGACCGCATGGCGTTGCTGGAATATCTCAAGACGTACTGACGCGCGGCGTCTGCGCGAGGGTGCCTCCGCATTTCGGCGGGCCAATCGGGCGCGGGCCCGGCAGCCTGAGCAGGAGCGTGCGATCTGGGGGACCTCCGGAGCCGCCGGCGCCGAGCCTCAGACATAGGGTCGGATCGCCGCAGCGCAGCCCGGCAGCGCCGTTCGTAGTGCCGTCCGGCGGGCTCGGCCCCGCCCGTGAGGTCAGCCGCGCGCCGCGTCCGCGACGTGCCGCCGCACCAGTTCCTGGGCCGCGTCGCCGTCGATGATCAGCCCGCGCACGAGCCCGGCACGGAGCAGCGCCGCCGCCGCATCGACCTTCTGCAGCCCGGCGGCGAGCAGCACCACGTCACGGCCGCGCAGATGCGCGACGTCGATCGCCAGCGCCCGCCGCGTCACCGGATGATCGACCAGCCGGCCGCGCGCGTCGATGAACACGCCGAGCGTGTCGCACACCGCGCCGAGCGCGCGCAGCTCCGCCCGCTCCGCCGCGCTGATCATCTCCTGCTGGCGCAGGATCGCGGTCTCGGTCAGTTCGCCAACGCTGATCAGATAGAGATCGGCGGCGTCGGCGAGCGCCAGCGCCTCGGCGACGATGCGCTGCGAGATCAGCACCGTGCGGTCAGATTCGCTGTCGGCGATGAACGGCACCGGCAGGAAATGCCCCTCGCCGCCGGTGCGCGCGGCCAGTGCCTGCACCACCTCGAACGGGTTGGAGGCGGAGTTGCGGGTCAGCGAGCCCATCAGCGAGACGAAGCGCGCCGCCGGATTGCGCACGCCGGCGAGCTGCTGCGCCACCTGTTCCAGCGTGCGGCCCCAGCTCACCCCGACCGTCATCGGTCCGTTCGCGAGCTTGCCGCGCAGCATCGCCGCGGCCGCGGCACCGACGGCGCGGCGCGCCACCATCGCCTGCGCCGCGCCCAGCGCCGCCCCGAGCATCGCATCATCGCTGACGGCGAGCCCGATCGGCGGCGTCGCCAGGCAGAAATCCAGCCCGAAGCGGCGGGCGATCGCGTGCTCCATTTCCAGGTCGCGCACCGCGTCGTGGCGGATGCTGATGCTGACCAGGCCGGTCTCGCGTGCCTCGGCGAGCAGCCGCACCACGCGGGTTCGGTGCAACCCGAGCCGGCCGGCGGTCTCCTCCTGGGTCAGCCCGACCAGGTAGTAGAGCCAGGCGGCGCGCACCCGCAGCGCCTCGTCGGGCTCGTGTCCCAGCTCCAGGTTCATCCGCCGCGCGCCTCCGCCGCCGCGCATGCTTGACAAATGTCGTCGAGCCCGACAAGTGTGGCGACCGCACGAACAAAAGTCCTGCTAAGGGACAGATGTCGCGGCTGCGAAGAAGGGGGAAACGCGGCGTGGCCCATGTCATCGGCATCGACGGCGGCACGGAGAGCCTGCGCGCCAGCGTGTTCGACCTGAGCGGCCGCGTGCTGGGACAGGCGGCGCGGCCGTACGAGACCCGCTTCGCCCCCGGCGCCCGCGCCGAGCAGGATCCCGAGGATTGGTGGCGCGCCGCGGGCGACGCGGTGCGCGCCGCGATCGCCGCCGCCGGCGTGGCACCGGCCGATATCGAAGCGCTCTCGCTCGCCACCACCTGCTGCACGGTCGTCGCCTTGGACGCGGACGGGCGGCCGCTGCGTCCCGCGATCCTGTGGATGGACATGCGCGCCGGTGCCGAGGCGGCCGAAGTGCTGGCGACCGGCGATCCGGCGCTCGCGGTCAACGGCGCCGGCGAGGGCCCGGTCTCGGCCGAGTGGATGATCCCCAAGGCGCTCTGGCTGGCGCGGCACGAGCCGGCGGTGTTCGAGCGCGCGGCGACGATCTGCGAGTACCAGGATTTCCTGACCCGGCGCCTGACCGGGCGGCGCTGCGCCAGCCTGGATAACGCCTCGATCCGCTGGCACTACGCGAGCGATCGCGGCGGCTGGCCGGCGAGCCTGGTGCAGCGCCTCGGCGTCGCGGCGCTGCTCGAGAAATGGCCGGACGACGTGCTGGCGCCGGGTGCGGTGATCGGCACGCTGACGCGCGAGGCGGCGGCGCATCTCGGCCTGCCGGAGACGGTGAAGATCGTGCAGGGCGGCGCCGACGCGCTGATCGGCATGATCGGGCTCGGCGTCGCGCGCCCTGGCCAGCTCGCGCTGGTCACCGGCTCCTCGCATCTGCAATTCGGCGTCAGCGACCGGCCCTGCCACGTGCCGGGGCTCTGGGGCACGTACAAGGACGCGGTCTATCCCGGGCGCTACATCCTCGAAGGCGGGCAGACCTCCACCGGCTCGATCGTCAACTGGCTGCGCCGGCTCGCCGGCGGCACGCTCGACTTCGCGGCGCTGAACGAGCAGGCGGCAGCCCTGCCGCCCGGCGCCGAGGGCCTGCTGGCGCTCGATCACTTCCAGGGCAACCGCACGCCGCACACCGATCCGCTGGCGCGCGGCGCGATCACCGGCCTGTCGCTGCATCATGGCATGCCGCATGTCTTCCGCGCCGTGCTGGAGGCGATCGGCTTCGGCACCCGCGCGATCGTCGACCGCATGCGCGAGGCCGGGTTCGGCGCCACCGACATCATCGCCGGCGGCGGCGCCACGAATTCGCCGCTCTGGCTGCAGATCCATGCCGATACCGCGAATCTGCCGGTCTCGGTACCGGATGTCAGCGAAGTGCCCTCGCTCGGCGCCGCGGTGCTGGCTTGTGTCGGCGCCGGCCGCTTCGCCAGCATCGACGAGGGCATCGATGCGATGGTACGGCCCGGCCGCACGATCGCGCCGAATCCCGAAAACGTCGCCAGGTATCAGGAGATCTACGCCCGCTACGCGGCGCTCTACGCCGCGCTGAAGCCGCTGCGCGCCCCGATCTGACGCGCCCTCTGAACGGAACCCGCCTTCGCCATGACGCACGCACGATGACCGCCCGGCCCAACCTGCCGCTGCCGACGCTGTATCGCACCATGCGGCGCATCCGCAGCTTCGAGGAGCGCGTGGCGGAGCTTTACGTGCGCGGCCTCTCCGCCGGCTCGATGCTGCATCTGTCGATCGGCGAGGAGGGGGCGGCGGCCGGTGTGTGCGCGGCGCTGCGGCCGGAGGACAGTTTCACCACGCATCACCGCGGCCACGGCATCTTCCTCGCGCGCGGCGCCGATCCGAACCGGATGATGGCGGAGATCGCCGGCAAGGCCTCCGGCTACTGCGCCGGCAAGGGCGGCTCGATGCACATCGCCGACATGGCGCTCGGCCATCTCGGCGCCAATGCGATCGTCGGCGGCGGCATCCCGCATGTCGTCGGCGCCGGGCTCAGCTACCGGCGGCTGAAGCAGGATCGCGTCTCGGTCGCGTTCTTCGGCGACGGCGCCATGCAGCAGGGCATCCTGTACGAGAGCATGAACATGGCGACGCTCTGGGACTTGCCGGTCCTGTTCGTCTGCATCAACAACCAGTACGGCATGGGCACGCGCGTCGACCAGGCGACGCGCTCGGTCGATTTCACGCAGCGCGCCGCGGCGCTCGGCCTCGCCACCGGCACGGTGGACGGCGCCGATGTCGAGGAGGTGCTGACCGCGGCGCAGCCGCTGGTCGATGGCGCGCGCGCCGGCCGGCCCGGCTTCCTGGCGATCTCCTGCTACCGCTTCTACGGCCACGGCCGGATGGACAAGAGCCCGTATCGCGCCGCGGACGAGGAGGAGGCGGGCCGCCGGCGCGATCCGCTGGCCGCGGCGCGGCTCGCTCTGGTCGCGCGCGGCCTCAGCTCGGCCGCGGCGCTGGACGCGCTGGACGCGGAGATCGCGCGCGAGATGGACGCGAGCATCGGCTTCGCCGGGCAGGCGCCGCCGCCCGCGCCCGAGGCGCTGTTTCGCGACGTCTACGCCGACGGCGAGCCGGCGCCGGAGCCGCTGCGCGTCCGGCTCGACCGCGTGCTGGCGGAATCCTGAGATGACAGCGGCCGAGATCACCTATCGCGACGCGCTGCGCCAGGCGCTGCACGATGCGATGGCCGCGGACGACAGCATCGTCGTGATCGGCGAGGAGGTCGGCCGCTATGGCGGCGCCTACGGCGTCACCAAGGATCTGATCGGCACGTTCGGCGCCGAGCGGCTGATCGACGCGCCGATCAGCGAGGCCGGCATCGTCGGTGCCGCGGTCGGCGCCGCGATGACCGGGCTGCGGCCGGTCGCCGAGCTGATGTACGTCGATTTCCTCGGCCTCGCACTCGACCAGCTCGCCAACCAGGCGGCCAAGATCCGCACCATGTTCGGCGGCCAGATCGGCGTGCCGATGGTGCTGCGCACGCAGGGCGGCACCGGCCGCTCCGCCGGCGCGCAGCATTCGCAGAGCCTGGAAGCCTGGGTGATGCACATCCCCGGCCTGCGGCTGGCGATGCCGGCAACCGCGGCCGATGCGTACCACCTGCTGCGGCACAGCCTGACCATGCCCGATCCGGTCGTGTTCATCGAGCACAAGGCGCTGTATGCGCGCAAGGAACGGGCCGATCTCGCGGCGCCGGTGCCGCCCTGGGGCCAGGCTGCGATCCGGCATGCCGGCGACGACGTCACGATCGTCGCGTATTCGCGCATGGTGCACACCGCGCTCGACGCGGCGGCGCAATTGCAGACAAGCGGGATCGGCGCCGAGGTGATCGACCTGCGCACGCTGAACCCGCTCGACGTCGCGACCTTGCGCGCCTCGGTCGAGCGCACCGGCCGCGCCGTCGTCGTCAGCGAGGCGCACCTGACCGCCGGCGTCGCCGCCGAGCTGGCGGCGCGGATCGGCGAGGAATGCTTCGACTATCTCGAGGACCCGGTGATCCGCATTGCCGGCGAGGACGTGCCGGTGCCGGTCTCGCCCGGGCTCGAAGCCGCGGCGATCCCGCAGCCTGGCCTGATCGTCGAGACGGTGCGGCGGATGCTGCGGCGATGATCACCCTGGTGACGCTACCGCAGCTCGGCGAGACGATGGAAAGCGGCCGCGTCGTCGGCTGG
>DATJSJ010000014.1:0-4662 GCA_035504175.1 Acetobacteraceae bacterium
ATACTCGACCAGCGCCAGGAAGATCAGCAGCAGCCCGACCAGCAAGAAATTGTAGTAGTGCGGCACGCCCAGCGTGATCGAGGCGGCCTCTGCCCCGATCGACAGCATCGCGAACAGGAACACGAAGCCGATCACCGCCCAGCCGTTCATCCGCGCCAGGAACACCAGCGGGATGATGGTCAGCCCATAGGCCGGATTCCACTCCGCCCGCACGCTGCCGAGCGTGCCGGTCACGATCACCGCGCCCGCGAGCCCCGCCAGCGCCGCGCTGATCGCAATCGTCGCGACGATCAGCCGTTCCACCCGAAACCCGGCATGCCGCGCCGCGCGCGGATTGGCGCCGAGCACGCGCAGCCGCAATCCCCAGGCCGTCCGCGTCATCACCAGATGCGCGCCGATCAGTACCGCGAGCGCGATGATCACCCCGATATTGACCGTGGTCCCGAACAGCCGCGGCAGCCGGTCCGGCACCGGCAGCGTGCGGGTGATCGGCGTCGTCGTCGTCGGGTCGATGAACACCAGCTTGACCAGCACGTTGCACAGCGACACGCCGAGGAAATTCATCATCAGCGTGGTGATGATCTCGTTGACGCCCTCATAGGCGCGCAGCAGCCCGGGCAGCAGCGACCACAGCGCCGCCGCAAGCATGCCCGCCGCCATGCACGCGAGCAGCGTCAGCCAGTCGGGTGCGACGGTGATCAGCGCCGGCCCCAGCGCTGCCGCCGCGACCGCGCCGAGCAGGAACTGCCCGTCCACGCCGAGATTCCAAAGCCCCGCGCGGAAGCTCACGATCAGGCTGGCGCCGAGCAGCAGCAGCGGCGCCATCCGCGTGATCGTCTCCTCGAGCCCGTGCGGGCTGAGCAGCGCCCGCCGCACCACCACCGCGTAATAGGCGAGCGGATCGACGCCGACCGAGTACAGGATGGCGCCGCTGACCAGCAGCGCCGCGACGATCGGCAGCAGCGTCGTCAGCAGCGGGCGCAGCGGCGCGCCGGACACCCGCGCCGCCGGCGGCGGCACGGCCGGCTCCTCCGCCAGCACCAGGCCCGGATCGGTCACGCCGCGCTCAATGCCCATACGGGCTGCCGGTCATCAGCCGCCCGACCGCGCCGCGCGCCTCCGCTCCGGCCGGCACGATCCCGACCATCCGGCCGCCGACCATGACCCCGATCCGGTCGGCCATCTCCAGGACTTCGTCGAGCTCGGTCGAGATCAGAATGGTCGCGACCCCCTGCGCCGCGGCAGCGCGGATGCGCGCCCGCGCCGCCTCGATGTTGCGCACGTCCAGCCCATAGGTCGGCTTGTTGTAAATGACGGCGCGCGCACCGCCTTCCAATTCCCGGGCCAGCACCACCTTCTGGATGTTGCCGCCGGAGAGCCGCCCGACCGGCGTCTCGATCGAGGGCGTGCGCACGTCGAACGCCCGCACCAGCCGCTTCGCCTGCGCCGTTATCGCGCCACCCTGCGCCAGCCCGCCGCGCCAATAGGGCGGACGCCCGACCTGCTTCAGCAGCAGGTTTATCGAAACCGGGAAGCTGCCGACCGTGCCTTCGCCGAGCCGGTCGTCGGTGACGTAGCGCAGCCCGGCGCGATGCCGCGCCCCCACATCGAGCCCGGCCAGGCTCCGCCCGTCGAGCAGCACGCTGCCGCTGCCGGGAAGCTGCCCGGCCAGCACCTCCGCGAGCTGCTTCTGGCCGTTGCCGTCGATCCCCGCGATGCCGAAGATCTCGCCGGCCTGCACAGCGAAGCTGATGTCGTGCAGCGCCGGGCGCGGTGCGCCGGGTCCGGTCGCGATCCCCTGCACCTGCAGCACCGGTGTGCCGTCGAGCGAGCGCGTCGGGCGCGAGGCCGTCGCCTCGTGCAGGGCCGCATGGCCGAACATCATCCCGATCACCCGCTCGGTCGCGGCGGCGCGCGAGAGCTGGCGCAGCGCCTCGGGCGGGATCTCCCCGACCACGCGCCCGAGCCGCAGCACGGTGATCCGGTCGCCATACTCCAGCGCCTCGTGCAGCTTGTGGGTGATGAACACGACGCCGATGCCCTGCGCCGCCATGCGCCGCATCAGCCCGCCCAGCTCCTCGATTCCCTGCGGCGTCAGCATCGAGGTCGGCTCATCGAGGACAACGACGCGACCGCCGCGCCACAGCGCCCGGATGATCTCCACCTGCTGCTGCTCGCCCAGCGACAGGCTGCCGGCCGGCACATCCGGGTCGATCGCGATGCCGAACGCGGCGCAGGTCTCGCGGAACCGGCTGCGCAGGGCGGCGCGGCGCGGCCGCCGCCACCAGGCGCCGCCGAGCAGCAGATTCTCGGCGACCGACAGGCCGGGCACCAGCATCCCATGCTGGAACACCGTGCCGATGCCGAGATCGAGCGAATGTCGCGGGCTTGCGATCTGCTTCGCCTCGCCCGCGACCTCGATCACGCCGTCATCGGGCGTCTGCATCCCGGCCAGCATGCCGATCAGCGTCGATTTGCCGGCGCCGTTCTCGCCCAGCAGAACATGCACCTCCCCGGGATGCAGCACGAAGCTGACATGGTCGTTCGCGACCACCCCCGGGAAGCGCTTGGTAACGGCGCGGAAGGCGACGAGCGGCACCCCGCCCGTCGCACCGTCGTGGCCGCGGTCGGTCGGCGCCGCGGCCGCCAGGCTCACTTCTTCGACCCCTGCACCGACGTCATCATCGCATGCACTTTCTGCGTGTCGAACACCTCGGCGACCTTGATCGTGCCGTCGATGATGCCCTGCCGCGTCTTCTCGATCTCCGCCCAGATCGCCGCCGGGATGTGCTTGGTGTCCAGCAGCGAAATCGAGCCGTCCTTGAGGTTCGGCTGGTATTTGTGGACGCCGAAATCGCCGTTCTCCAGACCCGCGACCATGGTGCCGAACACCGGCTCGAAATTCCACACCACCGAGCTCAGCAGATGCCCCTTGTCGATGCTGCTCTTGTCGCCGATCACGTCGATGAACCAGACCTTGTCGCCGGAGGGCGACTTCACCGTCTCGACCGCCTGCAGCATGCCGAACGAGGCGCCGTCGCCCTGGCCGAAGATCACGTCGGCACCGGCGGCGATCACCGATTGCGTCACGCGGCGCGCGCCGGCGACGTCGGAATAGGCGGCCGGGCCGATCACCGCGTAGCGGATCTTGATGTTCGGATCGACCGCCTTGGCCCCCTGCACGAAGCCGGCGGATTGCGAGTTCCAGTCCGGCACCTCGGCCGAGACGACGATGCCGAGCGTGCCGGTCTTGGTCATCTTCGCCGCCAGCACGCCGGCGAGATAGGCGCCCTCGTGGCCGGACAGCGTATAATCGGCAACGAGGCCGGGTTGCTGCAGGTCCGGTCGGTCGGTGATCGCAACCGGCGTGTGCGTCTCCTTGGCGATCTCGACCGCCGCGGTGTTGTAGCCGCTGGCGTGCGCGATGATCAGCCCGGCGCCCTGGTCGACCAGGTCGCGCAAGGTCGGACGGATATCGCCATAGCCCATCCCTTCGGCCTTCAGCAGCTTGAGATGATACTTGTCGGCGGCGGCCTGCGCGCCGGCGACGCCCTGCTGGTTCCAACCGAAATCCGTCGCCTGCTCGGGCGTCACGATCGCGATCGTGGTCAGTTTCTTCGCCTGCGCCGGTGCGGCGGCAGTGGCAGCCAGCCCCAGGCCAAGCGCGGCGAGGAGCAGCTTCAGGACCGATGGTCGCATGCGGATCTCCCTGGAGTGCGATTGAGCGTCTTTTCGGATGCGGTGAGACGGTTGAGCCTGCCACGCTCTTCTGGTTCTGTCGCCGCCTCGAACGGGAGCAGGCGATGGCAGGAGCACGGTGGCGGAACGTGGTGATCGGTGGTGCGGCGGCGCTCGGCCTGCTGGCCGCGGCGCCGCCCGAGCAGACGCTGCATGTCGGGCTGCGCAACCGCAGCGGCGCCACGCTGGAATGCCACGCGATCGCCGGACATTGGTATGGCTTCGATCTCGGCACGATAGCAGCCGGCCGGGATATGACCGTGACGGTGGGCATCGACCCGGCGACCGGCACGATCAGCCTGCCGAACTCGCTGCACCAGCCGGTGCCGCTGCAGTCGATCTATTGCGGCGTTGCCGGCGAGGCATGGCGCACCCGCGCCGATCTGCCGCTGCACCGCCTGGCGACGCTCGCGATGATCGGCGCCGGTGACGTGCGGCACATGATCGTCGTGTGCCGGATGCGCGGCGCGACGCTCGGCTGCGGCTGAGCCGGGGCGGCGCGTCACGCCCTGCGCCTCAGGCGGCGCCCAGGCGCGGCGCGAGCCGGCCCAGGATCTGCTGCTGCACCGCGTCGAGGTGCTGCCGCATCGCCCGCTCCGCCGCCTCCGCGTCGCGCGCGGCAATCGCCTCCGCGATCGCGCGATGCTCCGCGTCGCGCTGGCGCAGCCGGTTGGGGCAGGTCGGCCGGTCCGGCATCACGCGCAACCGCGCGTCGGTACCGACCCGGCGCAGCAATGCGTAGAGCTCGGCGGCCAGCGCATTGCCCGAAGCGCCGGCCACCAGACGGTGGAAGGCGAGATCGGCGGCGCCGATATCCATCGCCGCCGGCGTGGTCGCGGCGCGCTCGATGCGGGCAATGTCGAACGGCGTCGCGCGCAGCGCCGCCAGCCGCGCCAGCACCGGCTCCAGCGCCAGGCGCAGCTC
>DATJSJ010000015.1:0-46081 GCA_035504175.1 Acetobacteraceae bacterium
GACGTCAGCCTGCGCGTGCGGCAGGCGCGGCTGACTGCGCTGCTCGGTCCGAACGGCGCCGGCAAGACCACGCTGTTCTCGCTGATCACGCGGCTGTTCGACACGCGGCACGGTAGCATCTCCGTGCTGGGCCATCGCGTCGACCGGGAGCCTGGCGAGGCGCTGCGCCGGCTCGGCGTCGTGTTCCAGGCGCGCACGCTCGATCTCGACATCTCGGTGATGGAGAATTTGCTCTATCACGCGGCGCTGCACGGCATCGGCGGACGCGAGGCGGCATCGCGCGCCCGCGCCGTGCTGGCCGAGGTGGAGCTCGCCGACCGCGCCCGCGATACCGCGCGCAAGCTCTCCGGCGGCCAGATGCGGCGGATCGAGATTGCCCGTGCGCTGCTGCACTCGCCGCGGCTTCTGGTATTGGACGAGCCGACCGTGGGACTCGACGTCGCCTCCAAGCTCACCATCATCACCCAGGTGCGGCGGCTGATGCGCGAGCACGGCGTCGCGGTGCTCTGGGCGACGCATCTGCTGGACGAGGTCGAGCCGGACGACGAGATGGTGGTGCTGCATCGCGGCCGGGTGATGGCGGCGGGCGGCGTCGCCGAGGTGGTGCGCGCCGCCGGCGCCGCCGATCTGCGCGCCGCCTTCTCGGCGCTCACCGCCGGCGAAGGCGGGAGCGAGAGCGCGTGACGGCGAGAGCGCGCCGGTGAGCGGCGCCAGCCTCGCCGCGCGTCGTGGCTTCACGCTGTGGCAGTACCTGGTCTGCCTGCGCGGCGTGCTGTGGCGGGAGGCGCTGCGCTTCATCCACCAGCGCGAGCGCTTCGTGTCGGCACTGGTGCGGCCGCTGATCTGGCTTTTCATCTTCGCCGCCGGCTTCCGCCAGATCCTCGGCGTTTCGATCATCCCGCCGTACCAGACCTACGTGCTGTACGAGGTCTACGTCACGCCCGGGCTGATGGGCATGATCCAGCTCTTCCAGGGCATGCAGTCCTCGCTCTCGATGGTCTACGACCGGGAGATGGGGAACATGCGGATGCTGCTGGTCAGCCCGTTTCCGCGCTGGTTCCTGCTGATCTCCAAGCTGCTCGCCGGCACCGTCGTCTCCATCCTGCAGGTCTATGCCTATCTCCTGGTCGCCTGGTTCTGGGGCGTGGACATGCCGCCTTGGGGCTTCCTCACCGTGCTGCCGGCGCTGGCGTTGAACGGGTTCATGCTCGGCGCGCTCGGCATGCTGCTCTCGTCGGCGATCAAGCAGCTCGAGAATTTCGCGGGCGTGATGAATTTCGTGATCTTTCCGATGTTCTTCGCCTCCTCGGCACTGTACCCGCTCTGGCTGGTGCAGCAGTCGAGTCCGATCGTCTATGACATCTGCCGGCTGAACCCGTTCACCTACGGTGTGGAGCTGATCCGCTTCGCGCTGTACATGCAGATCAACTGGATTGCGCTGGGAGTGGTGCTCGCCATGATCGTGCTGTTCACCGCCGGGGCCATCATCGCCTACGACCCGTCGCGCGGGGTGCTCACCCGCCGGGCCGGTGCGGCATGACGGGCCGGGGCGCGTTCCTGGCGGCGCTGCTCGCCGCCGGGGTGGTCCCCGGCGTCGCGCGCGCCGAATATCACCCGCCGGGCCAGGACGCCGACTGGCCCTGCATGCAGATCAAGGTGCCGGAACTCTCGGTCGCAAGCTTCTGGACCGGGCCGGCGATCGATCCCTATCGCTCGACCTGGTCGAAGGACCCGGCGATCGCCGATCTGGTCGATCGGCTGTCGCAGCGGCGCACCTCGATGGAGGCGGCGACGGCGGCGATCGACGCGCTGGCGAAGCAGGCGGGGCCGGACCGGCAGGCGAAACTGCTGGCGCTGATGGCCGGGCTTTACGACACCCTGAACCAGGAACGCGCGAGCGTGCTGGTCGGGCTCGACCGGTTCGGGCGGCGGCAGAAGGAGCTGGCGCAGCAGCTCCGCACCGAGGCCGCCTCACTCGGTCCCCTCCCGAACCCCAGCGAAGCCGCCCATGTCAGCGACAAGCAGCGGCAGCTCGAATGGGACATGCAGGTGTTCCAGGACCGGCGGCAGTTGCTGAGCTACGCCTGCGACGTGCCGAACACGATCGAGCGGCGGCTGTTCGCGCTCGCGCGGGCGATCCAGCAGCATCTGTCGTAGGGCCGGGGCGTCGCCCGACTGCCGCCCTCGCTCGCGGCTTATTTCAATATATCGGCACGATTGAAATCTGGCCGGCCGCCGCGTAGCGTCGCGCCGGTTCGATGTCCCGCCCGTTCCAGCATCCGGCAGCCGAGGAGATCACGCTCGACGGCATTCTGCACGCGCTCGCCGATCCGACGCGGCGCCTGATCGTCGCCCGCCTGCTCGCGACGGGCGGGATGAATTGCGGCCAGGCCTGCCAGGAGCTGCCGCCCTCCACCGTCTCGCATCATCACCGCGTGCTGCGCGAGGCCGGCCTGATCCGGTCGGAGAAGCGTGGCGTCGAGGTGATCAACAGCGTGCGGCACGCCGATATCGATCGCCGCTTTCCCGGGTTGCTGGACGCTATCCTGACCCACTCCGCCCGATAGAGGAGACCTCGCATGGAGTATCGACTGCTCGGCCGCTCCGGCCTCAAGGTTCCCGTGCTCAGCCTCGGCACCGGCACGTTCGGTGGCTCGAACGAGTTCTTCCGCCGCTGGGGGCGGGCCGATGTCACCGAGGCCACGCGCCTGGTTGACGTGTGCCTCGAGGCCGGCGCGAATTTCTTCGACACCGCCGACGTCTATTCGCAGGGCATGGCGGAGGAGATTCTCGGCCAGGCGATCCGCGGCCGGCGCGACAAGGTGCTGATCTCCTCGAAGGCAACGTTCGCGATCGGGGATGGGCCGAACGACAAGGGGTCCTCGCGCTATCACCTCATGCGCGCCTGCGAGGCCAGCCTGAAGCGGCTCGGCACCGACCATATCGACGTTTACTTCATGCATGGTTTCGACGCGCTGACGCCGGTCGAGGAGACGCTGCGCGCCCTTGACGACCTGATCCGCGCCGGCAAGATCGGCTATATTGGCTGCTCGAACTTTTCCGGCTGGCATCTGATGAAGGCGCTGGCTGCGTCGGAGCGCGACGGGCTCGCGCGCTATGTCGTCTACCAGGGCTACTATTCGCTGATCAGCCGCGACTACGAATGGGAGCTGATGCCGCTCGGCCTCGATCAGGGCGTCGGGCTGATGGTGTGGAGTCCGCTCGGCTGGGGCCGGCTCACCGGCAAGATCCGGCGCGGCGAGGCACCGACCAGCGGCCGCATTGCCGCCGGCGGCGCGGCGGGCGGTCCGATCGTGGACGACGAGCATGTCTACACCGTCGTCGATGCGCTGGACGCGGTGGCGCAGGAGACCGGCAGGACCGTCGCACAGGTGGCGCTGAACTGGCTGCTGCAGCGCCCGACCGTGGTCAACATCGTGATGGGCGCGCGCAACGAGGAGCAGTTGCGGCAGAATCTCGGCGCGATCGGCTGGTCGCTGACACCCGGGCAGATCGCGACGCTGGACAAGGCGAGCCATCGCGTGCCGACCTATCCGTATTGGCACCAGATCGATTCCGCCGAGCGGAACCCGAAGCCGACGCAGTGGTGAGGCGGGCGGCCACGCCGCCGCACCCAGGAACGCCGCTCCGGCCTGCCCTCGACCCGCGATGATCCGTCCGGGGTGCGACCGGTTCAAGGCCAAGCCCCTTCGGGGCGCCTGCGGCGGCCTTGAGCCGGCCACACCCCGGACGAAGGCGCTCGGGATCGAGGAAAGGCTCGGTGTGCAGCCGGCTGACCGCACGACCGAGCGGAGCGCGTCGCATCCGTCCCTTGCTCGATCCCAAGCCAAAGCCTCCGCGGGCGGGACGGGGTCAATCCCTCGCGCAGCGACCCGCGCGGCGGGCTCGAGGATTGACGCCGGCCCGCCCGCGGAGCGCACCATCGCGGATCGAAGCAGGGACACGCTCCAACGCCACCACCGCTATCGCATGTCCCGATGAAAATACGCGTACACCCGCCGCGCCGTCTCGCGGTTGATCCCCGGCGCCGCCTCCAGATCGGCCAGCCCCGCCTGTTTCACCCCGCGCGCCGATCCAAAATGGTTCAGCAGCGCCCGCTTGCGTGCCGCGCCCACGCCGGTGATCTCGTCCAGCTCGCTGCGCACCAGCGCCTTCGACCGCCCCGCGCGATGCGTCGTGATCGCAAACCGATGCGCCTCGTCGCGCAGCCGCTGCAGGTAATATAGCACCGGATCGCGCGGCGGCAGCTGAAACGGCGCCGCCGGATTGCCCTCCGCGTCCAGCGCGTGGAACCACTCCCGCCCGGCATCGCGATCCGGCCCCTTCGCGATCGCCACCAGCTTCACATCCTCGACGCCGAGATCGGCCAGCACCTGCCGCGCCGCGGAAAGCTGCCCGGCGCCGCCATCGATCAGCACCAGATCAGGCCAGGCCCGGAACGCCGCCGGATTGCCGTCATCCTCCGACTGCTCGCGCAGCGCCCGCGCGAAACGCCGCTCCAGCACCTCGCGCATCATCGCGAAATCATCGCCTGGCGTGATCGGCCCGCGGATCGTGTATTTGCGATAGGCGTTCTTCATGAAGCCTTCCGGCCCGGCAACGATCATCACGCCATAGGCGTTGCGGCCCATGATGTGGCTGTTGTCGTAGACCTCGATCCGCTCCGGCGGCGCGGGCAACTGGAACAGCGTCGCCAGCCCCTCCAGCAGCTTCGCCTGGCCGGCGGATTCCGCGAGCTTGCGCTCCAGCGCCTCGCGCGCATTGACCTCGGCATGCAGCACCACGGCGCGCTTCTCGCCGCGCTGCGGCACCGCCAGCTCGACCCGCCGCCCGGCGCGCAGCGACAGCGCCTCGGACACCAGCGCCTGCTCCGGCAGGACATGGTTCAGCAGCAGCAGCGGCGGCGGCACCTTGTCGTCGTAGAACTGCGCGATGAACGCACCGAGCACCTCGCCCGGATCACCGGCCCGCCCGGTCGGATAGAAGGCGCGGTTGCCGTTGTTGCGGCCGCCGCGGATGAAGAACACCTGCACGCAGGTCTGGCCACCGATCTGCCAGGCGGCGACGATGTCCGCATCCTCCAGGCTCGCCGGATTGATCACGCTGGTACCCTGCACATGCGTCAGCGCCCGGATCCGGTCGCGCAGCGCCGCGGCCCGCTCGAACTCCAGCCGCTCGGCAGCGCCCTCCATCTCCGTCGCCAGCTCCTTCTGCACCACCGCCTGCTTGCCGGAGAGGAAGGCGCGCGCCTGCCCGACCAGCGTCGCGTAGCCGGCGCGGTCGATCCGCCCGACACACGGCGCGGAGCAGCGGCGGATCTGGTACAGCAGGCACGGCCGGGTGCGCGCCGCGAACACCGTGTCGGCGCAGGAGCGCAACAGGAACACGCGCTGCATCGCCGTCACCGTCTGGTTCACCGCCCAGGCGGAGGCGAAAGGCCCCCAATAGCTCCCCTTGCGCACCTGCGCGCCGCGATGCTTGGCGATCTGCGGGAACTCGTGATCCTCGGTCAGCATCAGCCACGGATAGGATTTGTCGTCCCGCAGCACGATGTTGAAGCGCGGCTTCAGCCGCTTGATCACATTGGCCTCGAGCAGCAGCGCCTCGGCCTCGGTGTGCGTCGTGACGATTTCCATCGCCGCCGTCTCGGCCACCATCCGGCGCAGCCGCTCGTCCGGCAGCCGCCCGAGCTGGGCGTAGGCAGCCACCCGCTTCTTTAGGTTGCGCGCCTTGCCGACATACAGCGCGTTCCCCTTGGCATCGAGCATGCGATAGACGCCGGGACAGGCCGGCATCGTCGCCAGCGCCGCCTCGATCACCGCGACGCCGCCCGCGCCGGCGGGCGCCTCCGCGGGCGAGGGATCGGGTTCGGTGTCGCTCATGCGCCTGCACTTGGGACGGTGCTGCGCCGCCCGCCATGGCCCGCAATCCGGGCGAATCCGATGCGCCGGGGCTGTGGATATCTCTGTGCGCAAGCCGCCGCCGGGCAGGCCCTCTCCTGGACCCGGCACGTCACGCGCTGGCCGGCCCCGACTCCGCACTCTTTCATTAACATATTGATTTCACGAAATATCGCCTGGGCGGCCCGACACGCGGATGAAAACAATCTGCCACCCGACTGCAATGATTTGCCTATCCGGCCAGGAGGTGGACAAACGCCGGTGATTTCCCAACCGACCCTGTCATTCCTCCGGCCCGCCATCGCCGGACGGGCCCCATTGCAGGTGCTGGCCGCCATCCAGCGCCAGCATCTGCCCCGTGAAGGAGGGCAAGGCAAGCAGCGCCAGCACCGCCCGCCCGATCTCCTCCGGCCCGGCCCCGTGCCTGAGCGGGACCGACCGCAGCTGCCGCTCGAACTGCGCCGCGCTCTGCCGCGGGCTCGGCAAGGTCGGACCAGGGCCGATGCCGCAAACCCGGATGCGCGGCGCCAGCGCCAGCGCCAGCGTCCGGGTCAGCGTCCACAGCCCGGCCTTGGTAACGGTGTAGGAGATGAAATGCGGCGTCAGCGACCACACGCGCTGGTCCAGCATGTTCACCACCACGCCCTCCGCGCCGGCGGGCAGCGCGCGGGCGAACTCCTGCGCCAGCACGAAGGGCGCGCGCAGATTGGGCTCCAGATGCGCGTCCCAGCTCTCCCGCGTGACGCTGTCCCACTCGTCGCGCTCGAACAGGCTGGCATTGTTGACCAGTACCCCGACCGGCCCCAGCGCCGCCGCCGCGTCCGGCACCAACCGGCGCACCGCCGCCTCCTGCGCCAGTTCCGCCGCCAGCACCGCCGCCGAGACGCCCCGCGCGCGCAGCTCGGCCGCCAGCGTCTCCGCCTCCCCGGCGCTCGCATGGTAGTGCAGCGCGACGCCGAACCCCGCCTCCGCCAGCGCCAGCGCGATCGCGCGCCCGACGCGCCGCGCCGCGCCGGTGACCAGCGCCACGCGCGGGATCGTCGGGGGAATCATCTCGATGAAAGACAGCGGCATGCGTCCGCTGTAGCGACAACCGCCCCTCCGGTGAACCCCCCGCCGGCACCGCGCGGGCTGGACACCCCCGACGCCACATGCCAATCGCCGCACATCGTGAGGAGGCACGCATGAACCAGCTCGATCTCAAGGGCCGCGTCGCGGTGGTGACCGGCGGCGCCCGTGGCATCGGCTACGCGGTGGCCGAGCGGATGCTCGCCTCCGGCGCCGCGGTGGCACTCTGGGACATGGACAGCGCCAGGCTGGACCAGGCCGCGAAACCACTCGGCGCCGCCGGCACGGTCAGCACCCATTGCCTCGACCTCACCGTCGAGGCCGCGGTCCGCGATGCCACCGCAGCCACGGAACAGCGCCACGGCCACATCGACATCCTGGTCAACAACGCCGGCATCGCCGGCACCAACGGCCTCACCTGGGAACTGCCGACCGACCACTGGCGCCGGGTGATCGAGGTCGACCTGATCGCGCCCTACCTCACCGCCGCCGCCATCGTTCCCGGCATGATCGCCCGCGGCTGGGGCCGCATCGTCAACGTCGCCTCGATCGCCGGCAAGGAAGGCAACCCGACCGCCAGCCACTACTCCGCTGCCAAGGCCGGGCTGATCGGCTTCACCAAATCGCTCGGCAAGGAACTGGCGCAGAAGGGCGTGCTGGTGAACTGCGTGACGCCGGCGGCGGCCAAGACGGAGATCTTCGACCAGATCACCCAGGCGCATATCGACTACATGCTGTCCCGCATCCCGATGGGCCGGTTCCTGCAGGTCGAGGAAGTGGCGGCGCTGATCTGCTGGCTCTCCTCGGAGGACTGCTCCTTCTCCACCGGCGCCGTGTTCGACATCTCCGGCGGCCGCGCCACCTACTGATCCGGCGCCGGCAAATGCCGCACGGCGAAGCCCCAGCGCTGGTGCAGCGCGGCGGCAACGATCGTGCGATGGCAATGCGCCGGATCAGCCTCCAGGCAGAGCAGGCAGCACCGGCCGCGACGCGCCGTCTCCGCGAGCGAAACCAGCGCCTCCTGCGCCGGCGGCGTCGCCAGATGCGCCGCAAAGATCCGCTGCATCAAAGCGGGATGGCCGCTGCGCACGGCCTCCCGCCCTTCCTTCGGGGTCCCCAGCGCCGGCACGTGCAGATAGCCGATCCCCGCCTGCTCCAGCGCCGCTGACAAGGCGCGCTTGGCGTAGCCAGGGCGGCGGGAGTTGGCGATCGCCCGCACGTCGATCAGCTGAGTCACGCCCTCCTGCTTCAGGATGGCGAGAAAGTCGGACGGCGGCAGGCGCTCGTAGCCGATCGTGGAAATATCCATCGACGCACCGTACGGCCTCGGCAGGAGGCGGAAAAGGCCAGGGGACTTTGCCCGATCGAACCGCGTCGCGGTTCGATCCGCAGCAAAGGCTCAGCCTTTGCAATCCTTCACCAAGGTCTATTCGTGATGGTGGTGGCGGAGGCCCAGCAGCGCCGTGATGTCGGTGCCGTTGATCAGCAGATCGCCATGCCGGAACGTGATGTCCCAGATCAGGCGATCGCCCTCGGGCCGCGCCAGCAGACGAATCGTCGCCAGAACCGGCAGCGCCGAAGCCAGCTTGGGATCGGCCCGAATCTGATCGAGCAGCGCATCGAACCCGGTCGCGGTCACCTCCGCCTGACCGCGCAAATCGTCCGGCGCATCGGCCACCAGCACCCCGGCGCCACGAACCTTCGCCGGGCCGAGATCGATCTCCAGCGGGTCGATCCCGACGCTCGGCGGCCCCGCGGCAAACAATGCCGCCAACGCTGCCGCCAACCGGCCAGGGCGATCCGCGGCGGGCGCCGCCGCACCGTTCAGCAGATCATCCACCGCCGTCAGGCTGACCCCCGCCACCATCGGCCGCACCAGCACATGCCGCGGCACATACGCCCGGAACTCCCCGGGAATCTCCGGCGAGCGCACCCCGTCCGCGACGAGCGACACCTGCGCGCTCAGCAGCCCATCCCGCGCCTTCCACCCGGTCCCGACACCCAGCCGATCCACCGCGACCCGATGCTCGCCGGACACCACCCGCAACGCCTCCAGCGTCTCCGACAGCTCGCCGCCGCTGGTCAGATCACGCAACGACCGCAGGAATGCGACCACCGCCGGACGCAGCACGGCGTCCCGCCGCTCGTGGACATCCGTCCCGCGCAGCGCCAGCGCCTCGCTGACCACGTGCAGCCCCGCGTGCAAGGCAGCCTCGGCCCGCGCCAGATCCAGGCCCGTCAGATGGCCGGAGGCGTGGATCGAGCGCGCCGCAAGCTGCACCTCGCCGTGCTGGTCCCGCTGCGTGCTGCTGTAGTTCTCGCCCGACGCCTCCTCCGTCACGTCCGCCCGGCCCACCGCCGCCGGCACCAGTCCCGCCTGCACCGTCATGGCATCGAAATGCGAGCGCTGGGACACGCGCGGACCGTCCACCGTAAGATCCGTCCCGGTCAGCCGGAAGGTGAGGCTGCTGGGGCTTGCGAGGCTCGGATCCAGCACGCCCTCCGCCTGCTGCCCGGCCACCTGCCAGGTGACATGCACGGGGCCGCTCGCCTTCCCGCCCGCCGGCGCGGTCACGGTGAGGGTCATCGGATTGGGTAGCCGGATCGCATCGATGGACCAGCGCCCGCGATCGAGCGGCCGCACCGTCGCCGAAACCTCGCTTCCCGCCTCCGTAGCGACTCCCGGCAACAGCCCAAGCGGCCAGGCGACGGCATAGCCATCATCCTGCGGCGTCACCTGCAAGGCGTGCGGCGGCGGCGGAAAATCCGCGCCGAGCGTTCCCACGAGCCAGGCCTGGAGTTGATCGGCCAGCGCCTGTGCCTGCTGCGGCGTCGTCGCGGCCCGGGCGGGCACGGCGGCAAGGCCGGCGGCGAAACCACAGGCGAGGAGCGAACGGCGCAGCGTCAGGGGCATGGCTCGGTTCCCGGCACGGACGGCGGCGATCATAGCCGCGTCCGCAGCCGCCGGCCGCCTCGATCGCGGCAGCGGCTGCGCCCGGCCGTCGCCTCAATAATCGGGTGCGTACCCGTAATACGGATACGGAGCGTAAGGCGACGGGCTCCAGGCCGCGACGGCGGGCTGCTCATAGCCCTGCGGCTCGGCGACGGTGGCCGGTTGCCGCCACACCCGATGCCGGGCCGCGAGACGCCAGTGCGGCCGCAGCGGCGGCAAGTGATGTACCGCGATAGGCGGGATCGGTGGCACCGGCAGCCGCGCCGCCACCGGTCGAATAGCGGCATTCGCATCCCCCGACCGCACGGCGACCGCCGGCCGGGCCGGCATCGGCGCCGCCACCGCCGGCGCCTCTGTCGGCGATGGCAGGTCCGGAACCGGCGGTGCCGCGCCGGCCAGGCGCACCCCGACCGCCGGTGTGCCCGGTCCGGCGACCGGCGCGCCGATGACCTGTAATGTTCCCGCCCCGGCGCTCCCAACGGCGAAGATTCCGGCCCAGAACCATAGCAGCGGCCGGACCGCCAGCAGGTGCTCACCCATCAGCGTGCTCCCTGTTGCCGCCCCCACCCTGCCGCGTCGACTCGCTGCACCGCAAGACCATCGTCGTACGGGGAACCGCGTCCCGGGCGTGGGCGTAACGCCGCGGTCATATCGGCGACGCGCACCGACCTCGGCGCCCGTCCCGGGCACGGCGGTCGCCCGAGAGCGGGGTGGCGCGACAGAAGCGTGGCGCGAGAGAAGAGGGTGATGGCGCGACCAAGGGCGTGGCGATGGTTGGCCTGTCTCGGGATCCTGGCACTGGCGATCATTGCGCTCGTCCTGCTGTGGAACTGGGACTGGTTCATCCCCCTGGTGGACGCCCGCGCCGCGGCGGCCACCGGCCGTCCGGTGACGATCGGCCATCTGCACGTCCGCCTCGGAAGGGTGACGCAGGTGACCGCGGATGATGTCACCCTCGGCAACCCGCCCGGCTTTCCGTCGGGGCCCCCGCTGGCCCGGCTGGCCCATCTGACCATCCGCCTCGACGTGATGGCCTATCTGCACGGGCGGCACATCGTGATCCCGCTGCTCGCCCTGGACCATCCCGTCATCGACGCCAGGGCGACACCGGGCGGGGCGAACAATTACACCTTCGCCAGCGGATCGTCCGGCCACGCCCAGGCCGGCACGGGCACCAACCCCTCGATCGGCGATCTCCGCATCAGCCAGGGAACCGGGGATGTCGTCATCCCGAAGCTGCGCGCCGATTTCGACCTGACGATCGCAACCGCCGAGCCGGCATCGGGCGCGACGCCGGCGGCAGCATCGGCCGCAACGCCAACACTGCCCGCCGGGCCTGAATCCGAGCTGCTGGTGGACGCCAAGGGCACCTATGCCGGTCAGCCGGTCACCGGCCATTTCGTCGGCGGCGCCCTGCTGTCGCTGCGCGATGCCGCGCACCCCTACCCGGTCGATCTGCGGCTGCAGAACGGCGCGACGCGTGTGTCGCTGACCGGCACGGTGCGCAACCCGCTGGCCTTCGCCGGCACCGACCTGAAACTGTCGCTCGCCGGCGCCGACATGGCGCAGCTCTATCCGCTGACCGGCATCCCGATCCCGCAGACGCCGGCCTATCGGATCAGCGGCCGGCTCGACTACGACCGCGCGAGCCAGCACATCCGCTTCACCGACTTCGCCGGCGTGGTCGGCAACAGCGATCTCGAGGGCACGATCGCGGTCGACCCCGGCCGCGCGCGTCCCGACGTCACCGCCGACCTGCACTCGCGCCGCGTCGATCTCGCCGATCTCGGCGGCTTCATCGGCTCACAGCCCGGCCGCCGCAACGAACGCAACGCCACCCCGGCGGAACGCCGCGCCGTCGCCCGCGCGGAAGCCAACCCGCGCCTGCTGCCGACCACGCCGATCAACCTGCCGAAGCTGAAATCGGCCGACATGCACATCCGCTATCGCGGCGCGCGCATCGAGGGCCGCTCCGTGCCGCTCGACAATCTCGCGGTCGTGGCCGACATCGTCGACGGCGCGATCCGGCTGCATCCGCTGAGCTTCGGCATCGGTCGCGGCGCGATCACCGGCAATATCGACCTCACCCCGGTCGACAAGCTGATCCACGCCAAGGCCGATATCGATTTCCGCCGCGTCGATCTCTCGCGCATCATGGCCGCGACGCATGCCTTCCAGGGCGCCGGCACGATCGGCGGCAGTGCCGCGATCGACACGCGCGGCAACTCGCTCGCCAGCATGCTCGGCAACGGCAATGGCAACGCCCGGATCTACCTGGTCGGCGGCGGCGATCTCAGCGCGCTGCTGGTCGATCTCTCCGGCTTCGAATTCGGCAACGCCTTGTTCTCGGCGCTCGGCGTGCCGCGCAAGACGCAGATCCAGTGCTTCATCGGCGACTGGTTGCTGCGCGACGGCGTGCTCGAGACAAGGGCGCTGGTGCTCGACACCGGCGAAGCGATCGTCGACGGCAGCGGCACGGTCGATCTGAAGGATGAACGGCTGGATTATCGCATCCGCACCCGCGCCAAGCACTTCACCATCGGCTCGCTGCCGGCGCCGATCGGCATCACCGGCACGTTCAAGCATCCGAGCATCCGTCCCGACCTGGCGAGTCTCGGCGCGCGCGGCGGGATTGCGGCCGGACTCGGTTTCCTCGCCGCACCGCTCGCGCTGTTGCCGACCATCCAGCTCGGCGTCGGCGACGATCATCGCTGCGACGCGCTGCTGCACGGCACCGCCGCGCCACGCAAGGGAGGCTGATCCGCCGCGCGAAAGATCGGCGCACCATCCCGGCGGATGAACTCCCGCGTGACGGGAAGCCGACGACGGCGAAACGAGCGACGGTCGCCGTGTGCGCCGGGATGGCACGAGCGCATCCCTGCGCCCCGGCGCGCCCGCCGTCGGGATCAGCCGGAGCGGTCGCGCAGATCGGTGCCGCGCTCGTCCTCCTCGAGATCGAAATCATCGAGCGCATCGCCGGCGAACGAATGGTCGCCGTGATGTTCGATCACCTCGCGCTCGCGCGGTCCGGCGGTGCGGTCGATGGCGTAGACGGCCGTCAGCCCGATCTCGGCGGCGACGCGGCGGGCCGCGCTCAGCGCTTCCTCGAAGCTCGCCGGCGTGCCGTCCGGCCGTACCGGGTGCGAGGTCTCGACGCCGCGCGCACCGCGCGAGACGATCAGGTCGACGACCCGCTGTCGCGGCTGGTCCTCGTCGAAGCGGCGCAGGACGATGATGTGCGTGCCCTCGCCTTCGGGCATCGGATCGTGCGGGTTCAGCCGGCGGATCTCGACCATGGGTCCTCCTGTCTCGGCGGGAACGATCGCGCCGCCGTTCCGGTTTGCCGGCCGGCCGGCTTCCAGCCGCCAGGCCAGGTCGACGAAATCCGTCGCGGTCACGTCCCACGGCCCGGCCGCATCCGCCGGCGCCGTCTCCGCCCCGTACTCCTCCGGCCGCGGCACGAAGGCGGTGCGCAATCCGGCGGCGCGCGCGCCCTCCAGATCGGAGGGATGCGCCGCCACCATCATCACCTGCCGCGGCGCCAGTCCCAGCAACGTGCAGGCACCGCGATAGGTCTCCGGATCGGGCTTGTACTGTCGGAACAGGTCGGCGCCGAACACCATGTCCCAGGGCAGGCCGGCCCGCCGCGCCATGTTCACCAGCAGCGCCACGTTGCCGTTCGATAGCGCCGCGATGGTCCAGTGACGGCGCAGCCGGTTCAGCCCCGGCAGCGCGTCCGGCCAGGGGTTCAGCCGGTGCCAGGCGCGCGTCAGGTGATCGAGATCCGCGGGTGCCAGCCCGGACAGGCCGAAGCGCGGCGCCAGTGCCTGCAGCGAGGCCCGGTGCAGCGCATCCAGCACCGCCCATGGCTGCTCGCCGCGCCGCACCCGCTCCAGCGACGGGCGGTAATCGCCGCGCCAGGCGTCGACCAAAGCCGGCCAGTCGACCGTGATCCGCCGAACCGTGCCGAATTCGGAAAGTTCCGCGATCAGACTGGCGCGCCAGTCGACGACGGTGCCGAAGACGTCGAACAACAGCGCGCGCAGGCCGGACATCCCGCCAGCATAGAGCCGTTTCGCCATCGGGGGGAATGACTGCCCCGGCGCCTCGACCGGCCGGGCGGCGCCGTTCAGTGCCGCCCGAACATGCCGAACAGCCCGCGCAGGAAACCGGGCGCGAGCGCGGCGAGCGGATTGACGCTCACCGCCGGATCGGCGAGCGAGCCCCGCACCCGGTAGGTGGCGGCGAACACGCCGCCGCCGCGCTCCGGGCTGAACAGCCGCCCGAGCAAGGGAATCCGTCCCAGGAACGAGTTCAGCATGTAGGCCGGCACGATCGTGCCCTGCAGGTCCGCGGTGTTGGCGGCGAGATCGATGCGCCCCTTCGCCGTGATGCCGAGCGATGCGTTGAAGGCGCGCGCGTCATCGAGCTGGAGCTGGTCGTCCTGCATGTGGAACGGCGCCACCAGCCGGGTGAACCCCATGCCCGGGCCGCGCAGCGCGTCGACCAGCCCGTACAGCGTCATCGCCTGCAGCAGCTTCGCCATGGCCGGGGCGTTGCGCACGCGGAAATCGCCGATCTGCGCGGTGCCGGCGAGCGGATGGGCGGCGCTGCGGTCATCGTACTGGCCCTGCACCGAGAGCTTGCCGCCGCGTATGGCGCCGGTGATGTCGAAAGCGCGCAGCACCGCACCGGCATCGGCGGCGCTCGCGGACAGATGCCGACCGGTTCCCTGCGGCACGATGCTGACCCGGATGTCTTCCGGCGCGCCGCTGCTGATCGTCGCCGCCCGCACCACCTGCCCGTCATCCTCGATCCGCGCCTGCACCGCGGTGAGGCTGGCGCCTTCGGCGACCAGCACGCGGTCGAACCGTGCCTGCACGGCCCAGGGTGGCCCGCGCGTCGCCGGTTGCGCCGGTTTGTGCGCCGGGGTGGGTTTGCGGGCGAGCTGGCCGGAGAGGTCGAGCACCGGTCCTGCGAGATCGACCGTGATCGGATCGCCGGGGTCCTGGGCGAACCGGATCTCGCCGCTGGCGCGGGTGCGACCGATCGCGGCCTCGGTGAGCCGCAGCGCCACCGGCTGACCATTCGCCATCACCGCGCTGCCGCGCAGCACCAGCCCCGGAGCGCTGGCATTGATCGCGTCGACGCCGGTGATCCGGTCGCCCTGCAGCAGCAGCTCGGCGTCCAGCGCCGCCGGCGCCCCCGCCGGCTTGCGCCAGTCGATCATCCCGGCATCCAGCGCCGCGCGGCTGAGATCGGCCGCGAGCGTCACCGTCGCACTGCCGTCGCGGCGCTGCGCGTAGTGCACCTGCAGCGCCGCCGGGCCGTGCAGCATGCCGGCCGTGTCGATCCCGGCGGCGGCGAGCTGCCGCGCATCCGCGGTGCCGGAAAGACTGACGCGCGTCAGCACCTCCGACGGCGGTCCGGCGCGGAAATCCGTGGCCACGTCCAGCGTCAGCGGAATGCCGGCGAGCGTCGCGGTGCCGTTCAGCGTCAGCCCGTCATTGCTGGCATCGATCGCGAGCGCGCCCTGGTCGAGACCGCGATGCGCCACCAGGTCGCCGATATGCACGGCGGCGAGCTTGCCGGCCGCATGGATCGCGATCTGCTCGATCGCGACCTTGTTCTCGAGCGGCAGCTTGACGTCGAGCCGGATGCGGGCGGTGCCGGACGGATCGTGCAGCGGCAGTGGATGTTTGCTGAGCAGCCGCAGCCGCGGATTGCGCAGCAGGGTGATCGCGTCGGCGATCGGGCCGGCGATGTCGACGGTGATCGCACCTTCCTGGTCGTGCGTCGTCAGGCCGGTGATCGTCATGCTGGCATCGCGCATCTGCAGGGCGCCCTGCCGTCCGTTCTCCGCCGTGATCTGCACCGCGTCCGGTCCGAGCACTTGCAGCTTCGCCTGCGCGTGTTCGATCGGCGGCACCGGGCGCAGCCAGTGCACGGTGACGTCGTCGCCCAGCACCTGGCCGGACGCGGCGGTCAGCGCCAGGTCGGAGAGATCCGGCTTGGCCTGCAGCGTCAGCGCGACATGCGCATCATGCGCGATGCCGGCGGTGAGGTTCTCGGTCAGCCATGGCCGCGCGCCGCCGCCGGTGCCGGCCGGCCAGTAGCGGCCGAGATCGGCGAACGGCACGCGGTCGAGATCGATCGTGAGCTGCGCCTGGACGCGCTGCGCCGCGCGGCCGAGATCGCCGGCGACCCGGATGACCGGCCCGGCGCTGCCGTCCGGCGCCGCCAGCGCGAGCTGCAGATGCAGCGTCATCGCCTGCAGGTCGCCCGCCAGGTCGAGCGTCACGCGCTTCAGGCCGATCGCCGTGCCCATCATCCGCGCCGCGCCGGCGCCGCCTTCGGCCTGCAGCGTGAGATGCCGCGGCAACAGGTCCGGCCCGAGCTCGGCCGAGGCCGCGAGCGTCACCGGCGCGTCGAGGGCGGCGAGCGGCGCCAGCGCCGGCACGGCGCGCGCCAGATCGGCCGGCGTCACCGGCGTCAGATGCGCGCTGATATCGGTCGCGGTACCGCCCGGAGCGACATGCGCGATGGCAGAAAACCGCGCCTTCGTCGCACCCAGTGCCAGCGTCACGCCGGCGGTGCCGGTCACCACGCCGCGCTGGTCGCGCTTGAGGTCGATATCGGCATCCGGGGCGCGCCAGGTGGCGCCGATCTGCCGGTCGATCACTTCGACCCGGGCATCGCGGATCAGCACCCGGCGAAGCTGGTCGAACTGCAGGCCGCCGCTCGCCGGCCGCGCCCGCACGACCGGCGGCCGGGTGAGTTCATCGAGCAGCCGGGCGAAGCCCTGGCCAGGCGGCACGGCTTCCGTCGCCGACGGCCGCGGCAAGGCGCCGAGATCGAGCGTGGCGCGACCGTTCGCCTGCCGCACCAGGCGCACGCGCGCGCCGTCGATCTCGACGGCCCGCGGCGCGATGACGCCCTGCAGCAGCGAGAGCAGCGAGAACGACGCCTCGGCCCGCGGAATCTCGTCCAGCACCGCGCCGTGCGGGCCGATCGCCTGCACCGCGGTCAGCCGCACGCCGAGCGGCCGGTCAACGCCTTTGAACCCTTCCCAGGCCAGTGCCGCGCCGCCGATCCGATAGTGCGTCGCAGTGGGCGGCGTGTTGGCCGCGATCTCCAGCCGGTGCGCCAGCCAGGGCAGGTCGATCGGCCCCTGCGACAGCCGCCAGGCGAGCGCGCCGATCGCGATCGCCAGCAGCAGCGTCAGCGCCAGCGCGATCTCCAGCAGCAGCCGCACCAGGCGGAACGAGTGCCGCCCGACATGACCGCAGACTTGACCGACCCGTCTCAGCACGGTTGGGTCCGGCCGGCATGGGCCCGCCGCTCGCCCTCCCGGATCACTGGCCGCGCCCGGCCGATGAAGCGGCCGCCGAACGGCTGATCGAACGCTTCGCGGCGCTGGGCGCGGCGGAGGCGCGGCTCGCCGGCCAGGGCCGGGCGCGCGCCATGCTCGCGGCAATCGGCGGCAACAGCCCCTATCTCGCCGACCTGGCGCTGCGCGAGGCGGCGACGCTGCGCGCCGTGGTGCAGCGCGGGCCGGACCCGGTGGTCGCGGCCGCGCTGGCGGAGCTCGGGCGGATCTCCCCGGCCGCGCCCGGACCGCGCATCGCCGCGGCCCTGCGCCGCGCCAAGCGGCAGATCGCGCTCACGGCGGCGCTTGCCGATATCGGCGGGCTCTGGTCGCTGGAGGAGGTGACCGGCACGCTTTCCGACCTCGCCGACGCGGCGCTCCGGCTTGGCGTCGCGCATCTGCTGCGCGCGGCACACGAGGCGGCCGACCTCCGGCTGCCGGATCCCGCACAGCCGGCGATGGAGAGCGGCCTCGTCGTCCTCGGCATGGGCAAGCTCGGGTCCCGCGAGCTGAACTACTCGAGCGATATCGACCTCATTCTGCTCTACGACCCGGCTTCCCACCCGAACCTCGGCGATGCCGCGGGGCGCGTGTTCACCCGCTTCGCGCGCGACCTCGTCGCATTGATGCAGACCCGCGACGCCGATGGCTACGTCTTCCGCACCGATCTGCGCCTGCGTCCCGATCCGGCGGCGACGCCACCCGCCCTGTCGCTGCCGGCGGCGCTCACCTACTACGAGAGCATGGGCCAGAACTGGGAGCGTGCGGCGATGATCCGCGCCCGCCCGGTGGCCGGTGACCTGGCCCTGGGCTCGCAGTTCCTCGAGGCCATACGCCCTTTCATCTGGCGCCGCCATCTGGACTTCGCCGCCATCGCCGACATCCGGGCGATGAAGCAGCGCATCGACGCCGAGCGCGGTTCCGCGATCGGCAGCGCCAGCAACCCGGTCGCGCGCATCGCCGGCCACGACGTGAAGCTCGGCGAGGGCGGCATCCGCGAGATCGAGTTTCTGGTGCAGACGCTGCAGCTCGTTTGGGGTGGCCGCAATCCGGCGCTGCGCGAGCCGCGGCTGGAGCCCGGCCTGCGGCTGCTGGCCCGGGCCGGGCATCTGCCGCGCGAGGCGGCGGCCGAGCTCGGCGAGGCCTACCGCTTCCTGCGCGGCGTCGAGCACCGGCTGCAGATGATCAATGACCGGCAGGTGCACAGCCTGCCTTCCCGGCCGCCCGAGCTCGAGCGCTTTGCCGTGTTCATGGGCTATGCCGATGCGACGGCCTTCGCCACCGCGCTGCTCGACCGGCTGGCGCGCGTGCGCGGGCATTTCGTGGCGCTGTTCGACACTGTCGCGCCGACAGTGGAATCCGACGCACGACTCGATTTCAGCGGCGTCGGCGAGCCGCCCCCGGCGACGGTGCAGGCGCTGCGCGAGCGCGGCTTTCACGACCCGGCGCATATCGTCGATGCGGTCCGCCGCTGGCAGACCGGCCGGGTGCGGGCCTTGCGCTCGGAGCGGGCGCGGGACCTGATGGCCGACATCCTGCCGCTGCTGCTGGCGGCGCTCGCCCGGCAGGCAGACCCGGACATCGCCTTCGCCCATTTCGACGCCTTCCTCTCGCGCCAGCCGGCCGGGGTGCAGCTGCTTTCGCTGTTGCAGCGCAACCCGCCGCTGCTCGAGCAGATTGCCGCGCTGCTCGGCGGCGCGCCGGGCCTGGCCGAGCACCTCGCGAGCGTGCCCTCGGCGCTGGAAGGCTTGCTCGCCGGCGACGAGACCGATCCCGATCCGCGCCGGGCGCTGCGGGTGCAGCTCCACGACGCCCGCGCGCTGGAGGACGCGATCGAGATCACCCGCCGCTTCGTCCGCGGCGAGGAGTTCCGCCTCTCGGCCGCGACCCTGGAAGGCCGCGTCGACATCGACGCGGCCGGCGAACGGCGCACCGCGCTCGCCGATGCCGCGATCGGCGGCCTCCTGCCGCTCCTGATGCGGGAGTTTGCGCAACGCAACGGCCGGGTGCGTGGCGGCGGCCTGGCGGTGGTGGCCCTGGGCAAGGCGGGCGCGCGGGAAATGCTGGCCGGCTCCGATCTCGACCTGATGCTGGTCTATGACCACCCCGAGACGGTCAGCGAGAGCACGAAGCTGCGCCGCGGCGATGCGACGCGGCGGCTGCCCGCGAGCCAGTATTTCATCCGCGCCGCGCACGCGATGGTCGCGGCGTTGACCGCGCCGGGGCTGGAGGGGCCGCTCTATGCCGTGGACATGCGGCTGCGCCCGTCCGGCAACAAAGGCCCGGTCGCGGTGTCGCTGCGGGCCTTCGAGCGTTACCACCAGCGCGACTCCTGGACCTGGGAGCGGATGGCGCTGACCCGCGCGCGGGTCGTCGCCGGCCCGCCGAGATTGCGCGAGCGCGTAGCGGCGGCGATCCGCGCCGTGCTGGTGCTGCCGGACGATCCGGCACGCATCCGCGAGGATGCGGCGACGATGCGACTGAGGGTGCTGCGCGACCTGCCGGCCGCCGGGCCCTGGGACGTCAAGCTGCGGCCCGGCGGGCTGATGGATGTCGAGTTCATCGCCCAGGTGCTGCAGCTCGTGCACGGGCCCGACCGGCCGGCGCTGTGCCATCCGACGACGCATGTCGCGCTGGCGCGGCTGGGCGAGGCCGGGGTGCTGGCGGCGGCGGAGGCGGCGCGCCTGATCGCGGCGGACCGCACCTGGCGCACCGTGCAGGGGCTGTTGCGCATCACCCTCGGCCGCCCGCCCGGGACCGAGCTGCCGGAGGCGGCGACGCGGGCGCTGCTGCGGGCGCCGATGTTGCGCAGCCTGGGTGGGGTTGACCCGCCCGGGCTTCGGGCCACGTTGGACGCGCTGGCGGCCGATGTGCGCGCCGCCTTCAGCCGGCATATCGGCGACGTCTGGCCGGCGGCGGACAAGGTGGGGAAGGGAGCGCAGAGCGGATGAGCGTGCAGCAAGGCGACCCGGCGCCGGATTTCACCATGCCGGCCAGCAACGGTCGCACCGTCAGCCTCAAGGGGCTGAAGGGCAAACCCTTCGTGCTGTATTTCTATCCCAAGGCCGACACGCCGGGCTGCACGCGCGAGGCCTGCGCCTTCCAGGAGGCGCTGCCGCAGCTCGGCCATATCGGCATCGAGGTGATCGGCGTGTCCAAGGACCCGATCCCGCCGATCGAGCGCTTCGCCGAGAAATACGGCCTGAAATTCCCGCTCGCCTCGGATGAAAAAACCCACGTGTCCGAGGCGTACGGCGTCTGGGTCGACAAGAGCATGTTCGGCAAGAAGTACAAGGGGATGGAGAGGAGCACCTTCCTCATCGACCGCAGCGGCCACGTGGCAAGGATCTGGCGCAAGGTGAAGGTCGGCGGCCATGCCGCGGAGGTGATGGAGGCGGCGCGCGGGCTGTAGCGGCGCCGGCCTCGGCGCGCGCTGCCGTCATCGGCCATCGGGACCGCCAGCGAGGCGGGCGCCGGCGCCGGGGACCGCCCGGTGATGGCGTCCGCTGTCGCCCCCCTTTTCACGCCGCCGCCGGTATGACATGTTGATAGCCTGATCTCTGCAACGGCCGTCCCAGGGAGGAAGGCGCCGTGAGCGAGGTGATCCAGCGGCGCAAGCTGTTTCACGAAGTCGCCGACCGGCTGCAGGAGACGATCCTGTCGGGCAGCCTGCAGGTCGGCGACGCCCTGCCCTCCGAACGCGAGCTGATGGAGCGCTACGGCGTCGGCCGCCCGGCGATCCGCGAGGCGCTGTTCAGCCTCGAGCGCGCCGGCCTCATCAGCATCGCCGGCGGCGAACGCGCGCGGGTCGCGCGCCCCTCGGCCAGGTCCATGCTGGCCGGGCTCGATCCCGCCGTCCGCCACTGGCTGAGCGATAAGGGCGGCGTGCGGCACCTGCAGACGGCGCGGCTGCTGCTGGAAGTGGGGCTGGCGCGCGAGGCGGCGCGCACCGCAAACCCGGCCGGGATCGAGCGGTTGCGCGCGGCGCTGGCGGCGAACGAGGCGGCCTGTGGCGATGCGACCCGCTTCGAGCGCAGCGATGTCGCGTTCCACTACGTGTTCGCCGAACTCTCCGCCAATCCGATCTTCACCGCCATGCACCAGGCGATGGTCGGCTGGCTGACCGAGCAGCGCGCCATCACGCTGAAGACGGCGGGCGCCGAGGCGCGGGCGCTGCGCAGCCATCGCCGCATCTTCGAGGCGGTGGCGGCGGCCGATCCGGACGCGGCGGAGCGCGAGATGCGCGGGCATCTCGAGGAGGTCGCGGCGATGTACTGGCAGGCCCGCGCGCAGGAGGCGGTGGCATGAGCGACGGTTTCGCCCTGGTGGTCGAATTCGACGTGACCCCCGAGCACGCCGAGGCGCTGCTGCGCCACGCGCGCGAGAACGCCGCCGCCTCGGTGCGCGACGAGCCGGGCTGCCGTCGCTTCGACGTGCTGCGCCCGGAGGCCGATGGCCCGATCGCCCTCTATGAGATCTATGATGACCGCGCGGCGTTCGAGGCGCATCTGCGAACCGCGCATTTCGCCGCCTTCGAGGCGGCGACGAAGCCGCTGGTGCGCGCGCGCGCGGTGCGGCGCTTCGATCTGCACGAGAACGCCAAGACCGCAGCGCCCGCGACGGGCTGAGGCCGGCCAGGGAAGGGAGGACCAGCAAGGATGAGAGACAACCCGGTCAAGCATCGGCTCGCCGCCGGCGGCCGCGCTTTCGGAGCGATGACCTTCGAATTCTTCTCGCCGGGCATGCCGCAGATCATCTGCGCCGCCGGCGCCGAATTCGTGCTGTTCGACATGGAGCACAGCGGCATCGGCATCGAGACGATCAAGGCGCAGATCGCCGCCTGCCGCGGGCTCGACATCGTCCCGGGCGTGCGCGTGCCGGCAACGGAGTATCATTTCATCGCCAACTGCCTCGACGCCGGCGCGATGAGCATCATGGTGCCGATGGTCGAAAGCGTCGAGCAGGCACGCGATATCGTCAATTTCGCGCACTACCCGCCGGTCGGGCGGCGCGGCGCGGGCTTCGGCATGGCGCACGACGATTACGGCCCGGCCTCGGTCACCGACAAGATCGCCATGGCGCGGCGCCGCACCCAGGTGATCGTGCAGATCGAAACCGCGCGCGGCGCCGCCGCCGTCGATGCGATCGCCGCGGTCGAGGGCGTCGACGTGCTCTGGCTCGGGCATTTCGACCTGACCAACTTCATGGGCATCCCGGCGCAGTTCAAGCACCCCGACTATCTGCGCGCGGTGAAGGAGATCGTCGCGGCGGCCGAGCGGCACGGCAAGGTGGCCGGCTTCATGGCGACCGACGAGACCTGGGCGCGCGACTATCTCGGGCACGGCTTCCGCATGATGGCCTACGGGCTCGACAGCGGCCTTTATCAGGCGGCGCTGGCCCGCGGCCTGGCGGCGATGCGCGAGGCGGTGCCGGAGGAGAAATCGCACGGCCGCAAGCACAAGACCGCCTGAATTCGAGTAGCACGGCCCATCAGAGGCCAGGGAGGAGACGATGGCTGACCCATTCGACCGGGACGATCCGGCCCTGTCGCGCGAGCTGGATGCCTGGCTGCGCGGCGATCACTCGCGCCGCAGCGTGCTGCGGCAGATGCTGATCGCCGGCGGCACTGCCGGCCTGGGCGGGACGCTCGGGGCGACGCTCGGCGCCCGCGTCGCCGAGGCGGCGGTGGAGCTCGCCTCGCCCGACACGCCGCTCGGGCGCGTGCAGGCGGCGGCGGTCAAGGCCTCGACCACCGGCCCGACCGACGGCTCCGCCTATCGCGCGGTGCAGGCGGCGAAGAACTTCAAGGGTGTGACGCTCGGCATGACCTACGAGGCCGGGCTGCAGGCGCTGGAGCCGCGCAATTTCTCCGGCCCGCTCTGGCAGCAGCTCACCGGCATGAACTACAACGTGGTCGAGCTGTCGCATCCCGACCAGTACGCCAAGCCGATCGCTGAGCACATCGCACAATCCGGCGCCTACGACATCCTGGACATCGAGCCGGACTGGATCCCCTCGCTCGCCGATGGCGGCGTGATCGCGCCGATCGACGACTACGTCGCCAAGCACATGAACAAGGCGGATCTGGAAGACTACCACCCGCTGTTCAAGTTCCTGCCGACCTACAAGGGCAAGCGCTGGGGCTTCTTCGACGACGGTGATCAGTGGGCGCTGTACTACCGCACCGACGTGTTCGGCGATTCGAAGCTGCAGGCGGCGTACAAGGCGAAATACAAGCGCGACCTCAGGGTGCCGACGACCTGGGACGAGTACGTCGAGACGGCGCAGTTCATCACCGACCAGATGGCGCCGAAGGTCTATGGCGCGGTGCATTTCCCGAAGGCCGGCAGCCCGGGCAATCAGTTCGCCTTCCTCCAGCAGTTCCGCTCCAATGGCGGCACCTTCTTCGACGACAAGATGCGCGCCCAGCTCGCGAGCGATGCCGGGGTCACGACGCTCAATCAGATGAAGGCCGCCTACAAGGCTTCGGTGCCCGGCAACAACGATTTCGACGCCGTCGCCGCCTGGGTCGCCTGGCTGCAGGGCAAGGCGGCGATGCTGTACTCCTGGCCGCCGACCGGACGGATGAGCGAGAATTACTCGCAGCGCGACAAGGCGATCAACTTCATCCCGCACTCCTCGGTCGCGGGCAAGGTCGGCTACGCCGTGATGCCGGGCGGCAACGGCGAGATGGCGTCGGGCTACGTCAAGGCGCTGGCGTCGGATTCCGCCAATGCGGAGGCGGCCTATCTGTTCATGCAGTGGGTGACCTCGCCGCCGGTCTCGCTGGTGCGGGTGATGCTGCCCTACACGCTGCGCGACCCGTATCGCATGTCACACTACAACTCGCCCGACTACCGGGCACTCTGGCCGGCCGCGAAGGACTATCTCTCGACGCTGTGCGAGGCGGCGAATTCCGGCGTGGTCGACATCGTGATGCCCGGCTCGCAGGACTACTCGCTCAGCCTCGACCAGATGTGCACGGCGGTGTGGGCCGGCGCCGACCCGCATGCGGCGCTGACCAAGGCCGCCAATGAGTGGAACGCGACCACCGACAAGATCGGCGTCGACGCCCAGCGCACCGCCTACGAACAGTTCAAGAAGCTGCCGGGCTGCTATGCCGACCATACGATCGCCAAGATGGGGCTGGCGGCGCATGCCTCGGCCTGACGGATCGCCGGTGTGACCCACCCGGCGAAAGCCGTGCCGCTGCACCCGGGTCTCCCGGGTGCAGCGCGCGGCGGCACGCTTGCGCTCTGGGCGGAACGGCGGATCGGCTGGCTGCTGGTGACGCCGGCAGTGGCGTTGATCGTGGCGCTGTCGATCTACCCGCTGCTCTACTCGCTCTGGGTCTCGTTCGTTAACTACGACTTCCTGGTGCCGGGCCATGCCTTCGTCGGCCTGCGCAATTTCGCGCAGATCATCGCCGATCCGATCGCGCGCAGCGCGCTCGTCACCACCGCCGTGCTCTGCGTCCTTGATGTCGGCATCGAGTTCGGGCTCGGCCTGGCGCTGGCGCTGGCAATGGAGCGGCCGTTCCGCGGCCGCGGCCTCATCACCTCGATCCTGATCATTCCGCTGTTCATCAGCCCGGTGATCGTCGGGCAGTTCTTCGCCCTGATGCTGCAGCGCCCGTTCGGCCCGACCGACTACCTGCTGGGCCTCGTTCTCGGCCATCCGGTGACGATCGACTGGCTGAGCGGCTTCCCCTGGAACTTCGCCGCCCTGGTCGCGGCCGATGTGTGGCAGTGGACGCCGTTCATGTTCGTGATCCTGCTCGCCGGCCTGTCGGCGATCCCGCCCGAGCCGTACGAGGCGGCGCAGATCGATGGCGTCAATCCCTGGCAGGGCTTCCGCTACGTCGTCTGGCCACAGCTCACGCCGATGATCCTGCTGGCGATCACGTTCCGATTGCTGGACGCGGTGAAGCTGTTCGACGTGATTTTCATGATGACCGGCGGCGGTCCGGGCACCAGCACCTACACCGCCTCCTTCTATCTGTACGAGATGGGCTTCCAGCACTTCCACCTGTCCGAGGCGACGGCGGGAAGCTGGATCTTCCTGCTGCTGACCGCGGTGATCGTGGGCTTCCTGGTGCGCCGCCTGCTGCGCGCGGAGGCGGTGTGATGGCCGCCGTCACGCGCCATCACTGGACCGGGCGGCTGCGCTTCATCTTCATCGGCTTCGCGGTGATCTGCGTGCTGGCGCCGCTCTACTGGGTCGCCGTCACCTCGATCAAGCCGACCGACGACTACCTCGCTTCGCCGCCGGTCTGGTTTCCCTCGCATCCGACACTGGTGCACTACCGGGCGGCGCTGTTCGCCTATCGCGGGCTGCAGGGCCTGTCGCACAGCGCGACCGTGGCGCTGGGCGCCATGGTGCTCTCGGTGCTGCTCGGCACGCCGATGGGCTACAGCCTGGCGCGCTTCCGCACCGGCGGCAAACACATGGCGATGTGGGTGCTGTCGCAGCGCTTCCTGCCGCCGGTCGCGATCGGCCTGCCGATCTTCCTGCTGTACCGCAATTACGGGCTGTACGACACGCAGCCCGGGCTGATCCTCGTCTATACGATGATGACGCTGCCGCTGACCGTCTGGATGATGTACGCCTATTTCCGCCAGATGCCGCGCGAGCTCGAGGACGCGGCGCGGGTCGATGGCTGCGGCTGGCTGCAGGCGTTCCTGCGCGTCGCGGTGCCGCTGGCGCTGCCCGGCATCGCCGCCGCCGCGGTGTTCGCCTTCATCGCGGTCTGGACCGAGTTCTTCTTCGCCCTGATCCTGACCAGCCGGCACGCCTTCACGCTGCCGACGGTGTTCCGCTCCTTCATCAGCTTCCAGGGCGGCCAGTACGGCGAGTCGAGTGCGCTCGCCATGGTGTCGCTCATTCCCTCGATCCTGCTCGGCATGCTGGTGCAGCGCCACCTGGTGCGCGGCCTCACCCTGGGCGCGGTGCGCGGATGACGCGCGCCGCCCCGACCGCTTCAGACGGAGACCATGCGCCATGACCACCTTCCGCATTGCCATCGACAGCGATTTCCGCAAGCCGGACGGCAGCCCGGCCTATCCGGATTTCGACCTCGCGCCGCTGATCGAACATCACGGCGTCGCCGTCGAATACGTCGATCTCGGGCCGGAGGCGTCGCCCTCGGTCGCGCAGGAATTCGACGCGCTGATCCTGCTCGGCCGCCGCTTCGGCCGTGCCAGCGCGGTGCCGGGCCGGCTGATGATCGTCGCGCGCTTCGGCGTCGGCTACGACACGGTCGACGTGCCGGCCTGCACCGAGGCCGGGATCGCGCTCACCATCACGCCCTCCGGCGTGCGCCGGCCGGTGGCGGTCGCGATCCTCACCCTCATGCTGGCACTGGCCGGCAAGCTGATCGACAAGGACCGGCTGACCCGCCAGGCCGCGTCCGGCTATGCGCAGCGCAGCGCTTATATGGGCGTGGGGTTGATCGGACGCACGCTCGCCTCGGTCGGCATCGGCAATATCGGCGCGGAGATGTTCCGCATGGCGCGCCCGCTCGACATGCGCTTCATCGCGCATGATCCGTTCGCGGATCCGGCGGTGGCAGGCGAGCTCGGCGTCCAGCTCGTCGATCTGCCGACGGTGTTCCGCGAGGGCGATTTCGTCACCGTCAACTGCCCGCTGACGCCGGAGACCCGGCACCTGGTGAACGCCGAGCGCCTGGCGACGATGAAGCCCGGCGCGTACCTGATCAACACCGCGCGCGGACCGATCGTCGACCAGCCGGCGCTGGTTGCCGCGCTGCAGGCGGGCCGGATCGCCGGCGCCGGCCTCGACGTGCAGGAGCAGGAGCCGCCCGATCCCGCCGATCCGCTGCTGAAACTGGACAACGTGATCCTGGCGCCGCATGCGCTGTGCTGGACCGATCAGTGCTTCGCCGGGATCGGCGCCTCGGCGGTGCGCTCGGTGCTCGATGTCGCGGCCGGACGCGTGCCGGAAGGGCTGCTCAATCGCGACGTGCTGCAGCATCCGCGCTGGCGCGGCCGCGCCTGAGATCCGGGTGTTCGGCCCGCGAAGCGACGCGGACCGCGAGGCGATTCCAGCGGCACCGCGCTACGCGGCGGCGAGGTAGCCGCGCGCCGGGAGTGCCGGGAAATGTCCGAGTAGATCCTCGGCCGCCTCCAGCAGCGCCAGCGGCAGGCGGTTGCCCGAGACGGTCAGCGGCGGCGGCGCGTCCCGCCACGTCTGGCCATGCGCCCAGAGGTGATCGACCGCGCGGTTGGCGTTGGAGAAGGCGTTGCCGAACGGCAGCGGCGCCGCCTCGGCGAACAGCGCCTCGACGATCGCGCTGAGCGTCGCCGAGACGCGCCGCGCCCGCGCCGTCTCGCCCGCCGCGAGCCGGTCGAGGATCCGGCGCAGCACCGGGCCGAACCCGTTGCCGGTGCTGAGCAGCCAGCCGTCATAGCGGCCGATCGGCTGCAGCGCCTCGACGTAGCCGCCCTCCGCCCCGCGCACCAGCGTGACGCCGGCGACGCCGGCCTGCGCCACCGTGTCGGTGCCGCTGGTGTCCTTGAACATCGTCACTCGCTCCTCGCGCGCCAGGATGCGCATCGTCTCCGGCGCGATCATGCAGCGCGTGACCTGCGGCAACTGGTAGACGGCGATCGGGCCGCGCGTCGCCTCCAGCACGGCGCGGTAGTGCGCCAGGATCACCTCCTGCGACGCATCGGCCAGGATCGGCGGACAGACCGCGAGGCCGAGGAACCGGCCGGACGCGGGCGCGCGCGCCAGCGCCGCCTCGATCGCCGCCGCCTGCTCCACCACCGCCTCGGTGGTCGCGCGCAGCGCCCCGAACAGCAGTTGCGTGCCCGCGAACGGATCCGCCCGGCGCGAGAGGTCGAGCAGCGCCTCGAGCCCCGCCCGGTCGAGCTCCCACCCGTCCCCGGTCGATCCGGCGAGCAGGAACTGGCGCACCGACGGCCGGATCGCCCGCACATGCGCCGCGATCCGGTCGGGGTCGATCACGGCGCCGCCACCGCCTTCGCGGTAATGCGACAGCAGCGGCACCCAGAGCCGGTCCGTCGCCTCTCCCGCTCCGCCGCCCGCGGCACCATCGCTCATCGGTTTCCTCCCGATCTCGTCCCGGCCCCGATCAGAAGCCGCCGGGCGCCCGGCGTCCAGGGCCGCTTCCTTCCGGCGCCGATATGCTGTGCTATAGGCGAAACTCGCGCCACGGGAGGGCCATGTCGCCGCCGCCGAAGCTCCGGATCGCGCATGTCACCCGCCGGTTCGGCCGGACGGTGGCGGTCGAGGACCTGAGCCTCGAGATTGCCACCGGCGCCTTCGTCAGCATCGTCGGCGCCTCCGGCTGCGGCAAGAGCACGCTGTTCAACCTGGTCTCCGGCCTGCTGCGGCCCGATGCCGGAACGATCGCGCTCGATGGCGCAGAGATCAGCGGCAGCGCCGGCCATGTCGGCTACATGCTGCAGAAGGACCTGCTGCTGCCCTGGCGCTCGGTGCTGGGCAATATCGTGCTCGGCGCCTCGCTCACCCGTGGCGCGCGGCGTGCCGACCTGGCCGAGGCCGCCGCGATCGCGCGGCGCTACGGGCTCGGCGCCTTCCTGCACCATTATCCGCACAGTCTGTCGGGCGGCATGCGCCAGCGCGTCGCGTTGATGCGCACGCTGATGGCCGGGCACGATCTGCTGCTGCTGGACGAGCCGTTCGGCGCGCTCGACAGCCAGACGCGCCTTGCGATGCAGCAATGGCTGCTGCAGGTCTGGCAGGACACCGGCCGCACCGTGCTGTTCGTGACGCATGACGTGGACGAGGCGGTGTTCCTCTCCGACCGCGTCGTCGTCATGCTGCCGCGTCCGGGGCGGATCGGTGCCATCCTGCCGGTCAACCTGCCGCGCCCGCGCGCGACCGCCGATCTCACCGGCCCGGGCTTCATCGCGATCAAGCGCCGCATCATGGAGCTGCTCTACGCCGATCCCGGCGCGATCCCGGCGGACCATGCGGCATGAACCCGCCGCCGCGCCGCGGCCTCGCCGGCCGCATCGGGCTGTCGCTCGCGGCGGTGGCGCTGATCTTCGCCTTCTGGCAGGGGCTGGTGGTCGCGACCGGGCTGCCGCGCTACGTGCTGCCGCCGCCGACCGCGGCGCTCGGCGCGATCGTGCACGACTGGCCGACGCTCTCGGCATTGCTGCTGCAGACATTGGGCGAGACGGTATACGGCTACCTGATCGGCGCGGCGCTCGGCTTCGTGCTCGCGGTCGCGATGGCGCAATTGCCGATCGTGCAGCGGCTGATCTACCCGGCGCTGATCACCTCGCAGGCGGTGCCGATCGTCGCGATCGCGGCGCCGCTGGCGATCATCTTCGGTTTCGGCATGCTGCCCAAGCTGATCGTGGTCGCCTGGATCGTGTTCTTCCCGGTGGCGGTGAGCGTGCTGGACGGGCTGGCGAGCGTCGATCGCGACCTGCTGAACCTAGCGCGCGTGCTGGGCGGCACGCATCTGCGCATGTTTCTGACCATCCGCCTGCCGGCCTGCGTCGGGCCGCTGTTCTCCGGGCTGAAGATCGGCGCGTCCTACGCCGTCACCGGTGCCGTGATCGGCGAATGGACCGCCTCCAGCAGCGTCGGGCTCGGCACCTTTCTGTTGACCGCGAACGCGCAGATGAACACGCCGGGCGTCTATGGCGCGATGCTGCTGCTGACCGCGATCGGCATCGGCTCGTTCCTCGTCGTGCTCGGCATCGAGGTGCTGGCCACGCCCTGGCGCTGGCGCGCCGACCAGCCGCGCTGGCTGCGCCGCCGCATCGACCTCGCCTGTCCCGTCACCTCCAACCGGATCGGAGCCCGCCCATGAGCCCGTTTCGTCGCTTGCGCCACGCCGCCCTCGCCTGTCTCGCCGCGACCGCCCTCGCCGCCGGTGCTGCCCGCGCCGCGACGCCGGTGCGCTTCGTGTTCGACTGGGCGACGCCGGATCACGAGCTGATCCCGATCGTGGTCGCCGACGCCAACGGCTACTACAAGCAGGCCGGGCTGGATGTCAGCGTGATCCTGCCGCCGGATTCGCAGACGACCGGCCGGCTGCTGGTGTCCGGCCGCGGCGATATCGGCTTCGAGGGCACGACCGACGTCGCCTTCGCCGTCGAGCAGGGCATCCCCATCGTGGCGCTGGCCGCGTTCACGCAGCACAACAACTGGTGCCTGTTCGGCCGTCCCGGCGAGCCGGTCGAGCTCGACCACCTGGCCGGCAAGTCGATCGCGATCTACACGGATTCCTGGACCAAGGCGATGATGCCCTTCGTACTGCGGGCCGCGAAGCTGCGCGAGGACCAGGTCAAGCTGGTGATCGCGACCGACGAGGACATCCCGCTGCTGCTGGCGCACAAGATCGACATCGCAACCAACACCAGCAACTACGCCGTCGCCCAGGTGCAGGCGGCGGTGCACAAGGATCCGACCAGCCTTTGCGCCCCCGCCTTCGGCGCACCGGACGTGCCGGTCTGGGTCTACACCGCGGCCAAGCCCTGGCTCGCTTCGCACGGCGACATCGCGCGGAAATGGCTGTCGGCAACGCGCGAGGCGCTGATCTGGAGCGTCGCGCACCCGAAGGAGGCGGTCGCGCTGTTCGAGAAAGCCTATCCGGCCGCCGCCCAGCATTCCTACAACCTGATCGGCTGGGAGACGCTGATGCCGGAGATGCGCGGCAAGCAGGGCTATTTCGTGCAGGACGGCGCCACCTGGACGGCGCTCGCCGAGGCGCTGAAGGCAACCGGCCAGATCAGCACGGTGCATCCGGCCGACGCGTACTTCACCAACGCCTATCTCTCGCCCTGAGCCGCAATTTCTGCGCCGTATCGGCGCGCGGCCTCACCAGCCGCGCGCGACCGGCCAGAGCTCGGTGACGACGCCGTCGGCATGCACGACCAGCCAGTCGTGCATCGCGACGGTCGGATCGCAGTGGCCGGGAATGAGCTGCAGCCGGTCGCCGGGCTGCAGCGTGCAATCGGGCGGCGCGTCCAGCGTGCTGTGCTCGTCGGATGGGCCTGCGTAGGCAAGGCCGGGATGCAGCGCCAGCGAAGGCGGACCGCTGTCGAGGCTCATCGACTTCAGCCCGGCATCGCAAACCAGGCGGCCGGGAACCGGCGTACTGATTACCGTGGTGAGCAGGGTGAGCGCGTGCGCGAAGCCAGGCACCGCACGCTGCGGATCGGGCTGGTTCAACGCGTAATCCGCATCCATGAACACGTAGGAGCCGCATTGCAGCTCGGTATAGACGCCGCTTCCCGCCTCGAACGCGAAGCTGCCGGTTCCGGCGCCGGTGATGGTGTCACAGGCGAGACCGCGCGCGCGGATCCGCTCGGCGGCCGCTTCGGCGCGGCGGCTCGCCTCCTCGATCGCCGCCTGCCGCTCGTCGAAGCCGCGCAGATGCTGCGCCCGCCCGTGATAGGCCTGCAGCCCGGCGAAAACGAGCCCGGGACTTTCCGCGACCATCCCCGCCAGCGCCGCCGCGGTCTCGGGCGTCGCGACGCCGCAGCGCCCGCCGCCGACATCCACCTCCACCAGCACATGGAGCCGCGTGCCGGCCTCCTGCGCCGCCTCCTCCAGCAGCGCCACCTGCAGCGGGTGATCGACGCAGGCGCCGATGCGAGCACTGCCGGCCAGCATCGCAAGCCGCGCCGCCTTGCCGGCATCCGCGACCTGGTTGCTCAGCAGGACATCCGCGATGCCGGCGGCGGCCATCGCCTCCACCTCGCCCACCGTCTGGCAGCACACGCCGACCGCGCCGGCCGCGACCTGACGCCGCGCGAGATCGGGCGATTTGTGCGTCTTGGCGTGCGGGCGCAGCCGCAGCCCGGGCGCGTGCCGCTGCAGATACGCCGCGAGGATCGCGATATTGCCGTCGAGCAGCGCGCGATCCACCAGCAGCGCCGGCGTTTCGACGTCCGCGAGCTCCATCCCCGGCTCGGCCGGGCGGCGCAGCGTGCGAGGCGGAGCTTGCTCAACCATGGTTCGGATGCCACCAGCGCCCGGCGAGCACCACGCCCTCGGCGGTGATCCGGCGCGGACTTGTGACCGCTTCGCCGAGCACGTCCACCAGCGGAAACGCGCCCTCGCTGAGCGAGAGGATGCTGGCATCGCCGACGCTGCCCGGCCGCAGCGTGCCGAGTTCCGGCCGCAGCAAGGCGCGCGCCGGCGCGACCGTGGTCGCCGCGACGATCGCCCGCAGGTCCATGCCGAGATGGAGGAACTTGGACATCGTTGTCACCAGGTCGAAGGCCGGTCCGTTGATGCACAGCGCATGCACGTCCGAGGAGATCGTGTCCGGCGCGAAACCCGCCGCCATCATCGCCCGCGCCGTCTTCCAGGAGAACGAGCCCTGGCCGTGGCCGATGTCGAAGATCACGCCGCGCTCGCGCGCCTCCAGCACCGCCGGCTTGACGCGCCCCTCGCCATCGATCGGCGCATTCGGAAACGGGCGGAAGCAATGCGTCAGCACGTCGCCCCGGCGCAACCGGGCCACCACCGCCTCGTACGAGGGCGGCGGCTCATCGATATGCACCATCATCGGCAGCCCGGTCTCGTCCGCCACCTGCTCTGCCACATCGAGCGGCGCGATGCCGCTCGGCCCGCTGGCGACGCGGCCGATCCGCACCTTGATGCCGATGATGCGGTCGCGATTGGCCTCCGAGACCTCCACCGCGTCACGCGCCGCCATCAGTCGGATATCGTGGCTCTCGCCCAGCATCACACGGTGCGAAAACGCAAAAATGCCGGCGAAGGAGACGTTCAGATAGGCAAGGATGCGGATCGCGCTGCGCTCGATAACGTGGTCGCGGAAGCCAGAAAAATTCCCCGGTCCGGCTGAGCCGGTGTCGATGCAGGTCGTGACGGCGCTCCGCCGCGCGTAATCCTCCGCATCGACGCCGAGTGAGGTGCCCCCCCAATAGACATGTGTGTGCAGATCGATCAGGCCGGGTGTGACGATCCGGTCGGACACATCGCGCATCTCGGCACCGACAAGCCCGTCGCCGATCGCCGCGACCCGGCCTTCGGCGAAGGCGATATCGGTTATGCGATCGATCGCCTGCGACGGGTCGATCAACCGCCCGCCCTTCAGCACCAGTTCCGGTGTCACACGTCACTCTCCCCGTCGGCCGCCGCCGCGACACATCGCCGCGGCGCCTCGTGGCTGCGCGCTCTCGCCCCGGCCGTGCGGCAGCGCCGGGACGGCATACCAAGCGACACTGGCCGAAGCCCCACCTGGCCGCAAGCCGGAATCGTCAGCCCCCGGCCGCGCCGTCCTCGCGACGGCGATAGGCGTAGTTGGCGTCGAGCCGCGTCATCAGGTAGTCGCCGTAACGAACCGGCTCGAAGCGCGGCGGGTTCGCCGCGGAGCAGCAGCCCGGCAGCGGTGCCACGATCGTGTCCGTGCCGGGATCGTAGAAATACGGCATCGAGTAGCGATCGCCGCCCGACCGATTGATCACCCTGTGCGGCGTCGACGGCCAGGCGCCGTTGCTCCAGCGCGATCCCATATCGCCGATATTGACGACGAAGCTGTCCTCGATCGGCGTCGCATCGATCCAGGCATGTTCGCGGCTGCGCACCTGCAGGCCGCCCTGGCAGTCCTGCGCCAGGATGGTGATGAAACCGTAATCCGTGTGCGGCGCCGAGCCGTATTGCCGCGCATCGGTATCCGGCGGCGAGGGTGGGTAATGCAGCAGCCGCAGGAACGTGGTCGGCCGCAGGAAATGTGGGTCGAGCCCGTCCGGTGCCATCCCCAGAGCGACCGCGACCATCGCCGTCATCTGCCGCCCCAACTGCCGCAGCGCCGCGTCATACGCCGCAATCGTCGCGCGAAATCCGTCGGGCCGCGCCGGCCATTGGTTCGGCCCGTCCACCGGGCTCGCTTCGCCGCCCGGGGCAACCTCGTGCATCAGCATGAAGGATTCGCTGAGATTGGGCCGCGTCGCGCGCTCGATCGACGAGGTCACGATCACCGAGGAGGCCATCGCCATGTAGCCGCGATGCGCCGCGTTGATCGCGATCGCCTGCTTTTCCTCGAGCGGCAGCGCATGGAAGTCGGCGCTCGCCGCGAAGGCCTGCCGCGTCAGCTCTGCGTCGACCCCGTGATTCACCACGTAGCAGAACCCGAAGCCGCGGCAGGCGGCGTCGAACGCACGCGCGATCGCCCGCAGCCGGTCCCCATCCCGACCGGCGGCGGCATTCGCCAGGCCGGACAGATCGACAACCGGCAGATGGCCGCCCTCGATATCCGCCATGGCTCAGGCCATCCCCTCGCGCTCGAACAGATAGCGCGATCGGGCCCAGACATCCTCGGCGACGCGCTGTGCCTCGGCGAACAGCTCCATTTCATCCAGCCGGGTGAAGCGCCCGTCATCGACCAGCAACTCGCCATCGACGAACATATGCGTCACGTCGCTGCCATTCGCGTTGTAGACGAGATTCGCGACCAGATTCTCGGTCCGCACCGGCTGGCACCAGGCGCGGCGCAGATCGACCAGCGTCACATCCGCCTTCTTGCCCGGCTCCAGCGAACCGATCTCCGCCGCCATGCCGAGGCAGCGCGCGCCGTCGATCGTCGCCATGCGCAGCACGTCCGCCGCCGTGCGGATCGCGACATCGCCGAACACCGCGCGCGGGATCACGATCGCCGAACGCATCACCTTGAACATGTCGTTCGACAGCCAGTCGCTGCCGAGCGACACCTGCATCGCCGATTTGTAGATGCGGTCCATCGGCGGATAGTAGCCGCGCTTGCCGACCAGGAATGCAGTGTGCGACATGCACGACCGCGTCTCGCCCATGATGGCGATGTCCTCGTCATCCATGAACACGCAATGCGCACCGATGAAATCGGGACCAAGCAAACCGAGCTCTTGCAGCAGCGGCACCGACTTCTTGCCCCAGGCCTGCAGCATGAACTCGGCCTCGCCCGGCACGGCACAGAGATGCGTGTGTAGCCCCACCCCGTGCTTGCGCGCGAGTTCCCCGAGCCGGCCCATCGTCTCCGGCCGCAGCCGGTCCGGCCCGTCCGGCGCGATCCGGCAGGTGATGCGGCCATTCGCCCGCCCCTGCCAGTTCTCCAGCAGCTCCTGCGCCTCGTCGAGCCCCGCCTCGACCAGGCGCGCGTCCCAGTCCCGCTCGAGTCGGCCGAAGCCGATCTTGGAGCTGTCCACCTCGCGAATCTCGGCCGCGACCACACCGCGCAAGCCGACCGCTTCGATCACCCGCGCCGATTGCGGCTGATGCCACCAGCACTCGTTGATGGTCGTGGTGCCCGTCTTGAGCATCTCCACGCCATGCACCATGCTGGGCAGCAGCACGTCCTCCTTGCGGATGACGTTCTCGTGCATGCCAAGCGCGATCCGGAACGGGCCGCCATAGGTCGGCACGTCCTCGGTGATCGCCTTGCTGAGCGCGCCGGCCAGATGCGTGTGGGTGTTGACGAAGCCGGGCAGGATCGCGTGTCCGCCCGCCTCGATCACCCGCTCGGCCTCCGCGCGATGCGGCTCGAGCGCCGCGGACGCGCCGACCGCGGCAATCCGGTCGTCCTCGATCAGCACCGCCCCGTCGGAGACCACGTCCGCCGCTCCGTCACGCATTGCGATCAAGTAGCCGCCACGAATCAGGGTTCGCACGCGCGCGCCTCCCGCCGATATACGCGCGGACTCTCGACAACGGCCTCTCTCGCGTCAACTGGCAAAACGCGTTTCGAACCGCGAAACAGGCCAGGGGCTTTGCCCCATCGAACCGTTCCGCGGTTCGTTCCCAGCAAAGGCTCAGCCCTTGCAATCCGCTACTTGACCAAAGCCCGCGGGGGCGGCGCCTCGAGGCGACGTGCGGCCTCCTGCGCCGCGGGCAGATGCCGCGGGCTGCCATCCTGCAGCATCTGCGCATGCAGGCCGGTGACACTGATCGTGGCGATCACGCGACCCGCCGCATCGCGCACGGGAACCGCCACACTCGCCAGCCCCTCGACCACGTCATCGACGGCGATCTCCCAACCCCGCTCGCGAATCCGCGGCAGCAGCGCGGCCAGGCGGCGCGCATCGACCGGCGTCGCCGGCGTCAACGCCTCCAGCCGACGCGACAGGATCCGCCGCTGCTCCGACGCCGGCAGATACGCGAGCAACACGCGCGGCCCGGCACCGCAATGCAGCGGCAACCGCCCGCCGACCGACCAGGACCGAACCTGAATCGCACTCCGCCCGTCGGCCCGCGCCACGCAAACCGCCGCACCCTCATGCACCACGCCGAGAAACGCCGTGCCGCCCGTCGCCTCCGCGAGCGCCGCCAGCACCGGCTCCGCCCGCTGCCGCAGATCGCCCGCCGGCGCCACGCCGGCCGCCAGCTCCAGCACGCCCACGCCGAGCGAATACACGCCGCCCGCCGCCGCCTGCTCGATCAGCCGCTCGGCCATCAGCGTGCGCAGCAGCCGCCGCGCCGTCGCCTTGTCCAGCCTGGCCCGCTGCGCAATCTCGCCGAGCGACAGGCCCTGCTCCTGCGCCCGGAAGGCGCGCAGGATGGCAAAGGCCCGATGCACGGCCCGAATGGTGCCGCCATCCTCCGGCCGCTCCGTCTGCGTGTCGATCGCGTTGCCTCCCACACCTGCCGCGGCGTTCAGCCGCTTGCGCGAACCCCGCCATCCACGAACAAGGCCGAGAGATGGCCGAGGTCAAGCGCCGCCGCCGCCACGTCCAGCGCCGGACGCCCGCGCACCATCACGCACACCCGCTCGGCCAGCGTCATCGCCATGCGCACGTTCTGCTCCACCAGAAGCACCGGAATCCCGAGCTCGCGGCGAATCCGCGCAATCGCCTCGAACACCTGGCCGACCATCGCCGGCGCCAGGTCGCTGCTCGGCTCGTCCAGCAGCAGCAGGCGCGGCCGCATCAGCAAGGTCAGCCCGATCGACAGCATCCGCCGCTCGCCGCCGCTCAGCGCCCCGGCCTGCGCCCGCCGCCGCTCCTTCAGGCGCGGAAACAGGTCGAACACCGAATCCAGATCGGACCGCGCCCCGCCGCCGTGCAGATACCCGCCCATGCGGAGATTCTCCGCGACCGTCAGCGCCTCGAACACGTTGCGAGTCTGCGGCACATAGCCCATCCCCATCGCCGCACGCCGATGCGCCGGGAGCGCCGTCACCGCCTCTCCGGCGAAACGAATCTCCCCGTCCACCAATTGCGTCAGCCCCATCGCCGTCTTCAGCACCGTCGACTTGCCGGACCCGTTCGCCCCCAGCACCGCCAGCACCTCGTCGGCGCCGAGCGCCAACGTCACCCCGTCCAGCACCGTCATCGCGCCGTAGCCGGCGCTGACGGCCGCGAATTCGAGCACCGGCGCGCTCATGCGGGCTCGCCCAGATAGGAGCGCATCACCCGGGCGTCGGCACGGATCGCCGCGGGCGAGCCCTCGGCGATGATCTCGCCGGCATCGAGCACGATCACCCGGTCGCAGAGATCGGCGATCATGTCCATGTTGTGCTCGACCAGCACGATGATCCGGCGCTCCGCGCGCAGTTCGCGCAGCAGCGCGATCTCGCGCGCGATCAGCACCGGGTTGACGCCGGCCGCCGGCTCGTCCAGCAGCAGCACGCGCGGATGCCCCATCAGCAGCATCGCCAGCGACAGCAGCTTCTGCTGGCCGCCGGAGAGATTGCCGGCATAATCCTGCGCCTTGTGCGCCAGATCGACGCGCCGCAGCACCGCATGCGCAGCTTCCGCGATCTCCCGCTCCCGCCGACGGACGCGGCCGGGCCGCAGCAGCAACTCGGAAACACGCTCGCCCGGCTGGTCCGGCGCGCCGATCAGCACGTTCTGGAACACCGTCAGCCGCCGCGTCAGGCGGGGGATCTGGAATGCGCGACCGATGCCGCATTGCGCCGCGAGCTCCGGCCGCCCCGCCGGCACCGTCCTTCCATCCAGCGTCACGCTGCCCCGGTCCGGAAACTGCACCCCCGCGATCACGTTCAGCAGCGTCGACTTGCCCGATCCGTTCGGCCCCACCAGGCCCAGGATGCTGCCGGCCTCCGCCCGCAGCGACACGCCGGCCAGCGCCTGGAACCCGCCATAGGCGACGCTGATGTCAGCGGCTTGCAGCATCGACCCTCTCGCGCCGTTCCGGCACCAACCCCTCCGGCCGCAGCAGGAACACCAGCACCAAAACGAGGCCGAAGAGTCCGAGCCGCAGATTGGCGACGAACTCGAACGGCAACTGGCTCCATTGCGCGACGAAGCGCGTCGAGAGTGCCGTGAGCTGGATGATCGTCGTGCCCAACACCACGCCCAGAATGCTTGCCGGGCCGCCGAGCACGACGGCGATCCAGATCAGGAAGGTCTCGGCGACCGTGAAGGCGGAGGGCGAGATGTAGCCGATGACATGCGCATAGAGCGTGCCGGCGAGTCCGGCCATCGCCCAGGAGATCGCGGTGACGACGCGCTGAAAGCGCACCGGGTCGCGGCCGAGCGTTGCCGCCAGCACCTCGTCCTCGCGCAGCACCCGCAACATGCGGCCGAGCGGGCTGTGGCCGATCCGTCGCGCGAACAGCACCGTCGCCACCAGCAGCGCCAGCGCCGCGAGCATCGCCGTGCCCGAGGCATTGATGCGCGCGACCGACACGCCCTCCACGCCGCCGGCGATGCCGGGGATGTTGAGCATGGCGAGGCGGAACAGCTCGCCCGCGCCGAGCGTGACCAGCGCCCAGTAATCCTGGGTCAGCCGGCTCGCGGGCAGGATCACAACCAGGCCGAGCAGCGGCGCCATGACGCCGCCGATCACCCAGCCGCTCCAACCGGGCGCACCGTGCACCGCGGCGAAGCCCGCGCCATAGGCGCCGATCGCGAACGGCAGCACCTGGCCGAAATTCACCAGGCCGGTCAGCCCGAATTGCAGGTGCAGGCTGATCCCCAGCACCGACCAGATCGCGATCATGGTGACGCAGTAGATTGCGAAATCGGTCACGGGCCGCTACCGCGCGGCGAGTGCGCCGGGCGTCCGCCGGCGCAGCAGCAGGATCAGCACCATCGCCCCGACCGCGATGAAGTCGCGGAACCGGGTCGGCACCGACCACGACCCGAGGCCGAGCAGCCCGCCGAGATCGACGCCGATCAGCAGGTTCTGCGCCAGCGACAAAACGAGCGCGCCGATCGCCGCGCCGAACACGCGATCGAGTCCGCCGATCGTCACGGCCGAGAAGGTCGGCAGCAGGATGATCAGGTCCATGTTCGGCTGCAGCCGCGTCTCGAGCGCGAACAGGGTGCCGCCGATCGCGGCGAAGCCGGCCGAGATCAGCCACATCAGCGCGATCATCCGCTCCGCCGGGATGCCGCGCGTCTCGGCCAACTCGGCGTTGCTGGCCAGCGCCCGCAGCGCGGTGCCGGCGCGCGTCCGGTGCAGCAGCAGGTGCAGCGCCAGGATGGCGGCGAGCGTTGCCGCCACCACCGCGACATCCTGCGAGGTGAAATACGCGCCGAGCGCGTTCAGCGCCGCCGGCTCGACCGGAAACACTCGCGACGCGCCGCCGAAGCAGCAGGCGATGGCGGCGCGAAGTATCAGCGCCACGCCCCAGGAGACGATCATCTTGCCTTCCGGCGTGATCCGCCGCAGCCGCGCGAACACCGCCCGGTCGATCCCGACTGCGAGCAACCCGGTCGCGACGGCGGAGAGCAGCGTCGCCGGCACCAGCGGCAGGCCGAGGAAACGGTTGGCGCTGTAGGTGAGGTAGGCGCCGACAACCGCGAACTGGACATGCGCGAAATTGGCGAAGCGCAGGATCGCGAAGCAGAGTGCGACACCCATCGCGATGATGCCGATCTCGGCGGCATAGATCAGCGAGTCTGCCAGGATCTGCGTCATGCGGGCCGCCCCTGCGCGCCGGCGCGGCACCCGGGCCTGGTGCCAGCTTTCACTGAAATCCGGCACATGGCGGTCTGCTGAGTGTCCGATTCACGTGAAATTCGCTGAAGCGAATCTCACGATCGGGGCATTAGGGCGCGGCAATCTTATGCAGCGCGCCGTCCTTGTAGACGAAGTAGTCGAGCGGCGGATCGATGCGCTGGCCGCGATCGTCCCAGACGATATGGCCGGTCGCGCCGTCATAGCTCTTCACCACCTCGGGCAGCGCCTTGCGGATCGCGTCCGGGCTGGGGCCCGCCTGCTGCATCGCGAGCCCGAGCAGCATCATCGCGTCGTAGCCGTAATAGTAATGCGGCCGCGGCGTGCCGCCGAACTGTTTCACGTACTCGGCCGCGATCCGCTTACCGACCGGCGAATCGAGCCCGCCATTGTCGAGGCCGGAAAGCCGGCCGTTCATCCAGGCCGGATCCGCGACGACGAAGATCGACGGGTAGGCGACATACCACGGCGCTTCGATGCCGAGCTCGCGCGCCGCCTTGAACACGGTGCGGGTGTCGTCGCCATAGCCGGCGCTGAGGATCGCGTCCGGCTTCAGGCGCTGCAGCGGCTGAAGGTCGGCGCGGTAATCCGGCTGCCCCTCGGCATAGGCGATCTGGCGCACGATCTTGCCGCCGGCCGCGGTGAAGGCGGCGCTGGCCGCGTTCATCAGCCCGACTCCGAACGTGTTGTTCGGCACGATGAAGGCCGCGGTCTTCGCTCCCTTCTTCGCGGCGTACTCGCCCAGCGCCTTGCCGACGATGTCGTCCAGCGGCAGCGTGCTGAAAATCGTGCCCGGGAACTTGCCGAGTTCCGGTGCGCTCGCCGAGGTGTTGAGGATGATCCGGTCCTTCTGCTGCGCCAGCTTGGTGATCGGCAGCGTGACGCTGCTGCCGCCGAACACGATCGCCGCGCCGACATCGTTGACGTCGAACAGCTTGGTCGCGGCATCGACACCGGCCTGCGGACGGTATTCCGAATCCTCGACGATGAGCTTGATTGGCCGCCCCTGCACGCCGCCCTTGGCATCGAGCGCCGCCGCCGCCAGCTTCACGCCGCGCACCATGTCGACGCTGGACGGCACGTCGCTGCCGGTGAGATTGGCGATCACGCCCACCGGAACCGCCGCGCCGGCCGCACGCGCCGCGGACGCTGCGGCGCCAAGCGACAGGGCAGCGAGGAGAAGCGGGCGACGCGGAAGCTCTGGCCTCATGCCTGCGGATCCCCCTGATAATCGGCGCACGCCCGCGGCGTACCGGCGCTGCCCGCCGTGGCGCGCGCGGAAAACGCTCCGCCGCCACTGTTCGGCAGCGCCGGGATCGTGTCAACTTGCAAAACGCATTTCATGGCCCGAAACGACCACCAGGCGGAGATCGATATGCCGGGCAATCATCGGCGCGGAGCAGCCACAGCCGCGCCCGACAAGACGACGCAGCCCCGTCGCTCAACGGCGCCGCCGCGCCTGCAACCGCAACGAAGGAACTGACCCGACATGGCCAGACGCACTCTCGTGTTTCGCTTCATCGACAGCGGCGCCGCCGGAACCGTGCAGCTGCACGACGATCAGGCGCCCGGGACCTGTGCCGCCATCTGGCGCGCGCTGGAGCAGCCGCGGCAGATCCGCGCCGTGCATGCGATGTTCGCCGGCCCGGAGATCATGCTCGGCCTGCCGCCGGAGGCGCAGGGTTTCGACCCACGCGCGATCCCGGTGGAAAACCAGACCTGCTTCCCGTCCGCCGGTGACTGCCTGTGGTTCTATCAGGCGAAGGGGATGATGAAGGGCCTGACCGACGAGCTTTGGGAGATCGGCCTCTTCTACGCCGATGGCGGCCGCATCTTCGGGCCGCTCGGCTGGACGCCCTGTAACATCTTCGGCCGCATGGTCGAAGGGCTCGACGCGTTCGCCGCCGCCTGTGCCGACATCCGCCTGACCGGGGCGAAAATGCTGGAGCTGCGCCAGGGCAGCGCCGGCGCGGCATGATCGTGAGGCCCGTGCCGGCCGCGACGCCTGCCGGCACGGGCGGTCAGCAATGCCGCCCGATGAAGTCGAGCAGGTCAGCCTCATCCGCGGGCTTCTCCAGCACCCTCACGACGCCGAGCGTCGCCGCCCGCGCCACAACCGCCGGCGACGGCGCGCCGGTGATCAGCAAGACCGGGATGACGACGCCGTCCTGGCGAAGCTGCGCCGCCAGCTCGAGGCCGGTCATGCCCGGCATGTTGTGGTCCAGGATCAGGCAGCCGGGAAGCGGCCCGCTCTCGCACAGGAACGCCGCCGCGGACGCGTAGGTCGCCACGCGGTGACCAAAGACCTCCAGAAGAAACTTCAGCGAGTCGAGAATCGCCGCGTCATCATCGATGATCGCGACGATGCCGCTGCGGGGGTCCGCCATGGCCTTCCACGATCCTCGGCCGGCCCGGTGGTGGCTGACGATCTGCGCCGGCTGCATCGCCCGCGGGCATAGGACGCACCGGACCGGTCGCTCATTGACCTGAATCAGGTCGGCGATTCGCCAGTGCGCAGATCGGCGGGACCGCCGGCCGGCACTGGGGCCGGCCCGTTGATCCACGTCAATGCGAACCGCGACGCCGCGCCGCAGGATCGGCGGGCTCGAGCAACAGTCGCCGGAGAGCACCGCGCCGATGGCGAGGCATCGCAACCTGCTGATCCTGATCGCCGACGGCGAACACGCCCGCTTCCTGCGCGTGGCGCCGGACGGCGCCCTCTACACCGAAAGTTCCGTCGACTCGCTCTCGGCGCACCAGCGCAGCGCGGACCTCGGCACCGATCATCCCGGCGCCGCCTTTCACAGCGACGCGTCGGTGCACCACGCTTTCGCGCCGCGGCACGATCTGCATACGGCGAACAAGCTCGATTTCGCGAAGCTGATCGGCGACCAGCTCAACGGTGCCGCCGAGCGCCACGATTTCGATGCGCTGGTGCTCGTCGCCCCGCCGCACGTCCAAGCCGCGATCCGCGCGCGTCTGGCACGCAACGCCGAGGCGATGGTGATCGGCGGGCTCGGTAAGGATCTGGTCAAGACGCCGGACGACGCGTTGCAGCCGCATCTCGCGGCGTGGGTGCGACCGGCTCGCCGGCGCGACCGGGCCGGCCCGTGACGCAGGCTTGAGCTGCGTCAATGCCGCCAGCGGGCCGCCGCGGCACGGTGCGGCTCCCCACGCATCACGACACAGGAGGAGAAGCACCCATGGCAACGTCACCCGTTCCCGTGAAGCAAGCGGCACCCTCGCCCACCCTCTCGACCGACCCGTGGCGCTCGCTGCGTACCGAGATGGACCGGCTGTTCGACCGCTTCACCAGCGGCTTCGGCCTGGCGCCGTTCGCCGGCCGGATCGAGAGCGGCTTCACCGTCGCCTCGCCCGCGATCGACATCACCGAGGATGACGCCGCCTACCGCCTCACGGCCGAGATTCCCGGCATCAGCGAGAAGGACATCCAGATCTCGCTCTCCGGCGACACGCTGACGATCAAGGGCGAGAAGCGGCAGGAGCGCGAGGAGAAGGAGAAGAACGACTATCTCTCCGAGCGCAGCTACGGCCAGTTCCAGCGCGCCTTTGTCCTGCCGGACTGTGTCGATGCCGAGCAGATCGGCGCCGCGTTCGGCAACGGCGTGCTCACGGTCACGCTGCCGAAGACCGCGAAGGCGGCGCCGAAGACGGTCGAGGTGAAGTCGGCCGCCTGACGCGGCAGCGACGCGGGCTGAATCGAGGCCCGGTTGCGCCCGGGCCGGCGCCCTTGCCACGCCCGGCGGCGCCCATCGTAGACTCAGGGCCTCGCCGAGTCGGAGCCGAGGCCCATGGGCGCCATCACCCTCGCCGATATCCGCCGAACGGTGACGCACAATGCCTGCGTGGCCGGCCAGCAGTACCAGTCGCAGGGCCGGGTGCGCGAGGTCCGCGTCTCCGCCGATGGCAAGCTGATCCAGGCCCAGGTCCAGGGCGGCGCACGCACGCCGTACCGGCTGATCATCCACACCGCGCGCCGCCGCGACGGCAAGGCGGCGATCGCGGGAACCTGCTCCTGCCCGGTCGGATACAACTGCAAGCACGTCGCCGCGGCGCTGTTCGCGGTCCAGGAGGCGAGCGGCGGCGCGGAGGCGATCGCCCCGCCGGAGACGCCGCCGGCCCCCACGCGCGACCCGGCTTACGCGCCGGAAGTGGACGCCTGGCTGGCGCGCCTCGCTGCCGCAGAGCAGGACGACGGCGAGGCCTACCCGTCCACGGTACGCACCCGCCTCCTGTATGTGCTCGGCACCGCGCCTGCGCCGAATGGCCTGCCCCACTTGCGGATCGAGCTGGCGACGATCGAGCTGCGCAAGGATGGCACGACCGGCCGGATCCAGCGGCAGAGTGTGCCGAAGCTGCTCTCCGGCAGCCCGCCGCGCTATCTGCGCCCGTCCGACCAGCTCCTGCTCAACCGACTGGCGCGCATGGGCGAGAGCTGGAGCGAGCGCGGGCGGGAGGACCTCGCCGACACGCTGGAACGGATCATCGCGACCGGCCGCGGGCGCTGGGGCGCCGGCGACGGGCCGGCGGTCACGCTCGGCGCGGCGCGACCGGCCGCCCTGGTCTGGCGGCTGCAGGAGGACGGATCGCAACGCCCCGCCCTCGATCTCGGCGACGGGATCGAGCCGGTCGGGTTGGTTGCGCCCTGGTTCGTCGAGCCGGCCAGCGGGATCATGGGGCCGATCGAGACCGCCCTGCCGCCGGCATTGCTGCGCACTCTGCTCGCCGCGCCCTCCGTGCCGCCCGGTGCCGCCGCACGGGTCGGCGCCGAGCTGGCGCGGCGGATGCCGCAGCACGCGATCGCCGCGCCGCGCGTGCTCGACCCGCCGATCCCGCTCGAGGGCGCGCCGCAGCCGCACCTGGAATTGCGGCGCGGACCGCAGCTCGACGCGATCGACGCGATGCCATGGTTGGAGCCGCCGCCCGACGGGCCGGTCGCCCGCCTGTCCTTCCGCTACGGGCCGCTGCTGGTTGCGGCGTTCGAGACCCGGCCGGTGCTGGTTCGCGGCGGCCAGCTCTACGCGCCGCGGCGCGACCGCGGGCGCGAACGGGACATCCTCCTCCGGCTCGAGGAGATCGGCTTCCGCCTGCGCGACGGCCACCTGATCGGACGCGGCGGGACGCAGGACCTCATTCTGCCCGATGACGACGACGGCACCGCCTGGCTCGACTTCATGCTCGACGAGCTGCCGGCGCTGCGCGCGGCCGGCTGGGAGATCGAGACCGCGGCGGATTTCCCGCTGCGCCTGGTGGCACCGGACGGGCCGGTCGAGGCGGCACTGCAGGAGCGGACGGGGATCGACTGGTTCGAGCTCGAGCTTGGCGTCGTGGTCGACGGCGCCCGGGTCGATCTCGTGCCGCCGCTGCTGGAGCTGATCCGGCGCGCCGACCTCGCCGGGCTGCTCGACGCCTCCGGCGCCGAGGACGCGGCCGAACAGCCGCTGCTGCTGCCGCTCGCGGACGGGCGGCTGCTGACGCTGCCGATCGCGGCGATCCGCCCGACGCTCGCGATCCTGTTCGAGCTGTTCGGCGCCGGCGACCTCGCGACCGAGGCGGACGGCTTCGCCCTGCCGCGCAGCCGCTTCGCCGAGCTGGCGCGGCTCGAGGCCTCCGGCATCGCGGCCGGGATGGTCTGGCGCGGCGCCGATGCGCTGCGGGACCTGGCGCGGCGGCTGCATGACCGGGCCGGCATTCCGGCGGCCGCGTTGCCGGCGGATTTCCGCGCGACCCTGCGGCCGTACCAGGCGCGCGGCGTCGACTGGCTGCAATTCCTGCGCGAGGCCGGGCTGGGCGGCGTGCTCGCCGACGACATGGGGCTCGGCAAGACGGTCCAGACCCTGGCGCATGTCGCGA
>DATJSJ010000016.1:0-16758 GCA_035504175.1 Acetobacteraceae bacterium
GCTCGGCATCGGCTTCTGGGACTATCTCGGAGACAGGCTCGGCGTCGCCGGGTGCGCCGAGGTGCCCGGACTTGCCGATCTCATCCGATGCCGCGGACAGCCAGCCTAACGCCCTTTGCCCGGCGTTTTGCCCCGGCTACCTTTCGGAACGACTAAGTCCTTGAAGTCATTCAACGCCACTGACGGTCAGAAAGTCTTGAGTTTCGCACCGACGCCAGCGTTTATACTGTTCATCTACCGGCAATAGCTTTTTCAACGGCAGCCTCGGCGTGGATCGCGGTCGTGTCGAAAAGCGGGACGCTGCTGTCCTCGGGCTTCACCAAAAGCATGATTTCGGTGCAGCCAAGGATCACTGCTTCGGCTCCGCGTTCAACCAGACGGGCGATCACCTCGCGATAGGCTTGGCGGGACACAGGGTCGACTCGCCCTTGCACCAGTTCCTCATAAATCACGCGATGCACATGCTTGCGGTCATCGTCGTCCGGCACCAGCACATCCAGCCCGTGCCGTTCGGTCAACCTGCCCTTGTAAAAGTCCTGCTCCATTGTGAAGGCAGTTCCCAGCAAGCCGATCTTGCGCAGCCCTGCCGCCTTGATCCGCTCGGCCGTTGGGTCGGCAATGTGAAGGAGAGGCAAGTTGATTGAGGCCTGCACTTGGTCAGCCATTCGGTGCATCGTATTGGTGCAGATCAGCACGAAGTCAGCCCCACCACGCTCAAGGCGCTGGGCGGCCCCGATCATCTCGGCCGCTGCATCGTCCCATCGTCCAGCATGTTGCAACTCCTCGATCTCGCCAAAATCGAAAGACCACATCAAACAACGAGCAGACCGAGGTCCACCAAGCCGATCGCGCACAAGTTCATTGATAATGCGATAATATTCAGCAGAGCTTTCCCAACTCATACCACCAATGAGGCCAATAATCTTCTGTCTCATATCTCATTCCCGGCCGGCTTCGAAGTTTGCATACCTACGTTTCCTCGATCAGGGCAAGCCCCGCCGCGCCAAGCCCCTGTGCATAAATCCTGACTTCTGCACAAGGCAAAGCGCCGGCACTTTGGGCGGCGAACGGCCCGTCAAAAAATCTTTGAGTCGCAGGGTAGTCCTGTGGTGGCATGCTCTTCGGGTGCCTTCCGACGGCTCGCCTACATTCAAATGCGGGTTCGAGCCGCACCGAGGGCAGACAGCTTAGTGGAGGCGGCCTTGATGCACGGCGAGTTCGCTTGGAGTGAACTCTACACACGCGATGTAGAAGCGGCCAAGGCTTTCTACGCAGCAACAGTCGGGTGGACATTTGACGCCATGCCAATGCCTCAGCAAAACCGAACGTATTGGATTGCTAAAGCAGGGAGCAAGCCGGTCGCCGGCATTCTCGACATGCGAGGAATTGCACCGGACTCCGATCCGCCGCACTGGCTAAGCTATTTGGAAGTCGACGATGTCGATAGACGGCTTGCAGATATCATGTCCCACGGCGGCAAGGTTGTCCGCCCGCCGTTCGATATTCCGGGATTTGGGCGCATCGCGGTCGGCGCGGACGCAACCGGGGCATTCTTAGCTTGGGTCACTTCGAAACGCTGAGTGCCCGCAATGGGTCGCATCCGGCCTTCCGCGATCTCTCATAACCCCCGAATTCTTTGCCGGAATCCCACGTTTCATAAATCTTGAGTCTCGCAAACAACTGTCGTTTGCGCCCTCCTCTGCCGCCCGCCAGAAGCATCACAGGTGGCCCCCTCTTCGGTGGTCGGTTGCGGGCCTTGTCAGTGAAGGACCGTTTCTGGGATAGCCTACCCGGCGACCGAGAGCCCGCAGTGGGTCGAGAGCCGCAGCGGGACAACCCCGCCACGCACTCACCTCATCAGCACCCCGTGCTGCCGCAGGAAGCCGAGCAGCGCCAGCAGCGGCAGGCCCAGCACCGCAGCGTGCTCGCCCTCCACGCGATCGAAGAGCTGCACCCCCGGGCCTTCCAGCCGGTAGGCACCGACGCTTTCCGTCAGCCGCTCCCCCTCGGCCGCCAGATAGGCGTCGAGGAACGCGTCGGAAAACCGCCGCATCAAAAGGCGCGGCCGGGCGACGTGCTGCCAGACCGGTTCGCCGTCGCGGCAGACCACGACGGCGGTGACCAGCTCGTGCTCGCGGCCGCGCAGCATCAGGAGCTGCCGGCGGGCCGCTTCCGGGCTGTCCGGCTTGTCGAACCAGTCCGCGCCGGCGACCAGGATCTGGTCGGCGCCGATCACCAGCGCCGCCGGGTCGCGCAGGCGCCCGGCCTTTAGCCGCGCCAGCAGCAGCGCGGTCTCCGCCGCCTCGGCGCCCTCGGCACGGCAGGCCTGCTTGACCGCCGCCTCGTCGATCCGCGCCGGCCGCGCGACAAAGCGCAACCCCGCCGCTTGCAGCAGCGCGGCGCGGGCCGGCGAGGCGCTGGCGAGCAGGAGCGCCGGGGCCTCGGCTTGCCATGTCAATGCGCGGTTGCCGCGCCGGCCGGGACCGGCGCGGGCGGGTCGGCGACCGGGGTGGCGCGGCGGCGGCGTTCGTGCCAGGCCTCCATGAGCTGCAAGACGGTCGCGGCGGTCTCCTCGATCGAGCGGCGGGTGACGTCGACGACCGGCCAGCCGCGGCGGGCGCAGAAGCGCCGGGCCCAGAGGAGCTCCGCCTTCACCGCCTCCTCGTCGATGTACTCGTTGGCCTCATGCCGCATCGGGCCGTGACCGGGGCCCTGGGCGATCATCCGCAGGCGATGCCGGCGGATTTCGATCAGCGCCGCGGGTTCGAGGGTCAGGCCGATCACCGGACACGCCGTGGCCTCGAGGCCGGGTGGATCCGGCAGCGAAGGGACGAGCGGCACGTTGGCCGCCTTGATGCCGCGATTGGCGAGATAGAAGGAGGTGGGTGTCTTGGAGCTGCGGGAGACGCCGACCAGCACGACGTCCGCCTCGGCAATGCCGGCCTGGGCCTGGCCGTCATCATGGGCCAGCACGTAGTGCATCGCGTCGATGCGGCGGAAATAATCGGCGTCGAGCACATACTGGCGGCCGGGGCGGGAGAGCGCCTGCTCGCCGATATGCTCCTGCAGCAGCGACAGCACCGGGTCGAGCACGTTGCAGACCGGCACGCCGAGGCGGCGGCACGTCGTCTCCAGGTCGTTGCGCAGTGCCTTGTCGATGACGGTGGACAGGACGGGGCCGGGCTCCGCCTCGATGCCCTCCAGCACGCGATGGAGCTGGAAGCGGGTCCGGATCAGGCTCCAGCGATGGTAGACGATGGAGACGTGTTCGAACTGCACGGTCGTGGCGCGGGCGATCGAGTTGAGGGTCTCGCCGGTCGCGTCCGAGACGAGGTGCAGGTTCATCCGGTGCGTGTTCATGGCGAGCGAGGATAGCGGGGATAAGGCCGGCCGTCGCCGCCGGGCGATGCTGCCGGTCGGCAAAGCGGGGATGATCGAGCCCCGTCGCGGATCGGGGGACGAGCAGCCGGAGTACCCCCGCAACATGGGGATCGGCAGCATTGATCGGCCCGGCTCAAAGGCTTGGGCGTGGTCACCCCTGTGGACAGCCCGGCGGAGGCCGTCCGCGTGGTCCGGGTACCCCAGGAGTCACAGGACCAACCAGAGCATCAGAGTCAGTTTCTTTTCGTCTTTGTGAAAGGGAGCCTGAGGCCCGATCGGAGGGGCTCCCGTCCAGGGGCGGAGCGCGTGGCCTTTCTCGCCTGGCTATCGACCTGCTAAGCACGACCATGCCGAAACCGCTCCTGCGTGCTCTGACGGGCGAAGCCGTCTGGCCGCCGCCTGTCTGGCTGATGCGTCAGGCCGGCCGCTACCTGCCGGAATATCGTGCGCTGCGCGCCGAGGCCGGCGATTTCCTGACGCTGTGCATGACACCGACGCTGGCGGCCGAGGTGACGCTGCAGCCGGTGCGTCGTTTCGGCATGGATGCGGCGATCCTGTTCAGCGACATCCTGGTGGTGCCGTGGGCGCTGGGTCAGGCGCTGCGCTTCGTCGAGGGCGAGGGTCCGTCGCTGCCGCCGCTGAGGGATGGCGGCGCGCTCGCCGCGCTGCGGCCGGAGCGGCTGGAGGGCGCGATCGCTCCGGTGCTGGACACGGTCGCCCGCGTGCGGGCCGCGTTGCCGGGCGGGTGCGCGCTGATCGGCTTTGCCGGCAGTCCCTGGACGGTCGCCTGCTACATGGTGGAGGGCGGCGGGGGCGGCGACTTTCCGGCCGCAAGGGCGCTCGCCTACGCGGATCCCGACCTGTTCGCGGCATTGATCGAGGTGCTGACGGAGGCGACCACGCGCTACCTGGCGGCGCAGGTCGAGGCCGGGGCGGAGTGCGTGATGCTGTTCGACAGTTGGGCCGGGCTGCTGCCGCCGGCGCTGTTCGAGGCGCTGGTCATTGATCCGACTGAGACGATCGCCGCGGCGCTGAAGCAGCGCTTCCCGGCGCTGCCGGTGATCGGGTTTCCACGCCTGGCCGGGGGCATGCTCAGCCTGTACGCGCAGGAGGCGGGGGTGGACGCGGTCGGGATCGACACGGCGCAGGAGTTGCGGCTGGCGGCGGCGATGGTGCCGGAGGCGATGGCGCTGCAGGGCAATCTCGATCCTTACGCGCTGCTGGCCGGAGGCGAAGCGCTGCGGGCGCAGGCGGAAGACATCCTCGACGCGGCGCGCGGGCGGCCGCACGTCTTCAACCTTGGGCATGGGATCCTACCGCAGACGCCGCCCGAGCATGTCGCCGGCCTGGTGCGATGGGTGCGGGATGCCTGAGCCGGTAATGCCGGATGCGGCGGCGCTTGACCCCGGAGCGATGGCCGCCACTTTTGCCGGCATGGCCGACCCATCCCGTCCGCCCTTGCCGCGCCGTTTGGCGGTGGTGCTGTTCAACCTGGGTGGGCCGGACCGGCCGGAAGCGATCCGGCCGTTCCTGCTCAATCTGTTTCGCGATCCGGCCATCCTGCGCGTGCCCTTCTTCGTCCGGCCGGTGCTGGCGCGGATCATCGCCCGCGCACGGGTGAAGCCGGCGACCGCGAACTACGCACTGCTCGGCGGCCGCTCGCCGCTGCTGGAGCTGACCGAAGCGCAGGCGCGCGCGCTGGAAGCGGCGCTGGCGCCGGAAGTCGAGGCGCGCTGCTTCATCGCCATGCGCTACTGGCACCCGTTCAGTCTGGCGACCGCGCGGCTGGTACGGGCGTTCAATCCCGACCATGTGCTGCTGCTGCCGCTGTATCCTCAGTATTCGACCACCACGACGGGAAGCTCGCTGACGGCGTGGCGCGACGCGGCGGCGCGGGCAGGACTGGCGAGGCCAGTCACCACGTTGTGTTGCTGGCATTCCGATCCGGGCTTTGCCGCGGCGACCGCGGCGATCCTGCGGCACAGCCTGACCGAGGCGCGCGTCGCGCTGCCCGCCGGCGTCGGGCTCAGGGTGCTGTTCTCCGCGCACGGGCTGCCGCAGCGCATCGTCGATGCCGGCGATCCCTACCAGTATCAGGTAGAGCGGACCGTCGCTGCGGTGCTGGCGGCGCTGGACGAGCCCGACCTCGACTGGACGATCTGCTACCAGTCGCGGGCGACACCGGAGGCCTGGCTCGAGCCGAGCACGGAGCAGGCGATCGAGCGTGCCGCGCATGACAAGGTCGCGGTGCTGGTCGTGCCGATCGCCTTCGTGTCGGAGCATTCCGAGACGCTCGTCGAACTCGACGTCGAGTATCGTGCGGTGGGCGAGCGGCTCGGCGTTCCGGGCTACTTCCGCGCGCCGGCGCCGAACGATGATGCGGCGTTCATCGACGCCCTGGCGGGACTGGTCCGCCGTGCGGTCGCTGGCGGCGTCGGACTGTGCCAGGCGCAGGGACGGGCGCCCTGTCCGCTGCCGCATCGCGATTGTCCGTTTCTACGCGCCGGCGCCACGCCGGTCCCTGCACCGCCGCGCGAAGCCGCCCGGCCGAAGCGGCCGGCGCCGCCGCTGCCAGCCCAGAGCCCGGAGATTGCCGTTTGAGACCGCTGCGACTGGTGATCTTCGACTGCGACGGCGTCCTCATCGACAGCGAACCGATCTCCGCCCGGGTGGTGGCGGAGGCGATGGTCGGGCGCGGCTGGCCGGTCTCGCCCGATGAATGCCTGCACCTGTTCCTCGGCATGTCGATCGAGGACATGCGGCCCATTATCGAGGCGCATGTCGGGCCGCTGAGCGATGCCTTTCTGGACGAGCTGGTCGCGCGGCTGGTGGCGCGCCTGGCGCGGGAGGTGGAGCCGATGCGCGGCGCCGCCTCGGTGCTGCGGGCGACCGGGGCACTCGGGCTCGACTGGCGGATCGCGTCGAATTCCTCGCATCCGGAGATGGCGGCGAAGTTCGCCCGCGCCGGCCTCGCCGAGGCGGTGCGTGGGCGCGTGCACAGTGCGACCGACGTGATCGCGCTGGGCGGGCGCCCGAAGCCGGCGCCCGATTTGTTCCTGGCAGCGGCCGCCGCGGCGTCGGTCGAACCGGGCCAGTGCGTGGTGGTCGAGGACAGCCTGCCCGGGGTGCGTGGAGCGGTCGCTGCCGGAATGGCGTGCTATGGCTTCGCGCCGCATGGCGGCGGCGACGATCTGCTGGCGGCCGGGGCGGACCGGCTGGTGCGCTCGCTCGCCGAGCTGCCGCCGCTGTTCCAGGCGCTGATGGGCGGCGATGCGGAGGCGCTGATCGGGGTGCGGGCGTGACGGTTCCGGCACTGGCCGCGCTCTATCCCTGGACCAAGGCGCTGCACATCATCGCCCTGATAAGCTGGATGGCAGGGATGCTCTATCTGCCGCGCCTCTATGTGTATCACTGCGAGGTGGCACCGGGATCCGAGGCCAGCGAGCGGTTCAAGGTGATGGAACGCCGGCTGCTGAAGCAGATCGTCAATCCGGCGATGATCGCGACCTGGGTGTTCGGCATTCTGCTGCTGTTGACGCCGGGTCTGATCAATTGGTCATGGGGCTGGTGGCACGTGAAGCTGGCCTCGGTGCTGGCCCTGTCGGCCTTTCACGGCATGCTGTCACGCTGGCGGCGCGATTTCGCGGAGGACCGCAACGGACGCTCGCAGCGCTTCTACCGGATCATGAACGAGGTCCCGACCGTGCTCATGGTCGTGATCGTGGTGATGGTGGTGGTGCGGCCGTTCTGAGGCGGCCGGGCGCCAGCGTCGGATCCGTTCCCGCACTTTGGGTGTCGTCGGGCTGTTGCGGCAGGCGGGGCGGGCAGTCCGAAACGCCGGGGCGCGGGCTCGAACCGCGGCCTCGGCCGGGGCGTGCCTCGTTGTCCGGCCTTCGCAACGGAATGCGACCCATCCCGCCCCGGCGATGATGCACCGGAGGGGTGGATCAGGCCGAACCGCCGCCAACGGATCGCGCATTGTTGCGAACATCGATCAAATCGACGCCCGTGGACGCCTCGGGCAGGCGGCGCGGCGAATAAACCGGCGCGGCTGCCGGTCCGGCCGGACAGGCGGCGCCGGTCGGTCGCGATCGCCGGGGCCTTGACGCCCGGTGCGTCCGAACCCAATTGCCTGTTGACCGAATCGGGCGCTGAGCTTAGGTTCCGACGGCGTTTTCGGGGCCGGGCTTTCGGCCGCCCCGGATTTCCCTCCATGAAAGACAGCGCCCTGGGGCCGGCTTCGGAACCGGGTCACGCGGCCGGACGCCAGCCGCACATCGCCATCCTTTCCTTCGGGCATTCCCATGCACCTCGCCGAGCTCAAGGCCAAATCCCCGGCAGACCTGCTCAGCTACGCCGAATCCCTGCACATCGAGAACGCCTCGTCCCTGCGCAAGCAGGACATGATGTTCGCCATCCTGAAGAATCTGGCCGAGAACGACCAGGCGATCCACGGCGAGGGCACGCTCGAGATCCTGCCGGACGGGTTCGGCTTCCTCCGCTCGCCGGAGGCGAACTACCTGCCCGGACCGGATGACATCTACGTCTCGCCTTCGCAGGTGCGGCGCTTCGGCCTGCGCACCGGCGACACGGTCGAGGGCCAGATCCGCGCGCCCAAGGACGGCGAGCGGTATTTCGCCCTGCTGAAAGTTGACACGGTCAATTTCGAGCCGCCCGAGGCGGTCCGCCATCGCATCAACTTCGACAACCTGACGCCGCTCTACCCGGACGAGCGGCTGAAGATGGAGGTCGAGAACTTCCAGTCGGTGGCGAAGGGTCCGGGCAAGGACTTCACGCCGCGGGTGATCGACCTGATCGCGCCGATCGGCAAAGGCCAGCGCGCCCTGATCGTCGCCCCGCCGCGCACCGGCAAGACGGTGATGCTGCAGAACATCGCGACCGCGATCGCCGCCAACCACCCCGAGGTCTTCCTGATCGTGCTGCTGATCGACGAGCGGCCGGAGGAAGTCACCGACATGGCGCGCAGCGTCAAGGGCGAGGTGATCAGCTCGACCTTCGACGAGCCGGCGACACGGCACGTGCAGGTCACCGAGATGGTGCTCGAGAAAGCCAAGCGCCTGGTCGAGCATAAGCGCGACGTGGTGATCCTGCTCGATAGCATCACCCGCCTCGCCCGCGCCTACAACACCGTGGTGCCGTCCTCCGGCAAGGTGCTGACCGGCGGCGTCGATGCGAACGCGCTGCAGCGGCCGAAGCGCTTCTTCGGTGCCGCGCGCAACATCGAGGAGGGCGGTTCGCTCACCATCATCGCGACGGCGCTGATCGACACCGGCAGCCGCATGGACGAGGTGATCTTCGAGGAGTTCAAGGGCACCGGCAATTCCGAGATCATTCTCGACCGCAAGCTGTCCGACAAGCGCACCTTCCCGGCGATCGACATCACCAAGTCGGGCACCCGCAAGGAGGAGCTGCTGGTCGACAAGGCGACGCTGTCGAAGATGTGGGTGCTGCGCCGCATCCTCAATCCGATGGGGGCGATGGACAGCATGGACTTCTTGCTGGACAAGCTGAAATACAGCAAGACGAACCAGGATTTCTTCGACGCGATGAATACCTGAACCGGCCCCCCCGGGCCGTCCCGCCCGGCATCGCCTGGCGACATCTCGCGAACGCGACCCGCGCCCAACCGCGCGGGTCGCGTTTTTCATGTGGCAGGCGGCTGAACGCCTGTCTGGAGCGGCAATCGGGCGACCGGCCGCGGGCCGCGTCTGTGGCCGGAAAGAACGTCGGTCTGTGGTCGCACCGTCCGGCCGGCGGGCTACCGAACGGTCATCCGTCCTTCGGCTTTGACCACGAGACCGCGTCGTGCATTGCCAGGCAGTGGCCGAGGAGATTGTGCCGCGACACGGCGAACTGCTTCAGCGGCGTGTCGATCTCATAAAAGCAGATGTTGGCGAGGAACCCGTAGATTGCGGCGTCGATACTGGTCGGGCCCGGACCGTGGACGAACCCGCCGGCCGGAACGAGGTCGGCGAGGACCTCGAGATCGGCGAGACCACGTGCGTACGCAGCCTCCGGCGCGAACCGACCGATCCCCTGAAAATAGTAGCGCTGGAAGTTGAACTCACGTGCCTTGGCCAGTGCTTCCTCGGAGAGCTCGGAATGTTCGCGCATGAGCGCGGCGCGGAACGCCGGCCAGTAGCTCTCGTCCTTCCAACGCGAATACGACATGACCCAATAGAGATCGTCGAGCAGGCGAAGCACGAGGAGATTGAGGTTGCGCTCGCGCGGGCCCAACGCCGCCTCGATGGTCAGACGATACTTGGTGATCAGATGGGCCAGGATGGTCTCACTGTCGCCAATCGTCGCGCCGTCGTCGACGATGTAGGGCAGCTGCCCGCGCGGCGCCTGCGAGGTGTCGACAACGTGCTCGTGCAAAAAAGGCAGACCGACGAGGCGCAGGAAGGCAAACACCTTCAGCCCGTAGCCGTTGTTGTCGGCCACGCCAAACAGACTCGGGTAGGAGTACAGGGTAATCATGATCCCGGGACCTTAGCCTCGGCCTGGCGGCGGAGACCAGTGCGGGCAGACTGTTCCCGGCGCCGCCCCCCTCACTGGTCAGGCAACCGGCACGGGCTGACGGCCACGACCATGGCGCTGGCGGGAGCTGGGCGTGGAGGTGTGACGCTTCTGCCACGCGAGTCGCGCCGCCGGCTCATGGAGCACGCCCTGCAGATCGGCATCGGTGATGCGGCCGACGCTCCGCGCCAGAGCTATCCGATTTGCACCTTCGGATAATGCAGGCCCAGACCCGGGCAGGGCGCCGGCAGGACCTCAACCTGTCCCTTGGACACCTCGGTCACGAGGATGCCGGCACCCGTGCGAGAGAACGCAAGATTCGTCGGCTGCGTGCCGTCGAGCAAAAGGCGGTCGACCACCCGGCCGTCATGCCCGAGCACGGTCACGTTCTGCTGGTCGTAGACGGTGCAATAGAGGCAGCCATCTTCGCCGAATTTCATGCCGTCGGGTCCCTTGAACCCGGGCCGGTCATCCGGCTGGAGCACGTTGCCGAACAATTCGCGGCGCGGCGGGCGCTCGCCGAACACGTCGTAGCGATACACTTCCCCGGTGAAGGATGCGTTGGCGTACAGGGCGTGATTGGCATCGAAAGCGATCCCGTTGGTGAAGCGGATGCCGCTGTCGATTTTCCGCACCGCCCTGCGGGCCTTCGGATCGATCTGATACACCCGTCCGTCCCAGGGCAGGTCCATGAAGTTGTCGACGAAATTCTGGCCGGTGATGAAGTCGCCGGCGACCATGCCGGTGTCCGTCATGTAGAGCTGGCCGTCCGGGCCGAAGGCCAGGTCGTTGGGAAACAGGAACCGCTCGGTCCCGTCGCCCTCGATGCGAGCGCGCTCCTTCCCGTCGGGATCGATGCAGATCACGGCACGCAGGACCGCCTCGGCGATCCAGATGCAGCCGTCGCCGTCGAGCGCCAGCCCGTTCGGCCGTCCGCCGGTCTTGTGGATGATGCGGCGCCGTCCCTGCGGGTCGAGATGGGTGACGCAGCATGTCGCGGCCGACATTTCGGTTACGTACATCGAACCGTCGGGCAGGCTGATCGGGCCTTCCGGTGCGCCCACTCCCGAGGCAAAGATCTGCCGCGCCATGATGTCCTCCCGTTGCGCGTCGCTGCCGGAAAACGCAACGGCGGGCGGGACTTTTGCCCCGCCGCCGTTCGCGTTGATCAGAATGCGCCGGCCGAGGGCGGATAGACGCGCTTGATCTTGGCCTGCGTCTCCGGACTGTCGATCGTCGCCTTGGTCGCCAATGGCTCCGACAGCGGCAGGTCCTTCGTCACCGGCTTGCCGGTCAGCGCGTTGTAGACCTGCTGCGTCGCGTCGACGCCCTGTCCGACCGCCTCCTGCAGGAACAGCCCCTGGATCGCGCCGTCGCGCAGCAGCTTGATCGTCGTGGGGCTGCCATCCGCGGTCGCGACCGCGATCTTGCCGATCAGGCCGCGGGTCTGCAGCGCCTTGACCGCACCGGTCGCGGCCTCGTCATACATGCCGTAAATGCCCTTGATGTCGGGATGCGCGGTCAGCAGGTCGTTCGCCTGCGCGACCGCTTCCGTCACCGTCAGCCCGTGCGTCTGCAGGATCTGCACCAGGTCGCAGCCCTCGGCCTTGAACGCCTCCTTCGCGCCTTTGAGGTATTTCTGCGCGTTCTCCCGGTCCTGCGGCAGCGACAGCATGCCGATCTTGTTGCCGCCCAGCTGCTTCGCCGCGTCGCAGATGAACTTGCCCTCCGCGACACCGGTCTCGTAGTTGTTCGCGGTCACCGAAGACGTGTAGTCCGTCTGACCGGGGGCCGGGCCGATCCCGGTGAACGCGACCGGGATGTTGTGCCCCTTCAGGAACCGCAACACGGGCGGCGTGCTGGTGGAGCTCACCGGGCCGATCACCACCGCATTGACGCCACGCGTCACGGCGGTGCGGATGTTGTTCATCTGCGTGCTCGGAGAGTTCTCCGAGGTCATTTCGAGGTATTTCATGCCGAGCTTGGCCGCCTCGGTCTTCACCCCGTAGGCCACCCATTGCCAGTAGGAAATGTCGAGCGAGGGGGCGATGTAGGCGACGGTGTAGGTGTCCGCGGCCCGCGCGCCGCCGCCGGCGACGAGCAGGGTCGCCGCGGCCGCGGCAAGGAGACACTTGAATTTCGATCGCACGTTCGTTTCCTCCCTTGAAGCGTGATGATTATCGCCGGGCTTTGCCGACCCGATCGATGAGCACGGCCACCAGGATCACCACCCCGGTGACGGAGCCTTGCCAGAAACTGTTGATGCCGATCAGGTTGACGCCGTTCTGGATCACCGTGATCATGAGTGCGCCGAGCACGGCTCCGATCGCCGAACCGGTGCCGCCGAACAGGCTCGCGCCGCCGATCACCACGGCAGCGATCGCCTGCAGCATCAGGTTCGATCCGGCGGTCGCCTCGGCATTGCTGATATAGGAGAGGCTGAGCACGCTCGCGAATGAGGCGAGCAGGCTGCACAAGACGTAGGTCGAGAGGCGTGTCGCGCGCACCGGAATGCCGAGCAGGCGCGACGCCTCGCTGCTGCTGCCGATCGCATAGAGCCAGCGGCCGGCGACGACCTTGCGCAGCACCAGCTCGACCACGATCGTCAGCACGACGCAGTAAAGCACGAAGTTCACCACGCCAGGGATCAGCATGCCGGAGTTGAGCAGGTAGTAGTTCTGATCCGGCACCGGCATCGAGTGGCCGGCGGTGACGATGAAGGCGAGACTGCCGGCGGCGGCGTAGGTTATCAGGGTCACGACGAACGGCGCGAGATCGGCAAAGGTCACCAGCAGGCCGTTGATCGTCCCCACCGCCAGCCCGACGCCGAGGCCGCAGATCGTGCTGCCGACGCCGCCGAACCCGTACGCCATGGCGAGCGCGGTCACCATGCCGGTCAGCGAGAACACCGAGCCGACGGAGAGGTCGATCCCTCCGGTGATCACGACCAGGAGCTGGCCGACCGCCATGATGATCAGCGGCGCGGCCGCCTGCGCCACATCGGCGAAATTGCCGCGGCTGAGCGCCTGCGGGATCATCGCGCCGACGCCGAGTTCGAGCAGCACGATCGCCAGGAGGATCGCCGCTTCGGTGCGATAGGTCGTGAGCAGGCGCGGATGACGTGCCGGCGCCGCGCCTGTCGGCACCGTGACGCGAAGCGCGTCGGCCTGCTTGCTCATGCCACCATACCCGTTGCCAGGGCGAGCCGTGTTTCATCGATGTCGGGGCGGCGGAGGAGGTCCGTGGGCCTGCCGTCGGAGTCGAAGGCGAGCACGGCGTCGCACAGCTCGACCAGCTCGCCGTACTCGGTCGACCACCACAGGATGGCCGTCCCGGCCGCGGCCAGCAGGCGCATCAGGTCATAGAGGTCGCGCTTGGTGCCGATATCCACGCCGCGCGTCGGCTCCTCGAGCACGAGAAGGCTGGGCTTGAGATTGAGCCAGCGGGCGATCAGGAGCTTCTGCTGCGTGCCGCCCGAGAGCGTCGCCGGCAGGCCCCAGAGAGAGGCCGCCTTGATCCGAAGCGTCTGCAGCAGGCCGGTCGCCTCGCGCACCTCGTCGCCCCGGACGGCGACACGACCTTGCCGCACGCGGGCCGCCGCAAGCATGTTGTCGATGATCGGCAGCGTTGCGAGCAGGCCTTTGCCGCTGCGGTCGCCGGACACGAAGCCGATTCCCTGCCGCACGGCCACGCGCGGGCTGCGCAGCGCGAGCGGCGTGCCGTCGCGGCTGACCTGCCAGCCGGTATGCGCCCGTGCTCCGATCAGCGTCTCGATCAGCGGCTCCGGACCGGCCGGCGCACCCGCGAGGCCGATGATGCCACCGGGCGGAATCGCGAGCGCATTGTCGTTGCGGCGTACCACGTAGCCCGTCGTGGCGGATGCTGCGGCGGCCGGGCGCGCGGCGACGCCGGTGTCCGCTGCCGTGGCCTGGCCCATCGCCGCGACGATGTCGGCATCGCTCAGCGAGTCGAGCGGCATGCGGCTGACCGCATTGACCCCGTCGCGCAGGATCGTGCAGACGGAGGCGATCTGGCGGATCTCGCGCATCCGGTGCGAGACGAAGACGATGGCGATGCCGCGCTCGGTGGCGAGCCGCCGCAGCAGGGCGAACAGGCGCTCGGTTTCGGCGGCGGTCAGGTTGGCGGTCGGTTCATCCAGCAGCAGCACGTCCGCGCCGGCGCTGAGCGCCCGGGCGATTTCCACCAGTTGCCGCTCGTGCAGCGTCAGCGCCGCGACCTTCTGATGCACCGCCCGTTGCGCGAAACTGGCGTCGATCGGCGCGAGCGCCGCCGTCGCGAGTCGCGCGGCTTCGCGGGACCGGAACGGCGCGGCGCCGCGCCGCTGATGCGGCAGGTGGATGTTCTCGGCAACGGAGAGGTCCGGCAGCAGTGCCATTTCCTGGTGCACCACCGCGATGCCGCGATCGCGCGCGGCAGCACCCTCCGCAGTATCCGTGTCGTGGCCGCGATAGAGAAGCCGGCCGGCATCGCGGCGGACACTGCCGGTCGCGATCTTCAGGAGCGTGGACTTGCCCGCGCCGTTGCCGCCGAGCAGGGCATGGATCTCACCCGCACCCAGCACGAACTGCACGCCGCGCAGCACCTGCGTCGCCCCGTAGCTCTTGTGGACGCCCTCGGCGTGCAGCAGGGTCGCCGCATCGGCCATCACGGCTACAGCCAGGCCTTGATGCGTCGGGCGAGGGCGGCCGTAGAAATGCCGTAGCGATCGTGCAGCGTCGGCAGCGCGCCGGCCGCCAGAAAGGCGTCCGGCAGCCCGACCTGGTGGAACGGCGGGGCGACACGGGCGCGCAGCAGCGTCGCGGCCACCGCCTCGCCCAGGCCGCCGCACACGGCATGGTTCTCCGCCACCACCACGATGCGGCCTGGCCGCGCCGCATGGTCGAGGATGGCAGCTTCGTCCAGCGGCTTGACGGTCGGCGCATGCAGCACGGCAACGCCGATCCGGTCGCGGCGCAACGCCTCCGCCACCTCGAGCGCGCGCATCGTCATGATGCCGGTCGAGACGATCAGCACATCGCTGCCATCGCGCAGCAGCTTCGCCCGACCGAGCTCGAAGCGGTAGTCGTACTCGTCCAGCACGAGGGGCACCTGGCCGCGCAGCAGCCGCATATAGACCGGGCCGCGATGCGCCGCGATCGCTGCCACCGCCTGGGATACGTCGAGCGCATCGCACGGATCGACGATTGTGAGATTGGGCATGCCGCGGAAGATCGCCAGATCCTCGGTCGCCTGGTGGCTCGGCCCGTAGCCGCTCGTCAGGCCGGGCAGGGCGCAGCAGATTTTGACGTCCAGGTTCTCCTCGGCGATCGCGAGGCAGATGAAATCATAGGCGCGGCGCGACGCGAACACCGCATAGGTGGTGACGAATGGCACGAACCCCTCACGCGCCATGCCCGCGGCCGCGCCCATCAGAAGCTGCTCCGCCATGCCCATCTGGTAGAACCGGTCCGGATGCGCGGCCGCGAAGACGTGCAGATCGGTGTATTTGGCGAGATCGGCGGTCATGCCGACGATATCCGGGCGGCTCTGCGCCAGGACCGCGAGCGCGTGGCCGAACGGTGCCGGCTGCGTGCGCTGGCCCTCGGCGGCCAGCGAGGCGATCATCGCAGACGTCGTCAGACGCGGCTTGCCCGGGCTCATGCCGGCATCCCCCCGAGCGCATCGAGCGCCAGGTCCCATTCATGCGGATCGACGCGGATGAAGTGGGTTTTCTCGCGCTGCTCGAGAAAGCCGACGCCGCGGCCCATCCGGGTGTCGCAGAGGATCACCCGCGGTTGTCTTTCGGTCGCGGCGCGGGCCGCGTCGAAGGCGGCGACGAGGGCGGGGATGTCGTTGCCATCGACGCGCTGGACATGCCAGCCGAAGGCGCGCCACTTGTCCGCCAGCGGCTCGAAGTTCAGCATCTGCGTCGACGGGCCGTCGGCCTGCTGGTTGTTGACGTCGACCAGGGCGATGAGCCGGTCGAGCTTCCAGTGCGCCGCCGACAGCGCGGCCTCCCAGGTCGCGCCCTCGTTCAGCTCGCCGTCGGAGAGGAGATTGTAGACGAAGGCGTCGGACGCCTTGCGACGGAGGCCGAGGCACATCCCGACCGCGATGGTCAGGCCCTGGCCGAGCGATCCGCCGCTGATCTCCATGCCGGGCGTGTACGACGCCATGCCGGACATCGGCAGGCGGCTGTCATCGGAGCCGTAGGTCTCCAGCTCGGCGTCCGGGACGATGCCCGCCTCGATCAACGCGGCGTAGAGCGCGATCGCGTAATGTCCGGTCGAGAGCAGGAAGCGGTCGCGCTGCTCCCAGTGCGGATCGTCCGCGCGGTGGCGGAGCGCGTGGAAGTAGCTGACCGCGAGCACGTCCGCGACGCCGAGCGCCTGGGCGATGTAGCCCTGTCCCTGCACCGCCGCCATGCGCAGCGCGTTGCGGCGGATGCGCCAGGCGCGCTGCGCCAGCGAGACGTTCGAGCGCTGGGCAGGCGGGGTCTCAGCCATGGATCAGCATCCCGCCGTTCACGTCGATCACCGCGCCGGTGACGTAGGCCGCGAGGTCGGAGGCGAGGAACAGAAAGGCGCCGGCGACGTCGGCCGCATCGCCGAGACGGTTGAGCGGGATGCCCTTGAGGATGTCGGTTCGCATCTCGTCGGAGAGCTTCCCGCCCGTGATGTCGGTTTGGATCAGACCCGGCGTGACGCAATTGACGCGGATCCCGTCCGGTCCCAGCTCCCGGGCCATCGCCTTGGCGAGGCCGAGCACGCCGGCCTTCGCCGCGGAATAGTGCGGGCCGCCGAAAATGCCGCCGCCGCGCTGCGCAGAGACCGATGA
>DATJSJ010000017.1:0-11300 GCA_035504175.1 Acetobacteraceae bacterium
GCTCGGCATCGGCTTCTGGGACTATCTCGGAGACAGGCTCGGCGTCGCCGGGTGCGCCGAGGTGCCCGGACTTGCCGATCTCATCCGATGCCGCGGACAGCCAGCCTAACGCCCTTTGCCCGGCGTTTTGCCCCGGCTACCGTTTCAGGCTGAGACAGTCAGCCTGAAACGGCTCTAGCGCTCGTCGCGGGTGATGCTGGCGGGCAGGGTGAGCTTGGCGAGCGAGCCGGTCGCCGGCAGCATGTCGATGATCAGCGTGCCGCCATGCGCCTCGATCACCCGCCGCGCCTGCGGCAGCCAGCGCTCCGGATCGTCATTCGCCGGCGGCGGCGCGGCGCCGGGCAGATCCCAGGACAGGCCGAGCGAGCTCGCGATCGATTCCGGCAGCAGACCCGAGGACATCGCCTGGATCTCGATCACCAGCGCTCCGTTGCTGTGCCGCTCGGCCGAGACGCGGATATTGCCACCGGAGAGCGAGGCGCGCACGGCACTGACCATCAGCCGGCTCAGCACCTCGTGCAGCTTGCCGCGATCGACGCAGATCGCCGCGCGCCGCCGCGGCAGGCTGAGCTTGATCTCGACCTCCTCGCGCACGCTGACCGGGTAGACGGCGCGCACCGCGGCGCGGATCGCGTCATCGACGCCGGTCCATGAGACGTCGAGGATCGGCGGCGTGCCGTCGTCGCGCGACATCAGCGCCGCATCGTCGATCACCGCCCGGATCGCGTCGGCGGAGCCGCGCATCTCCGCCACGAGCTGCGCCCGCTCGCGCTCGTCGAGCGGCATCGCATCGATCGCCGTCATCTGCTCGGCGATGCCGAGAACGCTCGAAAGCGGTGCGTCCAGCGCCTGGCGCAGCGAGGCGACGAAGGCGACCTTGGCCGCCGCCGCCTGCTCCGCCGCCTGCTTCGCGAGACGCAGCTGCGCCTCCGCCTCCTTGCGGTAGAGCACGTCGAGATAAACCGACAGCGCGCCCTCGATCAGTTCCTGATCGCCCGCCTCGAAGGGGCGGCTGACATTACTCTCCGAGCGGTTGCCGATGACCAGGGCCTGGCCGGCCGCCTGGTCATAGGCCCAGAGGACGAAGGGAAGCTGCAGCACCTCGACCATTGGCGCGAGTGGCCGGTCGGTCTCGGCATCGCCGGTGCTGTAGCCGAAGCTCGGCGGGTTCAGGATCGCCGCCGCCTCGCGCATCCGCGCTTCGGTGAGTCCGATCGCATGGGTGATCACGAAGCGGCCGCTGCCGCGCGGCTCCTCGCGCATCAGCCCGGCACGGTCGCACATCGCGTTATCGACCACGATTTCCAGCATCGGGCCGCCGACATCCTGCGGGCTGCCGTCGATGTCGCCCAGCCGGTACGCCTCGCGGATCAGCTTGGCGACGGTGCGGCTGCGGCGTGCCTCGCGGAAGGAGGTGCTCTGCTCCTCCTGCAGCCGCAGCAGGCGCGCGCCGAGATCATTGCACTCGCGCCGATAATAGCTGAGCTCCCGCTCCAGCTGAGCGGGGTTATGGACCGAGCGGCTGCTCACGGCCGGCGTCGCAGCACCGTCAGGACGCCGGTCCAGTCGAGCGGCCGGCTGTAGCCTTGGAAGGGCGCCACCTCGACGCCCGAGTAGAAACCGAGCAGCGGCACGCTCGGCTCAAACCCCTGCCGCACCAGGTCCGCCTCCTCGACCGGGGCGCCGCTGCGGGCGCTGGCCCGGCCGGCGCAGTCGATGTAGAGCCCCATCAGGCAGTCCCGCGCACGCGCGGCATCGTTGATCACCTTCACGCCATTGCGGGCAGAGTCGAGCATCAGCGAATTGTCGCGCGACATGATCTGAACCCGCGTCCCGCGGCGGAAATCGGGCTCGAACAGCGTCACTGAGCCCCGGGTACGATCGTAGTTCAGGATGAGGCGGTTGACATAGGCATTTTCATCATATGGGGCGAAGGGGTCGCCCTGCTTTTCGCCCAGCGTGGCGATGAGCGACAGATTCGAGTTCTCCTCGGTGAGCTCGAGATGCGGCAGCTTCTCCTTGATCGCGGCCAATGCCGGCTGGCCATCCAGCTCGAACACCTCGGCCCCCTCGATCCGGGTGATCTCCATGAAGGTGCTGACCGGCCGGCAGCCGTGCAGCACCACCGTCTCGGCATGGACGCGGGGCGGGAACACCAGTGCGATCGCCGCATGCTTGCGGATGCCGGCACCGTCGAACACCCAGCCGTCGGAGAGGTTGAGATCGGTGAGCAGGCCGCCGCCGATCAGGGTGACGGGGTGGCTGCCAAGCCCCTCCTGGAACCCCTCGACGATCGAGCTCGCGAAATGCAGGCGCAGCGGCGGGTTGCGGGCGACGCTGTCGAAGAACAGCAGGACCACGGCGTTCTCGGCCGCGGTCTCGGCGACACTGCGACCGAGCGCCTTGCCGGCGGCGACCTCGTCGCGGTCGAGGTCGGTGGTCAGTCGGATCTCTGGCACCACGCTGTCGTGCAGGAAGGCGGCGATGCCGACCTCCAGGCCGCTGTAGCCGCAGCCGTGGTTCCAGATCGCGCCGGCTGCCGAGCCGCCAACCAGCGGCACATCGCCAAAGCTGGCGCGCAGCGCTCCGAGCACCGGTTGCGGATCGTGCTTCCCGCCACAGAAGACAAGCAGCATCAGCGGCTTGACGTCGCCCAATGCGGACACGCACTGAGTGACGGCCGCTACTGGATTGAAATGTCTAGCGTAAGCCACGCGGAGCACGGCTGAGCCCATCCCTGACCGGATGCATGCCTTGTAACCTGATTTTGACCCGGCGGGAACTCGTCCCCACATCAGCGCATGGCGCCGCCCGCCTGCCATACGGCGTCACATGCCGCGGTCTGAGTGACACGGTTGCGGCGGGCGGGGGTTTGCGCCTACGTAAAGGGACGTTTATTCGGGCACCGGGAGCGAATGCGTCCGGGCCGGCCTGAATGTTGCCAGAGGGTTGTGCATGTCCGATCGCGCCTCGCATCTCCGGCGCCTGGAAAACGAGAGCATCCACATCATCCGCGAGGTGGTGGCGGAGTGCCGGGCGCCGGTGTTCCTCTACTCCATCGGCAAGGACTCCTCCGTCCTGCTGCGGCTGATGCAGAAGGCGTTCCATCCGTCGACGCTGCCGTTTCCGCTGCTGCACATCGACACGCGCTGGAAGTTCCGGGCGATGATCGAGTTCCGCGACGAGACGGTGCGCGCGCTCGGGCTGCGCCTGCTGGTCCACACCAACGAGGCGGCGCGTGCGGAAGGGGTCAACCCGTTCGACCACGGCCCCTATTACACGCATGCCATGAAGACCGAGGCGCTGAAGGCGGCCCTCGCGCTGCACGGCTTCGATGCGGCGTTCGGCGGCGCCCGCCGCGACGAGGAGAAATCCCGCGCCAAGGAGCGGATCTTCTCGTTCCGCACCGCCAACCAGGAATGGGATCCGAAGAACCAGCGGCCCGAGTTCTGGCGCCTCTACAACGGGCGCATCAACAAGGGTGAGTCGATCCGGGTGTTTCCGCTGTCCAACTGGACCGAGCTCGACATCTGGCAGTACATCATGCTGGAGGAGATCCCGATCGTGCCGCTGTATTTCGCGGCCGAGCGGCCGGTCGTCGAACGCGACGGCAGCCTGATCGTGCCGGATGACGACCGCATGCGTTATCATCCCGGCGAGCAGCCGCAGCTGCGGATGGTGCGCTTCCGCTCGCTGGGCTGCTATCCGCTGACCGGTGCGGTCGAGAGCACCGCGGCGACGCTGCCCGAAATCGTCACCGAGATGTTCACCGCCCGCACCTCCGAGCGCGGCAACCGGCTGATCGACCGCGACGAGAAGGACAGCATGGAGAAGAAGAAGCGCGAGGGGTATTTCTGATGGACGGCAACGCGCTCACCGACCGCCAGCAGCCGGCGGCGCAGACCGACGGCGCGGCCGCCCTCGCGGCCTATCTCGAGACCCAGCGCCGCATCGGCACGCTGCGCTTCCTGACCTGCGGCAGCGTCGATGACGGCAAGTCGACTCTGATCGGCCGGCTGCTCTACGACACCAAGCTGATCTTCGAGGACCAGCTCGCGAGCCTCGAGCGCGACTCGCGCAAGCACGGCACCACCGGCGACGACATCGATTTCGCGCTACTGGTCGACGGGCTGGAGGCGGAGCGCGAGCAGGGCATTACGATCGACGTCGCCTACCGCTTCTTCACCACCGACCGGCGGCGCTTCATCGTCGCCGACACGCCGGGCCACGAGCAGTACACCCGCAACATGGCGACCGGTGCCTCCAACGCCGAGCTCGCCGTGGTGCTGGTCGATGCGCGCAACGGCGTGCTGACCCAGACGCGGCGGCATTCCTTCATCGCCAGCCTGATGGGCATCCGCCACGTCGTGCTGGCGGTGAACAAGATCGACCTGGTCGGCTTCGACCAGGCGCGGTTCGAGGCGATCCGCGCCGAGTACGAACACGCCGTCGCCGAATTCGGCTTCCAGTCGCTGGTCGCGATCCCGCTCTCCGCCCGCTACGGCGACAACGTGCTGACCCGCAGCGATCGTACCCCCTGGTATGACGGGCCGAGCCTGCTCGAACATCTCGAGACGGTCGATATCGGCGACGATCTGGCGCTGGCGCCGTTCCGCATGCCGGTGCAATGGGTCAACCGGCCCGATCTCGATTTCCGCGGCTTCTCCGGCACGATCGCGGCCGGCACGGTCAAACCCGGCGACGTGGTCGCGGTGGCGAGTTCCGGCCGCACCACGACCGTCGCGCGCATCGTCACGATGGACGGCGACCTGGATGAAGCCTCGGCCGGCGATGCCGTCACCCTGGCGCTGGCCGACGAGATCGACATCTCCCGCGGCGACGTGCTCGCCGCCGGCGAGGCGCCGGTCGCGATGGCCGACCAGTTCCAGGCGCACGTCGTCTGGCTGAACGAAAGCCCGATGCTGCAGGGCCGCACCTACCTGTTCAAGCTCGGCACCCGCACGGCGCCCGGATCGATCACCCGCATCCGGCACCGCATCGACATCAACACGCATGAAAAACTCTCTGCCACCGACCTGCGCGTGAACGATGTCGCCGTGGTCAATCTCGGCCTGACCCTGCCGGTCGCCTTCGAGCCTTATGCTGAAAGCCGCGATCTCGGCGGCTTCATCATCATCGATCGGGTGAGCAACGCCACGGTCGGCGTCGGCATGATCGACTACGCCCTGCGCCGGGCGACCAATCTCACGTGGCAGGATCTCGACGTCGACCGGGCGGCGCGGGCGCGGCTCAAGGACCAGCAACCGGCGGTGATCTGGTTCACCGGTCTCTCGGGGTCCGGCAAATCGACCATCGCCAACCTGGTCGAGCGCAAGCTGCACGCCCAGGGTCAGCACACCTACGTGCTCGACGGTGACAACATCCGGCACGGGCTGAACCGCGATCTCGGCTTCACCGAGGCGGACCGGGTCGAGAACATCCGCCGCGTCTCCGAGGCGGCGGCGCTGTTCGTCGATGCCGGGCTGATCGTGCTGGTCTCCTTCATTTCGCCGTACCGCGCCGAGCGTGACGCGGCGCGCGAGCGGATCGGTGATGGCGAGTTCCTGGAAGTGTTCGTCGACACGCCGATCGAGGAGTGCCGGCGCCGCGATCCGAAGGGGCTGTACGAGAAGGCCTATTCCGGGCTGATCCGGAACTTCACCGGCGTGGACGCGCCGTACGAAGCGCCGCTCACGCCGGAGATCCATCTGCGCACGGTCGAGGCGGTTCCGGAGGTGCTGGCCGACCGGGTGATCGAGGCATTGCGCGGCCGCAACATCATCCGCTGATCACCGGCTCCGGGCCGGCCTGCCACGGCGGCCGAGCCCGGCCCATCTGGCCGCACCGCACGCTGCATATCCCTCGATTGCGGACTTCGGCGGCAGCGATGCCGCCCTGCCCGGCGCCGCCGCGCCGCGCGCGTCAGGTGTCGCCGGACGATTCGAGCGAGCGGATCTCCCAGGTGGTGTAGCGTTCGGTGCCTTCTTCGCTCTGCACCACCATCTCCTTGCGCAACGGTATGCCGGTGGCGCAGTCGATCCAGATCATCGATTCCGCGTCCGCGCCTGGCCGGTGCAGCGCATCATGGCGTTCGACGCGCAGGGCGATTGATGGGCGCGGCCGGCCATCGATCGAGATCTCGGCATTGCCGACATGGGTGATGGTGGCGCGGTTCCACAGCGCCAGGCGCCGGTCACCGCTATGCATGCGGAAGGAGGCCTTGGTGCCGATCGGCCCGCTCAGGGCGGTGCGGATCGCCTGCTGCTCCCCTGGCGTGGCGGCACGCGCCCGGCCGGAGCCCCAGAATCCGAGCACGTAGCGGTGCTCCCGTCCGTTCCAGCTTTGCACGCAGAGCGCCGGGTGATCCGGTGCCGCACCCTGGAAGCGCACCACCACGCCGTTGCGCAGCGTGGCCGTCAGATCGTCGGCGCATGCATCGGGTGGCGGCATCGGCGACGGCGCAGTGGCCGCCTGGCTTGCGCCGGGTGTGGTCCGTGCCACGAGAGCGGCCGATCCGGCGCGCTGACAGGCGGCGAGACCAAGACTGCCGGCGACAATCAGCGGCACGGCCGCGATTTTCCATGCACTGTGCTTGCTGCCCGCTTTCACCATGCCGTCTCTGCCCCCGATCCAGGATTCGCCTCCGGCCCAAAGCCGCGTCGCGGGGAACGCTGTAACACAGCGGGGCAGAAGATCGAGCTTTGCCGTCGGAGAAAAGCATGTTGCCGTCGGCCGTTTGCTGACGCGGAACCGGCGCCTGGGGCGAATTCGATTCCGGCGTCCGATCCATGGGTCGCGCCAGGAAGAAGACCTGCCCGGAGCGGCGGACGGGAACGTCTGCTGGGCGGACTGTCAGCCTGGACCGCGTGGCGCGGCGGCGCGGCGCAGCCGATCATTGATCGCGGCTCCCAAACCATGCGCCGGGACCGGCATTGCGGCGATGCGGCGCAGGCCGCGCCACACTCCCTCCGCATCGAGCGTCCGGAGTCCGGCGAACAACCGTGCCGCGGCCTCGGCGAGATCTTCTGCCTCGCTCAGATTGAACACCGTCCCGGCCCCCGGGAGTGCGGGGCCGAAGGCGAGCAGTGCCTCATCCTCGGCGACCGTCGCGGCTTCCAGCCGTACCGGCAGCGACGGCGCGTAATGCGATGCGAGCAGTCCCGGACCGCGCGGCGCCACGCAATCGCCCGCCGGAGCGGTGGCCAGCGGACCAAGCAGGGCGGCGAGCGCTTCGGCAGTAATGCCGCCCGGACGCAGCAGCACCGGCGGCGCAGCGCTCAGATCGAGTACAGTGGATTCGACGCCGACCCGGCAGGGTCCGCAATCCAGCACCGCGGCGATGCGGCCGCCGAGCTCGGCCAGCACGTGCGCCGCACTCGTCGGGCTGACGCCGCCCGAGCGGTTCGCCGAGGGCGCCGCGACCGGCCGGGCGACGACGCGCAGCAGCGCCCGTGCGGCCGGATGCGCCGGCACCCGGACGGCCAGGGTATCGAGCCCGGCGCCGGCGAGCAGGCTGACGCCGCTCGCGGCTCGCCGCGGCAGCACCAGCGTCAGCGGTCCCGGCCAGAACGTCGCCGCGACGCGGCGCGCCCGCTCGTCCGGCACCACGTCGCGCCACGCCGCCTCGGCATCGGCATAGTGGCAGATCAGCGGGTTGAAGCGCGGTCGGCCTTTCGCCGCGAAGAGCGCCGCCACCGCCCGGTCGTCGGTCGCGTCGGCGCCGATCCCGTAGACGGTCTCGGTGCCGAAGGCGACCAGCGCGCCGGCGCACAGCAGGGCGGCGGCGCGGTCGATGCCGGCGCTGTCGGCCGCCAGGCGCTCGGTCATGCGAGGGACGCGGCGGCGGCGCGCGAATTCACTCCGCGCCGTCGGGGCGGCCGCGGCAGATGAAGTGCGGATTTTCCCAGCCCGGCTTGCCATAGCCGAGCGGCCCGCCGTCCAGCGTGCGGACGCTGCCCCCGGCCGCTTCCAGCACCGCCTGCGGCGCCGCCGTGTCCCACTCCATGGTCCGGCCGAAGCGGGGGTAGAGATCGGCGGCACCCTCGGCCACCCGACAGAACTTCAGCGCCGAGCCGATATTGCCGATCGCGGCGACCTTCCGACCGGCGAGGAATTCGGCAAGCCGCGCGTCATTGGCGTGGCTGCGCGAGGCCAGGACGGCCAGCCCTTCCTCCGGCGCCTCGCGGGTCCCGATGGAGTGTTCGCCGGCGGCGTCGCGCTTCCAGGCCTGCCGGGTGGCAACGATTCCGCCATACATCTCGCCGCGCGCCGGCGCGCCGACGATGCCCAGCACCGGCCTGCCACGCCGCACCAGCCCGATATTGATGCAGAAATCGTCCCGCAGTCCGGCGAATTCCTTGGTTCCGTCGAGCGGATCGACCAGCCAGAACGCCTCGCCGCAATCCGGCAGGTGGCCCGCGGCGATTTCCTCCTCGGCCACCACCGCCATGTCCGGCGTTGCCTCACGCAACCCGGCGACGATCACTGCCTCCGCGGCGCGGTCGGCCTCGGTCACCGGCGAGGCGTCGGCCTTGCGCAACGTCTCGAAACCGCGCTCGCGGACCGCGAGAATCACCGCGCCGGCACGCCTGGCGAGGTCGGCAGCGAGGGCAAGCAACTCTGCGTCCGTCATGGCCTCTGATACCGGAGCGTGCCGCTTCTGGCAAAGCCGGGACCGGCTGCTATCCTCGCCACGACGGATGCAGGAGTGACGCCATGCTGGAGATCGCCTTCGCCGAACCTGTCCTTCCGACCTCCGGCGGCATCGCCCTGCTGATCGCGGAGGAGGCGACGCCGGGCGGCCTGTGGCGGGCGGCGGATGAGGCGACCGGCGGCGCGCTGACCCGCGCACTCGGGGCGGCGCGCTTCACCGGCCGCAAGGGCCAGACCGCGACCATGCTCGCCCCGGTTTTTGCCGGTGGCGGCGAAGTCACCCGTATCGTCGCGGTCGGGCTCGGCCGGTCGGCCGACCTCACCCCGCACGCGCTCGAGGAGGCGGGCGGTCACGCGGCGGCGGCACTGGCCCAGGACGTGTCGGCGACGCTGGTCGCGGATGGGCTCAGCCCGGCGCAGGCGGTCTCGGCGGCGCTGGGGGCGGCACTGCGCAGCTATCGCTTCGACAAATATCGCACCAGGGAGAAACCGGAGGACAAGCCACGCCTCGCGCGGCTCGCGGTGCTGACCCGGGAGGCGACGGAAGCCGCACGCGGTTGGGATGCGGCGCGTCCGGTCGCAGACGGGGTGTTCCTGACGCGCGATCTGGTCAGCGAGCCGGCGAATGTCCTGACGCCGGCCGTCATGGCGGAGCGCTGCGAGGCGCTGCGCACGCTTGGCTTGCAGATCGAGGTGTTCGGACCGGCCGAGATGGAGCGGCTCGGCTTCGGGGCGCTGCTCGGCGTGGCGCAGGGCAGCGTCAATCCGCCGCGCATGGTGGTGATGCAGTGGCATGGTGCCGGGTCGGGCGGCGGCGCGGCGCGGCAACCGGTCGCCTTCATCGGCAAGGGCGTCACCTTCGACACCGGTGGCATCAGCATCAAGCCCGCCGCCGGGATGGAGGACATGAAATGGGACATGGCCGGCGCCGGAACCGTGATCGGCCTGATGGCAGGGCTGGCCGGGCGGCGGGCGAAGGTCGACGCGATCGGACTGGTCGGGCTGGTCGAGAACATGCCCTCCGGATCGGCGCAGCGGCCGGGCGACGTGGTGAAGACCTATTCCGGCCAGACCGTCGAGGTGATCAACACGGACGCCGAGGGGCGGCTCGTGCTTGCCGACGTGCTGTGGTACGCGCAGGAGACATTCCGCCCACGTTTCATGGTCGACCTCGCCACCCTGACCGGCGCGATCATCGTCGGGCTGGGGCATGAGCATGCCGGCCTGTTCGCCAGCGACGAGGCGCTGGCGCAGCAGCTTCTCGCCGCCGGCACGGCGACCGGCGAGAAGCTGTGGCGCATGCCGCTCGGCGAGGAATACGACAAGCTGCTGAAATCCGAGATCGCCGACATGAAGAATGTCGGCGGCCGGCCCGCCGGCGCGGTGTCCGCAGCGCAGTTCCTGGCGCGGTTCACCAACGACGTCCCCTGGGCGCATCTCGACATCGCCGGCATGGCCTGGGCGACCAAGGACGCCGCCTGCGCACCGAAAGGCGCGACGGCATTCGGCGTGCGGCTGCTGGACCGGCTGGTGGCGGAGCATTGCGAGGAGTGACCGACCGCCGGGCGACGCCGTGACCCGACCCGACCCGTCGGTCTGCCGCCTCGCGTCGCTGCGGCGCGGCCGAGCCGTCCGTCAGCGGTCGCGACGTCCGGGTCCGATGCGGGACGCACATGGCTGAAATCGGCTTCTACCACCTGACCCGCACCGGTCCGGACGCGGCGCTGCCGTTGCTGCTGGGACGCACGCTGGCCGCCGGACAGCGCGCGCTTGTGCTATGCGGCGGCGCCGAGCGGGTTGCGGCGCTCGATGACGCGCTCTGGCTTTGCCCCGAGCCCGACTGGCTGCCGCACGGCACCGGCCGCACCGGCCATGCCGATCTGCAGCCGATCTGGCTCACCGATCAGGATGTCGGCGAGGAGGGACCGCCCAACGGTGCGCGCTTCCTGTTCCTGCTCGACGGCATGAGCAGCCGCCGGCTGGAGGTTTTCGAACGCGTGTTCGACCTGTTCGATGGCGCGAGCACCGAGGCGGTCGCCGCCGCCCGGACGCGCTGGTCCGCCGCCCGTGCCGCCGGCCACGCCCTCAGCTACTGGCAGCAAGGGCCGCGCGGCTGGGAACGCAAGCCGTAGGCGCAAGTGTCTCGGATGCCTGCCTTGCGATGGCCTTCCGCGGGCGGCGCGCCTGCCGATCCGGGGCGAACCCCGCTGCGCGTGCCTGAGGCCCGGTGTGCGTTGCATCACAGGCGGAACGGCGTCCGGGTAACCGGTCGTGGCGAGCCCACGTAAGCGGGGTGGATCGGGGCCGGGCGTCGTGGCGGCCTTCGCGGGTCCGCCATTCAGGCGGCCCGGTTCGCTCTGACGCGATGGTGATGACTGGCTTTCTTAGGGCCGCATCCGACGCGGGCCGAGGCGGGTAGGTACGGAATGATGATCGGGGCGCAAGTGATGCAGGGCGACGAGGCGAATGCGGCCGGGGCGCTCGGGGTGCTGCCGCGCCAGGTAGCGGGCGGCGCCGCGCCGCCGCGGCAGACCCGGCGGCAATTCCCGATCCCCGGCCCGTGGCGCGACCGGGCCGGCCGCTTCTCGGCCCTGAAGGCCGCGGTGTTCCTCGCCGTGCTGATGCCCGGCGCGGTCGAGATCGCCTGG
>DATJSJ010000018.1:0-3566 GCA_035504175.1 Acetobacteraceae bacterium
ATCCGGAGGCCGGAGCGCGTCGCCGCCGACCGCATCGCCGGACCGGCGGGCGCACGTTTCGGACAAAACTGCGAGCGGACGGGCCGGATCGGCCCGGCAGGAGGATCGCGATGTTCACGCCGACCGCCGAGGAGACGACCCGCTACGCCGCAGACGGCTACTTCATCCGTTCGTCGCTGCTCTCGCCGGCGGAAGTCGCCGATTTCCGCGACCACGCGCGCCGGCAGCTCGAGGCGGAGGCGGCACGCGGCGAGGTGATGGCCAAAGGCGACAAGGAGGGCAACAAGACCCTCCTGAAGATGTGGACCCGCGCCGAGGACGACAAATACGGGCTGCTGGCGCGCGACGAGCGCCTGACCGGCCTGGCGGAATCGACCGTCGGCAAGCCGGTCTATCTCTACAGCCACAAGATGACGATGAAGCAGCCCGGCGAAGGCGGCGCCTGGGAATGGCACCAGGATTTCGGCTACTGGTACAATTACGGCTGCCTAGCGCCGGACATGATGAGCATCTACCTCGCGCTCGACAGATCGACGCGGGAAAACGGCTGCCTGCAGGTGCTGAAAGGCTCGCACCATCTCGGGCGGTTGAACCACGTGCGCGAGGACGGCCAGACCAATGTCGAGAGCGAGCACCTGGAAGCGGCGCTGAAGCGCTTCGAACATGCGTATGTCGAGATGGACGCCGGCGATGCGCTGGTCTTCCACGGCAACCTGCTGCACCGTTCCGATGCCAACCGCAGCGGGACGCATCGGTGGGGCTACATCTGTTCCTACAACGCGGTCGAGAACGCGCCGTTCAAGCGCGTGCGCGAGTACGGGAACTACGAGGCGCTGGTCACCGTCCCGGCCGGCAGCTTCCTGAAAGTGGCCTGAGCCAGGTGGATCTGCCGGTCACGCGCGGTTCGGACACCGTCCCCGACAAGGGGTTGGCCCGGGGGCCGGCTGCGATGGGCGGCCCGGCGAGCGCGGTCCGCGCCCGGCTCGACCGGCTGCTGCGCGCCCGCGAGATCGGCGTCGCGCTGGCGCTCGTCGTCATGTGCGCCTTCCTCGCGGTCGCCACCGACGGGTTCCTCACCACGCTGAACCTGCTGAACATCGGCCGGCAGATCTCGCTGCTCGGGATCATGTCGGTCGGCATGACCTTCGTGCTCACCTGCGGCGACGTCGATCTGTCGGTCGGATCGAATTATGCGCTGAGCGGGCTCGCCTGCGGCATGCTGATCGACCAGGGCTGGCCGCTCGCGCCGGCGCTCGGCGTCGGCCTGCTCTGCGGCCTGGCGATCGGGCTGGTCAACGGCCTGCTCTCGACCTACGGGCGGCTGCCGTCGCTGATCGCGACCCTCGGCATGCTGAGCGTGGTGCGCGGCGCGGCGCTGATCCTGACCAATGGCAGCCCGGTCACCGTCGATCGCAGCAGCGGCGCCACGCCCGGCGCGCTCGCCGCCTTCTTCGCCATGGGCCAGGGGCACCTGTTCGGCGCCATCCCGATGCAGCTCGTGTTCTTCGTCATCGTCGCCGCACTCGGCTGGGGGGTGCTGTCGCTGACGAATTTCGGCTTCCGCGTCTTCGCGGTCGGCGGCAGTCCCAAGGCCGCGCGCGTCTCGGGCATCTCGGTCGAGCGGGTGCGGATCGCCGCCTTCATGCTGCTCGGCGTGCTCTGCGCCTTCGCCGGCATGCTCAGTCTCGCCTTCCTGCCGAGCGCGCAGGCGGGACAAACCGGCCTCGGCCTCGAGCTCGACGTGATCGCCGCGACGATCATCGGCGGCACCTCGCTCTCCGGCGGCGAGGGCACGATCCCCGGCACCATCCTCGGCGTGCTGATCGTCGGCGTGCTGCGCAACGGGCTGATCCTGATGGGCATCTCGCCGTTCGTGCAGGAGCTGATGATCGGCGCCGTGATCGTGGGCGCGGTCGCGATCGACAAGTGGACGGTGAACCGCGGAACCGGTTAGACACGACGCAACCCGCCGACAACAAGCAAAGGGAGGAAACGGCATGCGATTCGGAACCATGGCCCGGCAGGTGCTGCCGCTGGCCGCACTCGCATGGGTCGCGGCGGCCAGCGCCGCGCAGGCCGACAAGCCGGTCAGCCTGCAGGACTTCAAGCTCGCGCCGCGCATCGGGGAGGACGTCAAGTCCGGCAAGCCGCTGCAGATCTACGTCTCGTACCACGACGTCTCGAACGAGTTCGCGCCGCAGATCAAGACCGGCGTCGAGCAGGCGGCGAAGGCGGATCACGTCGACGCGCATTTCATCGGCCCGGTCGGCGCCGACGCCAACAAGCAGATCAGCCAGATCGAGGACCTGATGCCGCATATGGACGGGCTCGCGATCTCCTCGGTCAGCACCGACGCGCTGGCGCCGGTGATCAACCGCATCGTCGCCGCCGGCATTCCGGTCGTCACGTTCAACACCGACAACCCGAAGAGTGACCGGCTGGCCTTCGCCGGCCAGGACCTGGTGCAGTCCGGCCGTGCCGCCGGCGACCTGATGGCCAAGGCGCTGGACGGCAAAGGCCCCATCATCATCACGACGATCGACGCCGCGGCGCAGTGGTCGCTTGACCGCGAGAAGGGCGCGCGCGAGGCGCTCGCCAAGGATCCCGGCATCAAGGTGCTGCAGACGGTGAACACCGGCACCGACCCGCAGAAGATCTACGCCGCGATCGAGAACGCGATGCTCGCGCATCCGCAGGTCAAGGGCATTCTCTCGTTGGAATGCTGCTCCACGCCCGCCGCCGGCACCTGGGTGCAGCGCAACGGCATGATCGGCAAGGTCCAGGTGGTCGGCTTCGACCTGCTGCCCGCGACCGTCGATCTCGTGAAGGCCGGCGCGGTCGATGCAACGATCGACCAAGCGCCGGACCGGCAGGGCTTTGAGGCGGTCGATCTGCTCAACCGCTTCCTGCACGGCCAGACGATCCAGAGCGTCGACACCGGCGTGAAGGTCTACGACAAGGCGAATATCGGCACGCTGCCGAAGCACTGACGCCGCATGCCGGCGATGGATGCCCCGATCCTGGAAGTGCGGCGGCTGGTCAAGCAGTTCCCCGGCGTCAAGGCGCTGAAGGAGATCAGCCTCGCCTTCCTTCCGGGGGAGGTGCATGCCGTTGTCGGCGAGAACGGCGCCGGCAAGAGCACGCTGATGCACGTGCTCGCCGGCGATTTGCAGCCGGATTCCGGTGAGATCCTGGTCGACGGCGCGCGGATGGTGATCGCATCGCCGCTCGCGAGCCGCCGGCTCGGCATCCGCACGGTCTACCAGGAGCTGTCGCTCTGCCCGAACCTCACCGTCGCCGAGAACGTCATGCTGCCGGACGCCGCGGGGCGTCCGTCGCTGTCGCTGCGCCAGCGTGCCGCGATGCGCCTGACGGCGCGCGAGGTGCTCGCGCGGCTTGGCATGGCCGGCCTCGATCCCGATACCAAGCTGCGCCAGCTCAGCGTCGCGCAGATGCAACTGGTGGAGATCGCGCGGGCGATCGCCGAGAAGGCCCGCCTGCTGGTGCTCGACGAGCCGAATTCGGCGCTGTCGCCGCGCGAGTCCGAGCGGCTGTTCGCGGTCCTG
>DATJSJ010000019.1:0-2399 GCA_035504175.1 Acetobacteraceae bacterium
GGCTTACGCGGCCGGCGCACGCGACGAGCAGATCATGGCGCACACCCGCCACCGCGACCTCAAAACCATGCGTGGCTATGTGCGGCGCGCGAAACTCGGCACCGAAAGCCCGGCCAAGCTTCTGGGGCTGTAAGCGATGGGCCTGGTTCCGGACGAGACCGCAGGCCGGCGCGCCCCGCGGCGCCGGCGCTCCAGGCGCCCGCGCGGGCGCCCGAGCCACCAGACGCTTCCCCCATCCCGACCGTTCCCCGCCGCGCTGCGGCCGCCTGCGCCAGCCGGGCCGGCGGTGCCGCCGGCGAAGGCCGGTGACCCGAAGGTCGGAGCCGCGGCGTCCGCGGGTACGGCGACGGATATGTGCCTGCCCAATCCAGACTGGCTGGCACACCGGCTCACGGTCGCCGGACCAGCCGCCACCTTGGCCGCGTTCCAGGACGCCGTGGCCGGACCCGGTGTCCTGCCCTGGCGGCGCAGCCTGGCCGCACCGGCCGAGGGTTTTTTCAATCGCATGGTGGCGGTGCCGGTTCACGCACGCGGCATCAGCGTCGCCGGCGCCCATATCCTGGCCGAGCAGTTGCGCGACGCCCTGGCGGCACGGCATGCCGTGGCAGGCGAGGCGATCAGCGCAGGCGCCTGTCCGCTGGACCTGCAGATGCTGATCCCGATGCCGGACGATCTGCTCGGCCTGGGGCCGGATGATCCGCGCGCCATCGCCTGGCTGTGGGCGCAGTGGGGCACCACCTGGCCACTGCGTCACGTCACCGTCAGACCGGCCGGCGCCGCGGTGCGGCGGCGGCTGACGGACGGGCATGGCAGTGTGGTGTTCCGGTTCCATGCCGCCGACTGGTCGCCCTGGCCGGCCCTGCTGGCGATGCGTGCCCGCTGGCCGGCGTTGCGCTTCGACCTGCAGCCTGATTACGGGCCGGAACTCGGCTCCAGGCCGGGGCCACCGCCGCGGGAACGTGAGCCGCCGGACTGAAAGGATCTGCGGCGTCGCCAGCGAGGGATTGCCCGGCCAGGGATTGCCGGGTCGGCGCGCGCGTCCCGTGGTCTGCCGGTTACGGCGTCTCTGTCACCGCGTCCGGCGGCATGGTTGCAGGCTGATCGTCGTGCGGAAAGGCATGCACGCCAATCGGGCCGAACAGCGCGTCCTGCGACAGCAGGAGGGCGGATTCCCGCGCCAGCTCGAGGGCGCCAACCAACGTGCTCGCCACCGCGCCGCGCCGCTGCAGCGGCAGATCGGCGCGCGGCGCCTCCTGTGGCGGTGCGGCGGCCTGATCGCCTGCCTGGGTCGCAGTCGCGAACAGGTGCGGCGGGAAAAACGCCGCCAGCTCGGTGCCGTCGGGGACGGTGCCGATCAAGGCGCGGAGCCGGATGAGCGCGTCCGGCACCCGCCAGAGGATCGGCCGCGGTGGGTGCCAGGTCTGCCGCAGCGGCGGCTCCCAGCGCAATCCGACCAGGCACGCCTCGAACAGCGCCGCCAGATCGGACACCACGGTCCTGGTGGAGCGTTCCGGCGCGCCGCGCGGATAGGTGTCGCGGCCGAGTTGCGGCCTGGCATCGAGCCAGGCGGCGAGCGCCCGCACGCGCTCGGTCTGGGCCAGTCGGTCCACCAGGGCGCCGGCTGCCCGCGCGGCCTCGGGCGCGGCTTGCGGCAACAACAGGCGCGATTTGAGCCAGGTCAGCCAGGCCGCCATGACCAGCCAGTCGGCGGCGCGGGTGAGCCGGGTCGCGGCGGCGCCAAGCCGGTCGATCGCGGCGAGGTATTGGTCGACCAGGGCCAGCACCGAGATTTGCGTCAGATCGACCTGCTGCCGGCGGGCCAGGTCGAGCAGCAGCTCGAGCGGCCCTTCGAAGCCGTCGAGCCGTACCAGCATGGCGTCAGGGCCGGCACCGTCAGCCTCCCGGTCTGGCGGGCGATCGGCCAAGTCCGGGTCTGCCTGCGCGGCCGGCATCGCTATGGCGGCGGACCGCGCCACCGGCCATCGCCTGCACGCGAGGCCGCTCGCGCCGGGCGCGCCGCGAACCACGGGCTGCGCGACGGCTTCCCGCGCGACAGCGGCCGTATCCTGCCCAGCGGCAGCAGGTCAGCCGCGTCGGACGCCGGACGCGTTGCGGCGGCGCCGAACCAGGCGCCATACGCGCCGCCCTGCGCGTGACGCTGCAAGAGGTCACGCTGCCGCTTGTCGTCGACCGGTCCGAACCAGCGGTCCAGGTTCCCGGGAAGCAGGCCGGCAAGCGTCCGCTCCCGCTTTGCCACCCCACTCCCCGGCGGGAAACGCGTGCTCAGGACAACAAGGTGATCGCGCAATGAAGCGGGTTCGAGGCAGGCTGCGGCATAGTACAGCACACACAGCAGGCCGCGCTGCCGCCGCGCGGCGTCCGGTGCCGGTTTGGTCGCT
>DATJSJ010000020.1:0-13138 GCA_035504175.1 Acetobacteraceae bacterium
GAGCGACATCGTCGCCCAGGGCTTCGGTTCGCTCGGACTGATGACCAGCGTGCTGATGTCACCGGACGGGCATACGGTCGAGAGCGAGGCGGCGCACGGCACCGTCACGCGGCACTATCGCGAGCACCAGAAGGGTCGCGAAACCAGCACCAACCCGATCGCCTCGATCTTCGCCTGGACGCGCGGCCTCGCCTATCGCGGCCGCTTCGACGACACGTCGGCAGTGACGGAATTCGCCGATACGTTGGAGCGCGTCTGCGTCGAGACCGTCGAGGCCGGGTTTATGACCAAGGATCTCGCGATCCTGATCGGCCGCGAGCAGCGCTGGCTGAACACGCAGGACTTCCTCGCCAAGATCGACGAGAATCTGCGCGCGGCCATGGCCGCGCCGAAGGCAGCGTAGCGGGACGCAGCGACGGGCGATGCGCCGCCCGCCGCTGCGCAGCCTCAGCTTCCCGCCTTCGCCTTTGCCGGCTTGGCGGAAGCCGACTTCTGCTCGCCATGGGCGGCGTGAAGGCCGCGCTTCACCAGATCGGCCTCGCAGCCGTAACCGCCATGCTTGGTGGTGCCGTAGTGCCGGGTGCCCGGGAGGTGAAACACCTTCCGCGAGCTCGCCCAGACGACGGTGTCCGACGGGCAGTGCTGCTTCGCCTCGGCCTCGGTTGCATACTCTCCGGCGCGCAGATGGTGCCGCTTCTTCGCGGCCGCAGGCGCCGTCGTCGTCGCGGCATCCGAAGGGGTGGCGGATGCCGCCCGTGTCACGGCGGGCTGCACTATCAGCAGGACCGCCGTGGCCGCCACCATGGTGACAAGCTGCTGCACGGATCGCTCGCTCGCAGGATGGGTCACCGCCTGTCGGGACGCGCGCATTGCCGGTCAGCCCCGCCCGGCGGCGGCGGCGTGGCGCAGACGCGTCCCGCGCGAGACTGCGGGCGGCAGCGTGATGGTGTTGGACGCGGCCGTGCTCGGCTCCTCGGCACCCCAACCCTCCTGCGCCATGTGGCGCGCGGCGCGGCGGTGCTCGACGGCGGCGTTCCAGCGGCGCTGCACGTCATACGCTTCGGGGGTCGGCGCCCGGCCTTCGATGTAGCCGGCGAGATTGAAATGCGCCTGGGCGGAGCGGAAATCCCCGGCGCTGATCGCCGCCGCGACATCCGGGTACTGCGTGCGATACCACTCCTCGTCGACCCGCATCGGCATCGGGCGACGGCCTTCGGCATAACCGGCGGCGCAGTAATGCGCGAGCCCGGAAGTGAACGCGCCACGCTCGACCGATTCCGCCACGTCGGGATTGGTCTGCAGATACCAGGCCTCATCGAATCCGGCTTGGACGACCACTGATTCCAGCATCAGCCGGAACAGCGGCAGCGGCATCGTCACCTCTGCGTTCTCCGTATCGATGGTGACGCATTCGGCCAGCTGCGAGTGGAACGGCACCGCCATGATCCCCAATTCCCCTAATCCGCCATGGACAAATCAACCATAGGGGGAATTACATACCATGGCAAGCTTCGCCTGCGCAGCAAGCGCCGGAATCCGAGGGCCGCGCGCGCGGGCGAAAACGGTCCGAGCCACGACCTGTAATGGCCCGACGGCGCGATATGCCCGCGCTGCGGCGCCGGGTTCCGTGAAGATCCCAGGCTCGCCGCCGCGACGGCGCGCTCCGCGCCTGCCGCTTATGCCGCCTGCGAGCTCGCGGTGGCGAGTGCACCGCGCACGGCCTCCAGCGCGGCATCGGCGTGGCCGCCGTCCGGGCCGCCGGCCTGCGCCAGATCCGGCCGTCCGCCGCCGCCGCGACCACCCACGGCGGCGCTGGCGGCGCGCACCAGTTCGACCGCGCTCAGCCGCGGCACCAGGTCGGGCGAGACACCGACCACCACGCTTGCCTTGCCGTCGGCGGTGGAGACCAGGGCGACGACGCCGGTGCCAAGCTGACGGCCGATCTCCTCGGCAAGGCCTTTCAGCTCCCGCGGCGGCACCTCGCCCAGGTTACGGGCGGCGAGCCGCACGCCGCCGACCTCCTCGACCGCGGCAGCACCGCCTCCGGTCGCAAGCTTCTTCTGCAGCTCGGCGACCTGCCGCTCCAGCCGGCGGCGATCCTCGACCAGCGTCGCCACGCGCTCCGGCAGTTCGGCCGTGCTCACGCGCAGCGCTGCGGCGGCCTCGTGCAGGCGGCGCTCCTGCTCTGCCACATGCGCAAGCGCCGCCTCTCCGGCGACCGCCTCCAGCCGGCGCACTCCGGCGCTGACCGGGCCTTCGGAGACAATCCGGAACAGGCCGATATCGCCGGTGCGCCGGACATGCGTCCCGCCGCAAAGTTCGATCGACCAGGCGCGCTTGCCGGTGTCGCCATCACCCATCGAAACGACGCGGACTTCGTCCCCGTATTTCTCGCCAAACAATGCCATGGCGCCTTCCTGCACCGCGGCGTCGGGCGTCATCAGCCTGGTGGTGACGTCGCTGTTCTCGCGGATGCGCGCATTCACCGCCGCCTCCACCACAGCGAGATCGTCGCGTCCGATCGGGGTCGGCTGACTCACATCGAAGCGCAGCCGGTCGGGGGCATTCAGGCTGCCCTTCTGCGTCACGTGCGGCCCGAGCCGCCGGCGCAGCGCCTCGTGCAGCAGATGCGTCGCGGAATGGTGCGCGCGGATGGCGGTGCGCCGGATGTGGTCGACCTCCGCCACCACTGCCTGCCCGACCCGCGCCTCGCCGGCCTCCACCATGCCCAGATGCACCAGGAGGTCGCCAACGCGGCGCTGCGTGTCGGAGACAGCGATGCGCATCCCGGCGGACGGCGTTCCGGCTGCGCCGATGATCACGCCGGTATCGCCGACCTGCCCGCCCGCCTCGCCGTAGAACGGCGTCTGGTTCAGCACCACCGCGACCGGCGTGCCCGGCCCGGCGGATTCGACGGCAGCGCCGTTGACCACCAGCGCGCGGATCTCCGCCTCGGCAGTCTCCGTGGAATAGCCGAGGAACTCGGTCGCGCCGACGCGCTCGCGGATATCGAACCAGACGCGCTCGGTCGCGGCATCGCCGGTCCCGGCCCAGGCGGCGCGGGCGCGGGCGCGCTGCTCGGCCATCGCCGCGTCGAAGCCGACGACGTCGACCGCGCGGCCCTCCTCGCGCAACGCGTCCTGCGTCAGGTCGAGCGGGAAGCCGTACGTATCGTACAGCCGGAAGGCGACGTCGCCCGGCAGCGCCTCGTCGCTGCCGAGCCGCGCCGTCTCCTCCGCCAGCAGGCCGAGGCCGCGCTCGAGCATCGCCTTGAAGCGGTTCTCCTCGAGCCGCATGGTCTCGCTGACCAGCGCCTCGGCACGTCCCAGCTCGGGATAGGCGGCACCCATCTGCCGCACCAGCGCCGGCACCAGGCGATGGAACACCGCCTCCTTGGTGCCCATCATGTGCAGGTGGCGCATCGCCCGGCGCATGATCCGCCGCAGCACGTAGCCGCGACCCTCGTTGCCCGGCAGCACGCCGTCGGCGATCAGGAAGGCGGTGCTGCGCAGATGGTCGGCGACGACGCGATGGCCGATGCGGTGCGGCCCGTCCGGGTCCTGCCCGGTCGCCTCGGCGCTGGCCAGGACCAGGGCGCGCAGTGTGTCGGTGTCGTAGTTGTCGTGCTTGCCCTGCAGGATGGCGGCGAAGCGCTCCAGCCCGAGGCCGGTGTCGATCGAGGGGCGCGGCAGCGGCGCGCGCACGCCGGGCGGTCCCTCCTCGAACTGCATGAACACCAGGTTCCAGATCTCGATGAACCGGTCGCCGTCGGCGTCGGCGCCGCCCGGCGGCCCGCCCGGCACCTCCGGCCCGTGGTCGTAGAAGATCTCGGAACACGGACCGCAGGGACCGGTGTCGCCCATGCGCCAGAAATTGTCCGAGGTCGGGATACGGATGACGCGCCCGTCCGGCAGGCCGGCGATGCGCTTCCAGAGATCAGCCGCCTCGTCATCCTCGGAAAAGACGGTGACCAGCAGCCGATCGGCGGGTAGGGCGAAGTCGCGGGTGACCAGGTTCCAGGCCAGTTCGATCGCGAGCGCCTTGAAGTAGTCGCCGAAGCTGAAATTGCCCAGCATCTCGAAGAAGGTGTGATGCCGCGCGGTATAGCCGACATTGTCGAGATCGTTGTGCTTGCCGCCGGCGCGGACGCATTTCTGCGCCGTGGTCGCGCGCGAATAGGCGCGTCGCTCCTGGCCGGTGAAGACGCTCTTGAACTGCACCATGCCGCTGTTGGTGAAGAGCAGCGTCGGGTCATTGCGCGGCACGAGCGGACTGCTCTCGACCACGGCGTGATCGTTGCGGGCGAAGTAGTCGAGAAATGTCGCACGAATGTCGTTGCTGCTGGGCATCGGCGGCCGAAGATCCTGAAGCGTTCCCTCAGGAAGTAGCGCAGCGCGGCATTGGCTGCCACCCCCGCCCGGTCCCGCCCCGGCGGGCCCGGGCGCAGAGCACCCCAGTATTCACGACGCAGCCGCCGACCCCTGGAACGAACCGGGATCAACCCCCATCTGTCATGCGCTCAGATCGGCCCTGACTTGCGAGTGAGGTATTGCATGATCGCCCGTATCGGCTTCGCCGGCCTGCTGCTGTGCGGCGTGGCGCAGGCGCATCCGCCGCCCAATCCGGACCCGGCCCTGTCCCCCTGGTTCGAGAGCCTCACCGTGCCCGGGACAGGCGGGTCATGCTGCGCGATGGCGGATTGCCGCCAGGCGGATTACCGAATCCGCGCCAACCACTACGAGGCGCTGATCCAGGGCCAATGGATCGCCGTGCCGCCTGACCGCGTGCTGCATCGGACGGACAATCCGACCGGCCATGCGGTCGCCTGCTACACGCCCAATCTCGGGATTCTCTGCTTCGTGCTGGCGCCGCAGACCTGATCGCGGCCGGATGGCGCGCGTCGGACCTCAGCGCTGGTAGGGCGCGGGCAGCAGGCTGCGCACCGGCACCTTGACCGCGGTCGCGCCGGCGGGATCGGTGCCAGGTCGGGCGGGAATGATCATCAGCGCCTCCGGGTCGTGATCGAAGATCAGTTCCCGGCAGGCGCCGCAGGGCGGGACGATGGCAATCGCCCGCACGCTCTCCTCCGGCTTCGGATGACGCACCGCGACGATGGTGTCGATCGTGCCGTCGCCCTCGAGGATGGCGCGGCCGACCGCGACCGGCTCGGCGCAGATCGAGAGCCGGCCGACCGTGGCGCCGAGATGCAGGCCGGTGAAGACATGGCCGTCGCGCGTGCGCAGGGCGGCGGCGACCATGTGCCAGAACGGACGGTAATGGCGTAGCAGAGTCTCGCGCGCTGCCTCGATCAGCGCGCGATCGGCTTCGGTGAGCGACAGCGAGCCGGGCAACCCCGGCTCGATCGCCGGCATGTCCAAGGGCGACGGGCCCTCAGTCGGCCGCCTCGGCTTCTTCGTCGTCGCTCGCCAGCATGGTGTTGGCGACCGCGCCGGCCTGCTCGCGTACGCGCCGTTCGATCGCGTCAGCCATCTCGGCATGGTCGCGCAGGAACTGCTTGGCGTTCTCCCGCCCCTGGCCGATGCGCTGGCTGTCATAGCTGAACCAGGCGCCGGACTTCTCCACCACGCCGGCCTTGACGCCGAGATCGAGCAGTTCGCCGACCTTGCTGATGCCCTCGCCGTACATGATGTCGAACTCGACCTGGCGGAACGGCGGCGCCAGCTTGTTCTTCACCACCTTGACCCGGGTTTGGTTGCCGACCGTCTCGTCGCGATCCTTGATCGAGCCGATGCGGCGGATCTCCATGCGGATCGAGGAGTAGAATTTCAGCGCGTTGCCGCCGGTGGTGGTCTCCGGGTTGCCGAACATCACGCCGATCTTCAGGCGGATCTGGTTGAGGAAGATCAGCAGCGTCTTGCTGCGCGAGACGCTGCCGGTGAGCTTGCGCATCGCCTGGCTCATCAGCCGCGCGTGCAGCCCGACATGGGCATCACCCATCTCGCCCTCGAGCTCGGCCCGCGGCACCAGGGCCGCGACGCTGTCGACCACCAGCACGTCGATCGCGCCGGAGCGCACCAGCGTGTCGGCGATCTCGAGCGCCTGCTCACCGGCATCGGGCTGGCTGATCAGCAGATTGTCGATGTCGACGCCGAGCTTGCGGCCGTAGATCGGGTCGAGCGCGTGCTCCGCGTCGATGAAGGCGCAGGTGCCGCCACGGCGCTGCGCCTCGGCGATCGCGTGCAGCGCGAGGGTGGTCTTGCCGGAGCTTTCCGGCCCGTAGATCTCGATGATCCGGCCGCGCGGCAAGCCGCCGATGCCGAGTGCCAGGTCGAGGCCGAGCGATCCGGAGGGGATCACTTCCACCTGCTCGTCGGCGCCCTTCGCGCCCATGCGCATGATCGAGCCCTTGCCGAAGGCTCGCTCGATCTGACTCAGCGCGGCGTCGAGCGCGCGGTTTTTTTCCATCGTGATCCTCTCGCGGCGTTTGTATCAACCCTGGGTTTATAGCAGGGTCCTGTGCAGTCGTCCCGCCGAATCGGTGCCTGAGTGTGTCACGGCGGCGAACGGCATCGCAACCGCCGCCCGGTTCGCTCATTCGCGATCCCTGGGCCGCCGAATCCAGCCTGCCGCATCCGGTTCGGTCGTCTTCCCTACCCTGCTGGTCCTTCCCCGGCGTCGAGGCGGCGGCCTGTCCTGCGTCGCCACATCGGATCAAGCCCGGGCCCGGACCAGGGGTCGGCGTTAAGAAAGCGTTTTCGTTATGTTCTGTAATGGCGCGTCGTGCAAGAACTTTTCACGAACATCGGCGACGCTCGGCACCGCTTCGGCACCTGGGCCGGGCTCGATCGGGCCGTGATCCGATCTCCTGCGAAACGCCGTCCCGGACCGTTGAAGGTGCGACGGCCGCGCCGGCGCTGCCCGGCCGACAGGGCGTCCCGCCGCCCGCACCGCAGCGGCGGCTCAGCGCCGGGCGGCCATGCGGCCGCGAAGCCGCCAGACATAGGCAATGATCTCCGCCACCGCCTGGAAGTGTTCCGCCGGGATCTCCGCGTCCAGCTCCACGCGATAAAGAGCGCGTGCCAGCGGCGGATTGGGGACGACCGGCACGCGATGCTCCTCTGCCACCGCGCGGATGCGCGCCGCCGCCGAGTCGACGCCCTTGGCAACGACACGCGGCGCCGCACTGCGACCGCGCTCATAGGCGAGCGCCACCGCATAGTGCGTCGGGTTCGTCACCACCACCGTTGCCTTCGGCACCGCGGCCATCATGCGCTTGCGCGCGCGGGCGTGGCGGAGCTGCCGCAGGCGCTGCTTGACGTGCGGATTGCCGTCGGTCTCCTTCGATTCCTGCCGCACCTCCTCCCGGCTCATGCGCATCGAGCGGCTGTGCCGCATCCGCACCCAAAGCAGATCGATCCCGGTCAGCAGCGCCTGCGCCCCGAGCACCAGCAGGACAAGATGCAGCAGCGGTCGGAACAGCCGCTCCGGCAGCACTTGCGGCTGCCAGAAGACGGCCTGCGCCAGGCGATGCCACTCCGAGCCGAACGCCTCCCAGGTGGCGAGGCCCAGCACCGCCAGCTTGGCCACCGCCCGGCCCCCCTGGGCAAGACCATCGACCCCGGCGATGCGCTGCAATCCCCGGCGCGGATCGAGCCGCGCCAGGTCCGGCATCAGGGCTTCGACGTGAATCAGGAATCCGGTCTGCAGCAGCACGACGGCAACGCTGCCGGCCAGCACGGCGAGAGCGAGCGGTGCGGCGGCCAGGGCGACGGTCAGCGCCGCCTCGCGCAGCGGCACGGCGACATCGCCGGCCGCCTGCCACTGGCCGATCCCGGCCAACATCGCCTGCAGGCGCCGCGCCGTCTCGTGCGCGAGGGTCGGGCCCAGCATCATCAGCACGAGCGTCGCGGCGGCGAGCCCGGCCAGCGCGGGCATCTCGCGCGAAACCGGCACCTGCCCTGCCTCGCGCGCCTTCTGCAGCCGCCGCGGCGTTGCGGCTTCCGTGCGGTCCTCGGTTTCCTCGGCCATCCCGCGCTACCCGGGTGACAGCAGCAGACGGCGTGCGGTGGGACCGGCTCGCGCGACCAGGCGATGCCGCAGGGCGCGCGCGCCAAACCGGCTGTGTGGGCGCGTGCGTCGGGTCACAAGCCGGGCAGCACGCTGAAGGCGTCATGGGCTGCGCTGCTCCAGGCGACGAGCAGTGCGCCGGCCACCAGCATGAGCAGCAGCAGCCCGCCGAGGATCTGACCCGGCTGGGCGATGAAGAAGACCTGCAGCGTCGGCACCAGCCGCGCGAGCAGTCCGAGCGCCACCTGCCACACCAGCCCGGCAATCAGGAACGGCGCCGCGAGGCGGAGCGCCAGGCTGAAGCTTTCGCCGACCGCACTCACCACGACGGTTGCGGCATCCGAGGCAGGCAGCACCGCCCCGGCGGGAAACACCGCATAGCTTCCGGCCAGCGCCGAGAGCGGCAGGGCGTAGAGCCCGCTGCCAAGGATCAGCACCGGCGCCGCGATGCCGAACAGGCGGCTGGTCGCCGTGCCCTGCCCGCCGAACGTCGCATCCGGCACCAGTACGCTGGAGAGGCCGAGCATGTAGGAGATGAACTGGCCGGCGATCGGCAGGCTCAGCGCCACCAGCCGCGCCAGCCATCCAAGCAGGCCGCCGGCGAGCAGCTCCGCGGCCGCCATCCGCGCCAGCGGCCAGATGTCGAACGGGACCGCCGGCAGCATGGGCTGTACCGCCGGCAGCAGCAGCACTGTCAGCGCCAGGGCAAAGCCGGCGCGCAGCATCGGCGGCGGCTCGGCTTCGCCGAGGCCGGGCATCAGCATCACCGCCGCACTCACCCGGCAGAGCACAAGGACGAACGCGAAGGCGAGCGGTGTCAGATGCGCCAGGATCGCCGCGTCGGCGCCGTGCATCGGCGAAGTCTCAGGAGCCGCCGATCGCGACCAGCCGGTCGAACAGGCGTGTCGCGTAATCGCTCAGCGTTATCAGCATGAACGAACCGGTGAGCGCGAGCACCGCGCAGACCGCGATCATTTTCGGCACGAAGGCCAGCGTCGCTTCATTGATCTGCGTCACCGCCTGCACGACCGAGATCACCAGGCCGACGGCCAGCCCGGCCAGCAGCGGCGGGCCGCCCAGTTTCAGCACCACGAGCAGCGAGTCCCTCAGTGCTGCCGCCACATCCGCTTCCTGCATCGCTCCCCCGCCATCCTGCCGGGACGGGCCGCTCTCCGTTCCGCGACGCGACCGGCCCGATCGCGCCACGCCACGCCGCATCGGGTGGTTCAGATCGACATGCGCATGATGTCCTGGTAGGCTTGCACGACGCGGTCGCGGATCGCGACGGTCGTCTGCAGCGCCAGTTCTGCCCGCGAGACGGCGGTGACCACCTCGGTCAGATTGCCCTGCCCGGCGACCGCCTGCATCGACTGCGCATCCGCCTGATTCCCGTCATCGATGACGCCCTGCATGGCGCGCTCCAGCGCGCCGCCGAAGCTCGGGGCGGAGCCAGGATCGTCGGCGCCGCTGTCGACGCGGCCATAGGCACGCGCCGCCGCCGAGGGGCTCGCGCCCGTTATGGTCAGGTTCAGGGTCGGGATCGTCGACGTGCTCATTTCAGCAGATCGATCGCGCGGGTCAGCATCGAGCGCGTCACCTGCAGCACGTTAAGGTTGGCGCTGAACGAACGCTGCGCCTCGCGCATGTCCATGATCTCGGTGAAGCTGTTGACGTTCGGCATCTTGACGTAGCCCTGCGCATTCGCCGCCGGATGGGACGGGTCGTAGCGCAGCGGAAATGCCGACATGTCCTCGCCGATCGATTGTACGGCGACGGTCTCCACGCCGAGGGCACGGTCCATCCGGTTGTCGAACGTTATCGTCTTGCGGCGGTAGGGATCGGCGCCCGGGGTTGAGCCGGTGGTGTCCTCGTTGGCCAGATTCTCCGCAATCACCCGAAGTCGCGTGCTTTGCACGTCCATGCCGCGGGCGGAGATCGTCAGCGCCTTGGTCAGGTCCATCGCGGTCAGCCCTTGTCGATCGCCGTACGGAACATCCCCAGATAGGTGTGGTACAGATTGAGCACCAGCGCCTGCGTCGTGTCGGTATCGGCAACCTTGGTGAGCTGCTCCTGCAGCGAGACGGCGTTGCCGTCGGGCGCCCGTCCGGTCGGACGGCTCGCGATGTCGAAGTCAGGCTGCGGCGGGCGGCCGGCGAGGTGCCCGGGTTCGGTGACGGCAAGCCTCGTCGCGCGCGCCGCGGCCGAGCGCTTGATGAACTGGGCGAAGGGCAGCAGGTCCCGCGGCTGATAGTCCGGCGTGTCGGCGTTGGAGATGTTCTGCGCCAGGACCTGCTGCCGCTGATCCACCCAGGCGAGCCGCTGCTCCGCCAGCCGAAACAGGCCGATGTCGGTGACGTCCATGGCCCACATCGTGGCAGGGCCCGCTTGCTGAATGGTTAATCCGGATCGTTGCTCCGGGGCGAGCCGGACCATCGGGACTGCATCAGCACTTCCTTAACCGGTGCGTGCTGCCATGCGCGCCGATGCAGAGCCCGCCCCTCCCCTTCGCGCTGGATCTCGAGGCCGCGGACCGCGCCGCTTTCCTGCGGGCGGAGCAGGCGGCCGACGCGCTCGGGCGCACGCTCCGGCTCGCCCTCGCCTTGCTGGAGGCCGGGCGCACGCTCGATCTCACCGGGCTCGAGGGCTGCGCCGGGCGGCTCTGTGCGGGCGCGTTGGATCTGCCGCCGGAGCATGGGCAGCGACTTCGGCCACGGCTGCAGAGCCTGCTCGCCGAGACCGCAGCACTCGAGGCGCTGCTGCGTCGCAGCGCCGGGACCACACCGCCCGACTGATCTCCGTCCCGTCCTGCCCGGCAAAAGGCCGCGCCGCATGAGCTTCTCGCCGACAACGCTGCTGACCTTCGGCCTCGCCCTCGCCGCCGTGCTTGGCCTGGTCGTGCTCGCCGGCCGTGCCGCCAGGCTTGGCGGCTTCGCGCCGCGCGGCGGCGTCGGACGCCGCATCCAGGTGCAGGAGACCACGGCGTTGGATCCGCGCCGGCGACTGCACCTGGTTTCCTGTGACGGCCGCGCGGTACTGCTGCTGACCGGCGGCGGCGCCGATCTGGTGGTCGGATGGCTGCCGGAGGGTGCGTCGGCGCCGCGGGGGCAGTCGTGAGGGGCCGCTATCTCGGCCTGCTCCTGGCCCAGGCCGCGCTGCTCGCCGGCGTGCTCGCCGTCTGGCTGCTGCTGCTGCCCGGTGCGGCGCATGCACAGTCGGTGAATATCGATCTCGGCCAGGTCGGACGGGCCGGCGCCACCAGCCGGCTGGTGCAGCTGACCGCGCTGCTGACCGTGCTGTCACTGGCGCCGAGTCTGCTGGTCATGGTCACGGCTTTCACCCGGATCGTGATCGTGCTGTCGCTGCTGCGTGGCGCGCTCGGCGCGCAGGGCACCCCGCCCAACATGGTGATCATCGGGCTCTCGCTGTTTCTCACCTTTGCGGTGATGCAGCCGGTGCTCAATCAGGCCTGGACCACGGGCCTGCTGCCGATGACGCAGAACAAGGTTGGCGAGATGGAGGGGCTGCGGCTTGCCAGCGAGCCGTTCCGCCGTTTCATGGTGGCCAATCTGCGACCCCCCGATTTGCAGCTTTTCCTCGACATCGCGCATCTGCCGCCACCGGCGACGCCGGACCAGACGCCCTGGCGGGCGCTGATCCCGGCCTTTCTGGTGGGTGAGCTGCGCCGCGCCTTCGAGATGGGTTTCCTGCTCTATCTGCCCTTCCTGGTGATCGACCTGGTGGTCTCCAGCGTGCTGATGAGTCTGGGCATGATGATGCTGCCGCCGAGCGCGGTGTCGTTGCCGTTCAAGCTGATCTTCTTCGTGCTGGTCGATGGCTGGCGCCTGGTCTCCGGCAGTCTGGTGCAAAGCTTCCAGCCGCCGCACTGACGCCGCGCCCTTCGTGCGCGAAGGCGAAGACATTCGCCTTCGACACCGTCGAAGGCGACCATTGCCCTGGGCCACGGGCCTGCAACGCTGTCTAGGCTGCGGCCTACGGCCGCACCGCGCGGAGCGCGGCTTTGGCCTTGACTGCGTTGCAGGCCCGTGGCGCTTGCTTGAGGTGCGCGAGCCCCGCTTCGCGCGCCGGCGGCGCGACGGTGTCGCGCGCGCACAGTGCGCGCCTCGGCGCCTACTCCCCGCCCACCGTCTGTACGACCGTGAATCCCTCGAACTCGGGCGGGCCGAGATAGAGCGGACGGTTCTCGCCGGCACCGCGATGCGCCGCGCGGAACGCATCGGAGCGCGTCCAGGCCTCGAACGCCTCCCGGCTCTGCCACACGGTATGCGAGCTGTACAGCGTGTGATCGCCGCGATCCGGGCCGCGCAGCAGATGGAACACGACGAAGCCCGGAAGCTGCTCGAGATGCGAATCGCGCGAGGCCCAGACCTGCTCGAAGGCCTCTTCGGATCCGCGCGCCACCTTGAACCGGTTCATTGCGATGAACATACCATCTCCCCGCGTGAATGCGTCCGCTCAGGCTGCGCGCGCCTGCTGTGCCAGCCGCCCGAGATTGCCAAGCAGATCCTGCGCCACCTTCAGGCGCGTGCCGACATCCATTTCCTGGATCACCGCCAGCTTGTGATCCGGGCGCAGCCGGATCGTCGGCCCCTTGCGGCCAGCGAGCCAGGCGATCAGCCCGGCCGGATTGCCGAATGCGTTGCCGCGGAACGACAGCACCATCCCCTTCGGCCCGGCCTCCAGCTTCTCCACGCCGACCTCGCGGCATTGCCGCTTCAACGACATCACCTGCAGCAGGTTCTCGACCTCGGCCGGCAAGGCACCGAACCGATCGACCAGCTCGGCCGCCATCGCCTCGGTCTCGGCATCGGAGGCAAGCCCACCGATGCGCCGATAGAGACCGAGCCGCACCGGCAGGTCGCGCACGTACTCCTCCGGGATCAGCACCGGCAGGCCGAGCGTGATGTTCGGCGTCCAGTCATGCTCGACCCGGCGGCGGCCGCGCTCGGCGCGCATCTCGGCCACCGCATCCTCCAGCATCTGCTGATAGAGCTCGATGCCGACCTCGCGGATATGCCCCGACTGCTCGTCGCCCAGCAGGTTGCCGGCGCCGCGGATGTCGAGATCGTGGCTCGCCAGCGTGAAGCCCGCG
>DATJSJ010000021.1:0-14658 GCA_035504175.1 Acetobacteraceae bacterium
TTTGCGTAGTCCCACGGGCTTCCGATAGAGACCAAGCCGCCTCCGGTCGCCACCAAGTTGTAGACGGAATGTCCCACCTGGGCGTCGACCGGAACCAACAGCGCGTGTTTGGTCCCGTTCGCTATTTTGTTGATGGCCCAAATGGCATTATTCCCTCCTTTGTATGGCTTGAACGACACAAAGAGAGAGAGGATTTCATCAGGAAGGTGTTTGCAGTTTCCTCGGCCGATAACTCCGTCTCTGAGATCGCTTTCGCTGTCGGCGATGGGGAACTGAGAACGCTTGGGGTTAGCGACACCGCCTGCTACGGCCGCCGCTGCTCCCATCTGGTCGAGAGCTGCTCGGAGGTTCGCAGCGGCGTCTGTGGCGACGTCGATGACAATATCGGGCAATTCTGTGGTGAGTTTGATCTTATGGGCGTGGTTGACGCCGTCCGAGTGCAGATCAATGACTCTGGTGTATGGCTTGGACTCGCAGTAGGCCCTGACACGAGTTTCGAACTCGTGCATGTGGTAGCGAGCCCTTCGGATACGCCGCTTGGGGATGATAAAGAGGTCTTCCATGGCGAATGAAACATGTACCCCATTTAACGATGAATTTGATCGACTTCTTGAAGAGGCAAAGAAGTCTCTTCCTCATCGAACGGTGCCGACTTTGGATCAACCGCGTGATCCTTTGTTCGTAGAAGTAATTCAGAAAATTCTTGATGAACGCGGGTTAAAGAATTTTGTCGATCTGTTTCTACCTGAACAAACGCAGAAACAATAGAATCATGAAGCCTATTTAGTGCATTATAGAGAGCTTCAAGTTTATCTTCATTCGCCATCGAAACCCAAACACCTTTGGGTGGTAAATCTTGAAAAACCATGAATTATATTACCCTTCTGTATTCATTCGCCACGTGACTGTTCCGCCTATCCGGTCGCTCGAAACCACGAGCCCACGGCTTCGTAGCCGGCAAAGGGCTGACCCCACGCGATGGTGGACGATCCTAACCAGACGCAGATCAGCCAAGTCCAACTGCCGCTCAGCCATAACCCGCAACACGATATCCTTCGTATGCAAGGGAAACGCTGATTCCCGGAGTATGTCTAGGATTCCCCGGCTCAGCTCCCCGCTGTAGGCCGCATGACGGGGCGGCAGATGCTTCGGTTTGATCTCTGCCAGGTCTAGGTCAGGGGCAAAAAGGTGAATTGCCGCGTCAACGTTACCAATATCAATGACGAGCTGGCGGATGCGGTTCTGCATCGCTTCCAGCTCTCCGGCAATCTCCGCACGCTTTCGGATCAGTCCTGATAAGACATGTCCATCGCCCATGTTTCCATGGTAGAAGAGACAGAGGCTGTTTCAATTGCCTGTATGGTGGCGGGTGCTACATGATACCGGGAGATTCCACCTGCGGCGATCATGGCCTAGGCCCCCGCGCGCTCCGCCAGGGTCGGCGCGGCGGCGCGCCGCGTCCGCAGCAGCTCGGCGATGCGCTCGGCGAGCTGCGCCGCCGGAATCGGCTTGTGCAGCACCAGGCAGGTGCGGCCGGTCTCCCCGGCCGCGCCCTCGCCGGCATGGCCGGTCAGCAGGATCGCGGGAAGGTCCGGCCGACGATCCTGCGCGGCGCGGATCAGCGCGCGCCCGTCCATGCCGGGCATCGCCAGGTCGGTGATCAGCACATCCGGCATCGCCTCGGGGCGAAGCTGTGCCAGGGCGGCGCCGCCGCCCTCGGCCTGCTCGACCGTGTAGCCGCGCTCGGCCAGCTCCTCGGCGAGCAGGCCGCGCAGCACCGGCTCGTCATCGACGATCAGCACCCGCGCCGCCGGCTCCGGCCGCAAAGCCGGCGCCGCGACAGGCTGCGTCGCTGCCGCAACCGGCGCCGGATGCCGCGCGGCGCGGATGGGCGCCAGCGGCAGCCACAATGTCACGCGCGTGCCGCGGCCCGGCGTGCTGACGACCTCCAGCCCGCCGCCGGACTGCTCGGCGAAACCCCGCGCCATGGCGAGTCCCAGGCCGGTGCCGCTGCCGGCCGGCTTGGTGGTGAAGAACGGCTCACAGGCGCGGGCCAGCACCGAAGGCGACATGCCGGCACCGTCATCGGTCACCTGCAGAGCGACGTATCGGCCAGGCGCGAGCCCCGCCGCATGCGGCGCACCGGGCAGCACGGTCTGCAGCCCGGCGGAGACGGCAATGGTGCCGCCATCCGGCGGCAGCGCGTCGCGCGCGTTGGTCGCGAGATTGACCAGTACCGTCTCCAGCTGGCCGCGATCGGCCAGCACCGCCGGCAGTCGCGCCTCCACCGCCAGGACGATGCGGATATTGATCCCGAGCGTGTGGCGCAGCACCTCGCGCAGGTCGCCCAGCAGTTCGACCAGACAGACCGGCTCCGCGCGCAGCTCGCTGCGCCGGGCGAAGGCGAGCAGGCGACGGGTAACGGAGGCGCCGCGCTCGGTCGCCTCGCCGATGGTCAGCGACAGGCGCTGCACCTCGCCCGGATCGCCCGATCGCTGCTGCAGCAGCGCCGCCGCCCCGGAGATCGCCTGCAGCACGTTGTTCACATCATGCGCGACGCCGCCGGCGAGCTGGCCCAACGCCTGCATCTTCTGCGCCTGGGCGAGTTGCACCTGTGCGCGCTCGCGGGCCGTCACCTCCTCCGCCACCTGCGATTCCAGCGCGTCGTTCAGCTGGCGCAGCTGTTCCTCCACCTGGTCGCGGGCAAGCGCGGTGCCGGCCAGCGCCATGCCGAGATCGTGCACCTCGCGCACCTCGCCGAGCAGGGACGGTGCCGGCATCTCGCCGGCGGCGAGCCGGCGCAGCGCCACGCAGACCCGCTGGCCGATCAGCACCGCCGCACCGAGCCCCGCGGCCAGCAGCACCAGCCCGGCGACCAGAAAGCCGATCAGCAGCACGTCGATCGATCCGCTGTCGGTCGTCAGCCGGGCGGCCGGAACACTGAGCAGCACGGTCAGGCCCGACCGCGGCGCCCGGGCGACCGCGACCACCAGCATCTCGCCGTGATGCGACAGGCGCCGCACGCCGCTCGATCGCCGCGGCGAGTCGCCGGTCATCAGCGCGGCATCCGCCGGCTGACCGAGGCCGGTCAGGCGGCGATCCGCCCGCGCCACCACCGCGCCACCCGCGTCCAGCGCCAGGCCGGACCATCCGGCCGGCAGCCGATCGGGCGCGAGGGCCTCGGCCAGCATGTCCGGCGTCAACTCGATGCCGAGCGCCGCGCCGATGCCGTGCGCGAGCGGCCAGACGAGACCGATCACCGGTCGGCCGGTCGCCGCATCGACGAGCCGTCCGCCCCGGCTGTCGCCGCGGCGGAGGGCCGCCGCGATCCAGCCGGCGGGACGGGCACAGATCGCCGCGTCGGGATAGAGGCAGGCGGTGTCGACCAGCGGCCGCCCGGCCGCGTCCGTCAGCAGGATCGGGGCGCCGTGGAAGGCGCCGGACGCCGCCAGCACCTGGCGTCGGAATGTCGCCAGATCCCCGGAGCGCGACGCCGGCGCGGCGGCAAGCTGCTGCAGCAGTGCGGTCGCGGCCTCGAACTGGCCGTCGATCCGCCAGGCGGCCTCCTGCGCCTCGCCCTGGATCCGGCGGTCCGCCTGCTGCTCGGGCCAGACGCGGGAGTACCAGACCGCCCCGGCCGCCAGGAGCAGCAGCGGGACCGCCACTGCGCCGACGAGCAGCAGCAGCCGGGCTTGCAAGGTTTGGAGGGGCCGTGACGCCAAGAAGGGTCCTCGCGGACAGGCGGCTTACATGCGACGATACTCACTACACTAATTCGTGAGCGGCAGGTAAGCAAGTCGTGAATGATCCATTGAGGCGATGAGCGGGCTTTGACGCTTCACTCCACCTCGGACAGCCCCCGCAGCACCTCGCCCAAGCGAAGCCGCACCTCCTCCGGCGCGGTGCGCTCGATCGCATCGCACAGCAGGCGCACCCTCCGCCGCGTCGCGTAGAGCTGGTCGAGCAGCGACAGCACGACCGGCACCGCCTCCTCGTCCAGACGCAGATCCTGACGCAGCTCGCGGATCAGGCGGACCCGGGCGACATCGATCTCGCGGAACCGGTAGCGGCCGCGCTCGCCCTCCGGACGCACCCATTCGCGGGCGACCCAGGCCTCGACCTCCACCGGGTCGAGATCCCCGGCGCGCCGGCACAGCGTCTCCAGGCTGACCGAGACGACCATCACTGCTCCACCATGCCACGGCGCGGATCGAAGCGGTGCTTCGGTGCCCAGTCGCGCAGGAAACCCTCCAGGGCCGCGTCGGTCTCGCCGACCACGACCTGGAGCGTGACATACTCGTCGCCGGCGGCCTGGCTGCCATGGGCGGCGACGCCCTTGCCCCGCAGGCGCAGCCGCGTGCCGGTATCCGAACCGGCCGGGATCGTCATCGTCACCGCGCCGTGCGGCGTCGGCACGCTGATGCGGGCGCCCAGCACCGCCTCGGCGAGGGTCACCGGGAGCTGCAGCTGGATGTCCCGCCCGTCGCGCCGGTAGAACGCATGCGGCGCGATCTCGATTTCGATCAGCGCGTCGCCCGGCGGGCCGCCCCCGATGCCCGGGCCGCCCTGGCCTTTCAGCCGCAGGGTCTGACCGTCCTCGATCCCGGGCGGCACCCGCACGTCCAGGCCCCGTCCATCCGGCAGCACCAGCCGGCGGGTGTTGCCGCGCACCGCGTCGAGGAACTCGACCGTGAGGGTGAAATGCTGATCGCGCCCGTGCATCCGGATGGTTCCGCCCTCGCCGCGCCCGCGACCGAAGAACTCGGAGAGGATGTCGCCCAGCTCCTCCTCCGGCATTCCCGGCTCGCCGGCGCGGTAGCGGCCGCCCTCCTGTCCTTCCGCGTAGCGGCGGTAGAAATGCTGCTCCGGCCGCTCCTGGCCGGCGGCATCGATCTCGCCGCGGTCGAAGCGGGCGCGCTTGTCGGGATCGGAGAGCAGATCATAGGCACCGGAAATCGCCTTGAACCGCTCTTCCGCCGGCTTGTTGCCGGGATTGAGGTCGGGGTGGTGCTTCTTGGCCAGCTTGCGGTAGGCGGCACGGATCTGCTCCTGCGTCGCGTCGCGCTGCACGCCCAGTGTCTGATAGGGGTCTTCGGCCGCCATCTCGCCTCCTGCCAGCACGCCTATGAGGCCTGGGCCGCGGGCAGTTCAAGAGCGCCGTGAGCACGCCGCTGGCGGGCGACGGCTGCACCAGGTTCGGGCCGGCAGGCCGCACGGACCAGGCGATCGCGCCTGTCGATCCGCCGGCGTCTGCGCCCTAGCTGGGGCGGGCCGGCCGGATGCGGAGTGCCTGATAGGGCCTGCCGGGCAGCTTCACCGCGAAGCGGGAGCGTGGCCTGCCATCCGTCCAGGCGCCGCCGCGCTGCCGCTGCCGGGGAATTGCGGGGGAGTCCGTCAGCGCCGCCGGGGTCACCGTCATCTCCCAGGTATCGATGACGTCGATATCGAGGCCGGCCGGATCATCCGGCAGCCCGTCCACCCAGAGGCGCGGCTGGTGCTCGCCCAGGTAGATCAGCCGGAACGGTCCCTCCTGTCCGCAGGAGACCCGCGTCCAGGGCCAGCTTCCCACCGCGGCCGGCTGCAGCCCGACCTTCACGTCGGCCTGCAGGATTTCGCGCAGGAAGCCGATCCGTCTCCAGCTCTCGCCGTGCAGCCGGCCGCCCTTCGCCCACCAGAGCACGTCCTGCGAATGCTGGAAGGTCTCGCCATGCCCGGCATAGCCGCCGCGGGTCACGGTGAGCCACACCCGATGCACGAGCTCCTGCGCCGAAAGATTGCCCCACGACATCAGGATGTCGCCCTCATACTCCGGCTCGTCATTGATGATCGGCTTGCCCCAGTCCTGTCGCCAGCGATCGGTCCGCTTCACGTCCCAGTTCTGGATGCAGACATGATCGACCCACGGCTTGCGGTGGTCGTAGTTCATCTGCTCCTCGCCGTTGTGGATCGATTTCGGGTGCCGGTAGGGGTCGTTCTCCTCGATGATGTGAAAGAATCGGTCCCACCGATCGATCGGCTTGACGTCAAGGAGGAAGTCGTACTCGTTCGCCAGTGACCACCAGACGTTGCGGCAGGCGGCGAGGCGGGCGGTGAGGTAGCGCAGATAGGCCTCGTCCTGCGCCGCCGACATGGTGCAGTAGCCCCAGCGGTCGTACGGGTGGAAGATGATCACGTCGGCCTCGATGCCGAGATCGCGCAGTGCCGCGATCTGGGTCTCGAAATGCCGGAACGCGACCACATTCGGACGATCGAAGTCGAGCTCGCCATCCGGCCGGCGCAGGAAGATATCGTGCAGCGGCGCGTTCTCGTTGAAGATGTAGTGCTTCGGAAACACGCCCATGCGGAGCTTGTTGAACGGCGCCGCGCGCAGCGTCGCCAGCGTTTCCGCCTGCGTCGCCGGCGGCTGATGCGTCCAGGCGTAGCAGGTGGTGCCGAACGGAAAGAATGGGGAACCATCTGCGTAGGCGAAATGGAACTGCGCGGCGACGCGCACCGGCCCGTGATTGCCCGGCCGCGGCGCGGTCACGGTGAAGCGGCCCTCCCGGCCGTCGAGTTCCGCCGCGTCGGCATGGCTCTGCCAGCACCATTCCCCCTCCGCGTCCGGCATGAAGCGGATGCGGTAGAGGCCCTCACCGTCATAGAAGCCGGGAACTCTGATGCACCGGTTGGCCTGCATGAAGCGGGCCGACAGCGTCACGTCGCGGAACGGATTGCCGTGCGACGGCCCGGTCAGCGCGATCTCGTGCAATCCCCAGCGTTCGGTGGTTCCGGAGGTCATCGCGGCGGTCCCTTGTGCATCGCTATTCCTTCACCGCACCCGCCGTCAGGCCGGAGACGAAGTAGCGCTGGAAGATCAGGTAGACGAGGGTTGCCGGCAGCACCGTCATCACGATGGCGGCGTTGAGCTCGCCGTAGTTGCTGGAGAACTGGCTCTGGAACGACATCAGACCGAGCGGCAGGGTCCAGGTGCTGTTGTCCTGCAGGATTACCAGCGCCATGGCGAACTCGTTCCAGGTGGCAACGAAATCCAGGATCAGCAGGGCCGCGAGCACCGGCAGCGACAGCGGCAGGAAGATGCGGCAGAGCACCGTCAGGTGGGACGCGCCATCCAGCAGCGCCGCCTCCGTCAGCTCCCGCGGCAGGTCGCGGAAGAAGGCGTGCAGCACGAACACCTGGTATGGGATGCCGAAGGCGAGATAGGGCAGGATGATGCCGGCATAGGTGTTTATCAGGTGCAGCGCATTCACCACCCCGAACAGCGGCGCCAGCATGACCTGGAACGGGATCATCGTGCCGAACACGAACACCAGGAACAGCACACGCGCGGCCCGGAAGCGGATATTGGCGAGCGCGTACGCCGCCAGGGCCGATATCGCCAGCCCGAGCGGCACCTTGATCAGCGTGATCACGGCGCTGTTGAACATCGTCGTATTGAAGTGCCCGCGCGCCCAGGCCCGCGCGTAGTTGCCCAGATCCGGATGCGCCGGCGGCGAGAAGGCGCTGCTGCCCATCACGGTCGCGTTCGATTTCAGCGAGGTGAACACGATGAACGCGAAGGGCATGATCCAGAGCAGCGCCAGCCCCAGCAGTGCGACCCAGAGGATGACCAGCAGCGGATCGGTGCGGCCGGAGCCGAGCGGCCGGAACGGTGCGGCGATCGCGGTCACCCTGCCACCTCCCGGCGCCGCACGACGCGGTGCACATACGGGATGACCACCGCCGCCGTCGTCAGCAGCAGGATCACCGAGATCGCGCTGCCCGGCCCGAAATCGCCGAGCTGCATCGCCTGGGTGTAGGCCCAGAGCGCCAGCATCTGTGTCGACTGCGCCGGGCCGCCGCCGGTCATGCCGTAGACGATGTCGAAGGCACGGAAGGAGTTGATCAGCGACAGTACGACGACGATGGTCAGGCTCGGCCCGAGCGCGGGCAGCACGACGTAGCGGAAAACCGACCACCGTCCGGCGCCGTCGATCCGCGCCGCCTCCACCAGCACCCGCGGAACTCCCTGCAGCCCGGCCAGGAACAGCACCATCGAGAACCCGGCCGATTCCCAGACATAGGCGATGAAGATCGAATAGAGGGCGATGCTGCTGTCGCCGAGCCAGTCGCGGATCAGCCCGCCGGCCCCGAGTGCGGTCAGCACCTGGTTGAACAGGCCGAAATACGGGTCGTACATCCAGCGCCAGATCGTCGCGACCGCGATCGGCGCGATGATCACCGGCAGATAGAACACGGCCCGCAGCAGGCTGCGCCCGGGGATGCTCTGGTTCAGCCCGAGGGCGAGAAGAAAGCCGATGCCGGGCGGCACGATCACCGACAGGACGGTCCAGATCAGCGTGTTGGTCAGCGCTCGCCAGAACACCGGGTCGGCGGTGAAGATCTGCACGTAGTTGGCGAGACCGACGAAGGGCTGGGCGGCGGTCAGCCCGTTCCACTTCACGAAGCTGAGCTTGATCACGTCGACCAGCGGGTAGAGCGCCAGCCCGCCGTAGATCAGCACCGCCGGCGCCAGCAGCAGCGCCGCCTGCCCCGCCGCACTGTCCCGCAGGCGCCGGCGCATCGCTCCATGCACCGGCACCGCCGCCGTCCGGATCGAGGAGGCGCCCAAGCGACTAGTGGTGGCTGGCGATGAAGCCCTGTAGGACCGCTGCCGCCTTGGCGGGCGCCAGATGATCGGTCGCCACGTCGTTGATGACGCGCCAGTATTCCGTCGTGATGTCGGTCGGGAAGGCCTGGTCGCCGTTCATGAACACGCCGCTGTAGCGGTGGAAGATATCGATCCAGGCGTGGTCCAGCGTGCCCTTCTCCGAGGGGACGACGTCCTTGTTGACGGAGATCGCGCCGAAGGCACCGAGATGCGCCTGCTGCACCGGCGTCGAGATCAGGTAGTCCAGGAACTTCGCAGCCAGGTCGGGGTGCTGGCTCTTCGTGCTGATGTAGTTGTACTCGGCGAACCCGTAGAGCCGGTCGGTGCCGGTCGGGAACGGGAACAGACCGTAATCGGACTGCGGCTTGCCGTTCTGGGTCAGCTCCCCGACCAGCCAGTCGCCTTCCAGCATCATCGCCGCCCGTCCGGCAAGGAACAGATTGAACGACTGGTCCTCACCGATGCCCATGAACGGCTTCAGCAGATAGTTCGCGGTCCAGTCGTGCAGCGCCTCGAACGAGGCGGTGGCACAGGGTTCGGTGGTCCAGTCGAGCTTGCGCGCCATCAGCGCGTCGTGCTTCGCCGCGCCGCACTTGGTCTCCAGAATCACGTCCATCAGGCGCATCAGATGCCAGTTGACCGTGCCGCCGAAGGTGATCGCCGGAATGCGCGCGGCTTTCAGCTTCGCCGCATCGGCCATGAGTGCCGCGTAGCTCGTCGGCGGCGCGGTGATGCCGGCCTTCGCGAACAGCGCCTTGTTGTAGTAGAGCGCCTCGCCATGGAACGTGTACGGCACGCCGTAGCGGCCGCCGGGATAGATCCGGGAGAAACTGTCCGCGGCGGGCAGCAGCTCGTCATCCCACTTGTACTCGGCGTAGTACTTTGCCATGTTGAGGGCGAGCCCCGAGGTGACGAACTCGCCGCCCAGCCCTGGCCCGGCCCAACTGAAGTAGATATCCGGCGCCTGGTTGGAGTTGGCGGCGACCCGCAACGCGGCTTTCTGCTCATCGACGCCGCGCGTCTCGAGCTTGATCGTGACGCCGGGATTCTTCGCCTCGAAGCCGTGGATGATGTCCTGGAACGCCTTGTTGGCCGCGTCGTTGGCGAAGTTCAGGGTCCAGAACCGGATTTCCTGCGCCTGCGCTGGCAAGGCCAGGGCGCAAAGCAATCCCAATGTCGAAAAGACAGCGCTTCTCCGGCGCACGACGTTCCCTCCGTGGCTGTTGCTGTCGCCTCGCTCCCGTGATCACGGGGCCACTGCCGCACCCATGCCACGCGTCACCTGAGAAGGCAAGGGACTCATTATACCAGTTTGCCCTCTTCCGCGAATCGATCGATCGGCGCCAATAGAGGCGGGTGGACGCCATGCCCTTCGACATGTCAGGCGGGGCGAGGGCCCGCCGTGCCGGCGTGAAATGGCTTCGGATCGGCGGCCACCGGCTCGCCGAAGGCGACTGCCTTGCGCTCATGCGCCGCCTCGAGGCCGGTTCGATCGATGTCGTGGTGACCTCGCCGCCGTACAATATCGGCGTCGCCTACCGGTCCTATAACGACCGGCGGCCGCGGGCCGAATACCTGGCCTGGCTGTCGCAGGTGGGACGGGAGCTCCGCCGCATCCTCAAGGATGACGGCTCGTTCTTCCTGAACGTCGGCGGCACCAATGCCGATCCCTGGATCGCGATGGAGGCGGCTTCGGCGTTCCGCGACAGCTTCCTGCTGCAGAATCACATCGTCTGGGCGAAATCGATCAGCATCGGCGAAGACAGCATCGGACACTTCAAGCCGATCATCAGCCGCCGCTTCCTCAACAACAATCACGAATCAATCTTCCACTTCACCAAGACGGGCGAGGTGGAGCTGGACCGGCTGGCGGTCGGCGTGCCGTTCAAGGACAAATCGAACATCGCTCGTTGGGGCCACGCGGCCGATCGGCGCTGCGCCGGGAATGTCTGGTTCATCCCGTATCAGACGGTCCGCTCCAAGGCGCAGAAATACCACCACCCCTCGGGCTTCCCGGTCGAGCTGCCGCAGCGCTGCATCCAGCTTCACGGGGTGGCGAACGCAGTCGTGCTCGACCCGTTCATGGGCGCGGGGACCACCCTGATCGCGGCGCAACGTGCCGGCGCGACCGCGATCGGCATCGATCTCGACCCGCACTACGTCGCCGTCGCCGCGGACCGGCTGAAGGCCGAGCTGGCGCATGACACGGGATAGGATCACGGTCGTCGAGGCCGAGCTCTCGATCGTCGAGCTCGCCCGTGCGCTGCGGATCGCGCCGGGCGACGCGATCGAGAAATTCCGCGACCCGCGCGTCGTCTCCTGGTTCGCCGAGATCTGGGGCGAGCGGCTGTTCGGCTACAAGAAGCACCTCAGCAGCAACCACCCGGGATCGGACGCGGCGATCGATCTCGGCTCGCTCGGCCGCTTCGACATCAGCGTCCGCTGCTTCTGTCGCAACACGATCAAGTTCCAGAAGTCCAAGTTCATCGGATCGGGCCGCAGCGCGACCGGGGAAGACCTGATCGCCTCGCTCGAGGCCGTGGAGCGGTTCGTGATCGTCGACCTGCGCCGCTTTCCGCGCCTGCGCTTCGTCCCGCTCGATTCCAAGGCGCTGCTGCGCCTGATCCGGCAGGGCAAGCTCACCGTGTCCGGGATTTCGCCGCGGCGCTTCGATACCTGGCTGAACGCAATGTTCGAGGTGACGACGGTGCGCACGGACCTGGCTGGCGGAGTGGCGCTTCCGGACGAGGTGCCGATGGCCAGGGTTCGGCCACAGAAGGAAGCGGTTCTTTTTTGAAAAAAAGAACCAAAAAACTCTTAATACTTTTAGCGCCTATACTAACCGACCGCACGGAGCCAAACGAATAAAAGTCTTTTTGCTTCTTTTTCTTCAGAAAAAGAAGTCCGTCCTTAAGCACTCCTCGCCGCCGCCAGCCGCCACGCCGGCCCCGCCTGCGCGCCCCCGAGACTGCGTTCGAAGGTCCAGATATCCGTGATTTCGGTGACCGCATCGGCGCCCGCGACCGGGTTGTTGTCGCGGCCGAGCGTGACGTTGATCTGGTCGGAGACGAACCGGACGGTGATATCGGCGAGCGCGCCCAGCAGCGTCGCCTCCTCGATCGTGGCGGAGGCGATGTTGCGGATTTCGGTTCGCTGGGTCTCGCCCGCCGTCTCACGCTGGGAGATGGCCCCGTCGAAGGCCTGGAAGATCTCGTCGGTCAGCAGCGGCCTCAGCCGGCCGCGATCGCCGGCGGCGAAGGCGGCGACGATCATGCGGAAGGCGTTCTCCGCCCCTTCCAGGAAGCGCTGCGGATCGAAGCTGCGATCGGCCTCCCGGATGCGCGCCAGGCCGCGGCCTGCGGCGCTCGCCGCGTCGGGCATCGGGCGCGCCTGCGCCACCGGCTCCGCCCGGCCCTCGATCACCGGGCCACGCGGCGCCTCGGCGGCCGGGCGCTGCGGCTGCGCCGGGCGCTCGTAGCCGGTGCGCCGTCCCAGGATGCTGCGCAGCCGCAGCACCAGGAACGCCGCGATCATCCCGAACAACACCAGATCGATCGGGAAGCTGCCGCTGCTCATGAAACCTCGTCCCTTCGCCGCAGACATAGGGTCAACCGTCCATGCGGGCAATCGCGGCGCGCGTGTGGCGCCCATTGCCGGGGGCGACGGCAGCCCCTAATCCGCCTCCATGATCCTGCTGCGCCATGGCCAGAGCGAATTCAACCGCCATTTCTCCGCGACGCGGCGCGATCCGGGCATCCGCGACCCGCATCTGACCGACCTCGGCCGGGCTCAGGCGGCCGCCGCGGCGCGGGCGCTGACCGGCCAGCCGATCCGCCGGATTCTGGTCTCCCCCTACACGCGGGCGCTGCAGACGGCGGAGCCGCTGGCCCGGACGCTCGGCGTGCCGGTGCTGGTCAATCCGGTGGTGCGCGAGCGCTACGCCTTCGCCTGCGACATCGGCACGCCGCGGACCGAGCTGGCGCTGGCCTGGCCTGGCCATGATTTCTCGCATATCGACGAGGTGTGGTGGCCGGCGGCCGAGGAGCCCGCGGAGCAGGTGATCGGCCGCGCCGACCGCTTCCGCGCCGAGATGGCGGCGCTCCCGGATTGGTCGGACACCCTGGTGGTGAGCCATTGGGGGTTCATCCTGGCGATGACCGGGACCAGCCTGGAGAATGGGCAATGGCTCCGCTGCGACCCGAACGCACCCGGGCCGCGGAAGATCGACTGGCGGCACTGAGCCGCCCGCCCCTGCCCGTGCCACCGCGCAGCCGGGACACCCGAGAGACGCCATGACCGCGAGGACGCCATGCCGCTGGACCACTGGCTCGCCTTCACCGCCGCCGCGACGATCCTGCTGCTGCTGCCGGGGCCGACCGTGCTGCTGGTCGTGTCGTACGCGCTCGGGCACGGCCGGCGGCCGGCGGCCGCGATCGTCGCCGGCGTGGCGCTGGGCGACCTCACCGCCATGACCGCCTCGATGGTCGGGCTCGGCGCCGTGCTCGCCGCGTCGGCCGCGCTGTTCACCGCGCTGCGCTGGATCGGCGGCGCGTATCTGGTCTGGCTCGGCATCCGGCTCTGGCGCGCGCCGGTGCAGGCGGCCGCCGACGCGCCGGCGCCGCAGACCCGCCTCTCCCGCATGTTCGCGCATGCCTACGCGGTGACGGCGCTGAACCCGAAAAGCATCATGTTCTTCATCGCCTTCGTGCCGCAGTTCCTGGCCGCGGGGCGGCCGTTCTGGCCGCAGGTCGCCATCCTGGTCGCGACCTTCGTGACGCTGGCGGCGCTGAACGCGACCGGCTTCGCCCTGCTCGCCGCCGGCATCCGCACGCGGCTGCGCAGCGCGCGCGTGCAACGCGCGGTCAACCGCACCGGCGGATCGCTGCTGATCGGTGCCGGGCTGCTGGCGGTGGGGCTGCGGCGGGCGAGCGCCTGAGCGGGCCCAGTGTCCCGATCGTGAAATCCGCTTCAGCGAATTTCACGTGAATCGGGCCACTGAACTATTGAATCTACCGGACGATCTCGATCGCGGCGAAGAAGTAGGCGATCTCGGTCGCGGCGTTCTCGGCACTGTCGGAGCCGTGCACGGAATTAGCCTCGATGCTCTCCGCGAACAGGGCGCGGATCGTGCCCGCCTCGGCCTTCTTCGGGTCGGTGGCACCCATGACCTGGCGGTTCTTCGCGACCGCGGCCTCGCCCTCCAGCACCTGGGCGACGACCGGGCCGGAGATCATGAAGGTGACGAGGTCGCGGTAGAACGGGCGCTCGGCATGCACGGCGTAGAACGCCTCGGCCTGCGCCTGGGTGAGCTGCAGCCGCTTCTGCGCGACGATGCGCAGCCCGGAGTCTTCCAGCAGGGCGTTGATGCGGCCGGTCAGGTTGCGACGCGTCGCATCCGGCTTGATGATCGACAGCGTCCGCTCGGTGGCCATGGGGCGTGTTTCCCTGATGCGCGTTGGCGGGCGCCATAGACGAGGGATGGCGGGCGGGCAAGGGTTGGGGCGGGGCGGTGGTTCAGGAAGGAAGGCCAGGGCTCTGCCCTGGACCCGCTGGGGCCGTACGGCCCTGGACCCGACTAAATGACTTTCAAAAAATCCTGGGTTTCTTGAGCATTCTACGCTTGGTATGCAAGTAACGCCTATGTTTTCTTTGAGTGATTTAGAGGATGTGTCTGGCGCTGATATCTGTCGGTAGGCCGCGTACCATAGAGCGCTTCTGATGGCACTTCGGTTTTGAGTTCAAAGAATGTAATCTGGCATGGGCGGTCGATGAGGGGAGTAAGTGCAATTCTGATCGGACCATTGTTCATGATTTCGAGGACAATCGGGCCATCCCATCCCGGCTGAATCCACGGAGCGGTTTGGTGCATGCTAAGTGTCCGCCCTCAAAAAGGGGTGGGTGATTTCAGGGGGTTATGATTCAGTCGTGGTTGCGAGCTACGACGGATCAAGCGATGCCCTGGACTGAAATCACCCGTCCGCAGTATCGGCGCGCCGGACTGCGCTATGCAA
>DATJSJ010000022.1:0-13738 GCA_035504175.1 Acetobacteraceae bacterium
CGCATCGTCCCGCCGTCCCTGCACCTGCACGACAACCGAGGTGCCGCCGGCGACCAGCGCCCGGCCGGGCTCGGCCCAGAGCTGCACCTCCGGCGGCAGGCCCAGCGCCTCGAACGAGTCCTCGATCTCGGCGAGATACGCGCCGAGCGGCGCCGGCGCGGAATCCGGATAGGAAGCCGGAAAGCCGCCGCCGACATCGACCACGTCGATCGCGACGCCGGCGGCACGGATCACCTCGCCAGCGATGCGCAACGCCTTGCGCCAGGCCAGCGGGTCGAGCGATTGCGAGCCGACATGGAAGCACACGCCGAGCCGCGCCGCGTGCAGCCGGGCCGCGCGCAGCAACGCTGCTGCTTCCTCGACCGGCGCGCCGAACTTGCCGGAGAGGTCATACACCGCGCCGCTCGGCGGCAGCGCCAGCCGGACGAACAGGCCGAGCCCGTCCGCCGCGCCGGCGCCGGTCTCCGCCAGGATCTTGGCGAGCTCGGGGCCGCTGTCGAGCGCGAAGTCGCGCACCTCGTGCCGCGTCCAGGCCTCGCGGATCGCTGGGCGTGCCTTCACCGGATGCATGAAATGGATCGCGGCCTTCGGGAACATCGACCGCACCAGCGCGACCTCCGGCGCCGAGGCACAGTCGAAATGCCGCACGCCGCCGGCCCAGAGCGCGCGCAGCACCGCCGGCTCCGGGTTGCACTTCACGGCGTACAGCGTCTCGCCCGCGAAGCCGGCGACGAAGTCCGACGCCGTGGCGGCGATGGTCGCCGGGCGCAGGCAGTGCATCGGCTCGGCCGGCCGCTCGACGGCAACCAGGTCGTCCACCGTCGGCAGGATCGCCTGCGGTGCCACGAAGCGGCGACGGAGCGGGGAGACGGCGGAACGGGAGCGGAGCTGGGTCATCGGTCGGTCCTCGCGACGGACGCACGCGGCGTCCGGCCCGCAGGCGCGGGCGAACAACGGGTGAATGGCGGAAGGAGCGCGACGGCGCGGAAGGCGCGCCGACGGCGGTTCAGCCGTGACTCTCGCGATGACTGGAGTCGCTCATCGCCAAGGACCGTTCAGCAAACATCGGCGTCTCCCCTGCGACCCCGGCCCGCAGCGCGGACCGGCATGACCGAAAAGGACGCGTTACGTCGTTGCTGTGCCCAGGGCGCGACAGCGCCCCGGCGGGCTCGCGGCACGTGCGATGCGTCGACCCGGACCAGATGGGCCGGCCGGGGGCGCGCTTTTAGCGCCAAACGCCGGCGGCAGTTATGTCTTTTCGGACCCTCCGGCAGGACCCTGGGTCATGCCGGGCACGCGCGGCGCGACCAGCGCCAGGTACTCCCAGACGACCGTGGCCGCGGCGAGCGCCGTGATCTCGGCGACGTCATAGGCCGGCGCCACCTCGACCACGTCCATGCCAACGAACGCGACGCCGCCGAGCTGGCGCAGGATCGCCTGCGCCTGCCAGCTCGCGAGCCCGCCGATCTCCGGCGTGCCGGTGCCCGGCGCGAAGGCCGGGTCGAGCGCGTCGATGTCGAAGCTGAAATAGGCCGGCGCCGCGCCCGTCACCGCCCGCACCCGCGCCGCCACCGCACCCGCCCCCGCCGCATGCACATCCTGCGCGGTCAGCACCGTGACGCCCTGGGCGAGAGTCCAATCCCAGACCTCCCGCTGCACCGGCGAGCGGATGCCGACCTGAATCATGCGGCGCGGATCGACCAGCCCCTCCCGCAGCGCGTGGAAAAACACCGAGCCGTGGCCGAAACGCTGCCCGAAATTGTCCGGCCAGGTGTCGACATGCGCATCGACATGCACCAGCCCGACCGGCGCGCCGATCCGCGCTCGCAACGCGCGCAGCAACGGCAGAGTGATGCCGTGCTCGCCACCCAGCGCCACCAGATGCGCAATCCCCGTTGCCTGTGCCTCGATCCGGGTCAGGCTCTCCGGAATGTCGCCGAGCGCGACCGCGAAATCACCGATGTCGGCGAGCGGCAGCGTCGCAGGATCAACCCAGGTGCCGGGATGCGCGCCGTCCACCAGCATGCGACTGGCACGCCGGATCGCCGCCGGGCCATCGCGCGCGCCGGCACGGTTGGTGGTGCCGAGATCGAGCGGAATGCCGGCGATGACGAGCGGGGCCGTCCGGTCGGTGCGGGCGATGCCGAGAAAGCCGGGCGGGGTGGCGAAAGTGGGCGGATGCATGGGGTGGGCGGTTCCGGGCCGAAGGAAGGAAAGGCCAGGGCTCCGCCCTGGACCCGCTGGGGCCGCAGGCCCCAGACCCCATTTACTTTAGAGACAGGAGTCTGTCTCCGAAACGATCGGGCGGTCAGAGCGTCGGGCCATCGGACAGGTCCGAACGATCGTTCACCTGCGTCACGGGATCTGAGGACTGTGAGCGTCGCTGCAGCGCATCCCAGATCTCGGCATCGCGGTGGTAGAAATCCGGGCGGAATTGCAACGTCCCGCCGGCGTCCACGAAGGCCGTCTCGTAGACCACGAACACCGGCACCGGCGTCGGAAGCGCGTGTCGGGCGGTGCCGTCCGTCGCGATCTCTTGATCGATCATGGTGATCGGCTCCTGCAAAAGCAGGGCAGCGAATTCGCGCGGATCCTGGACCCGGATGCATCCGTGGCTGATGCGGCGATTGGCGCGGTTGAAGATGGATCGGTCCGGCGTGTCGTGCAGGTAGACGTCGAACCGGTTCGGCATGTCGAACATCAGCAGTCCAAGCCCCGCATCGGGACCGGGAAGCTGCTCTGCCTCGCCACCGGGCAGCAGGACCATGTTGTTTTGCACCAGGTAATCCGGATCACGACTGATCAGCGGCAGAATCTCTGCCGAGACGATGTCCTTCGGGATAACCCAAGGCGGGTTGAACACGCTTGCGTCGATCGTCGCGCGAAATTCCGGGCTCTGTTTCGACCGGACATCCTCGCCGACGACGACCCGCGTCGAGAAGACCGGCCGATCGGCGCGGTAAAGCACGAGGCGCTGGTCGGCAACGTTCACCCACGCCCGATCCGGCGGCAGCGGCCGCGGCAGCCAGCGTTGGCGTTCCAGGTTGACCTCGATCGTTCGCAACCGACTCGCCGCAACCGTGTCGCCGGCTTGCGCGCGCGCGCGATACTGCTGCAAGGCCTGGCGCAACGCCCGGTAGGTCGGGGTCGTCGGCGCCAGCGCCTCGATCGCCGCGCCCGGATCGGGGCTCTCGATCGCTTCGTCGAGCACCGCAGCCACGTCGATCGGCCCAGGCGTCAGGACCTCGTCATCGCCTCGGCGCTCGACCGGAACGGCGCCGCGGGCCAGCGCATCCGCGTACGACAGGAAGGCGTCCGACAACAACAATTCGCGATCGAGCGGCGGCAATGCCGCGCTCTGCCGCAGCAGGTCGGCGTGAAACAGGTTCGGGTCGAGCCCCTGATCGCCGGAACGCAGCACGGCATCCACCAGCGAATCCGCCTGCGATTGCCGGGTCGTCCAGACCGGCTCGAAATCGTGGCGCGCATAGAAACGGCGGAGCAGTGCGGCGTTCAGTCGTTCACCGGCGACCATCAGGTCGGGCGCGACGATCCGGGCATGAAGTTCTGTGTCGGGCTGCGGCGCCACGATCGCGACCACGTCCGGCGGCGGATCTGCGCCGCACGCCGTCACCGCGCATGCCGCGACCAGCGCGATGAGTCCGCCTGCAATCCTGGTGCCTCGGAACTGTCGAAATCGCGCGAAACGCGAAGGCTCTCGGCGGCGGAAGCCGACCTTCCGCCATGGCATGCACGCTCGTACCATTCCTGACCCTTGCCGGCCCTGCAACTAACGGTTTGACTCTCCGCAGAGAATTGCCCTTAAAATCTGTCGTGTCTACGAGCAGCACAATAACAGGAGTAACGGATGGTCGCCGTTTCCGAGACAGTGGTCCGTCGTAGGCTGTTCCGTGGTGCGGTAGCGGCTGCCGTCGTGGTCCCTGTCGCACTTCTCGCGGCCTGCGCATCGCAGCCGCCCCCGCCACCGCCGCCGGCTCCGGTCCAGGCGGCCCCGCCGGCTCCGCCGCCACCCCCGCCGCCAGCTCCTGTCCCGCCGGCGCGAGGCTAGTGCCCCGGAACCGAAATTCGTTGAGATTTCGGGTCTGAAGCGGACGCCAAGTAAGCTGATAAGTTGATGGCCTGCTTATCCCTGAAATTCGTTCGCGAATTTCAGGGATAAGGCGTTTCTGCCAAGCGGATTGGGTCGAACCGGGGTTACGACCAGGCTTCATCGCGACCGGCCGGGGTTCCGCGATGAGATGACGCTCGCGTCCCCTCAGGCCCGGAAACCATCCTCGACTTGAAAGCCGGCTCTCCGCCCAAGTTCGACGTCCAGACTCCACACCTCCCCGAGCGAATTGGCAGCTCCTCGACATCAGCGTCGAGGCCGGCTCTGCCCCGGGGCCTGCCCCATCGCTTTTTCCGATCCCTCTCCCGGCGTACTATGATCTGGTCCCCCACCCCCCGGCTGCGGCACTGTTCCACCGGGAAAAAGGGGAGCCAGGAGAGGCGCGATGGAGCAGGCCATGCTGATCGGCGGCGCGTTCCCGATGGGCGGGGGCGAGGCCGAGACCATCCTCGACCCCGCCACCGGCGCCACGCTGCTCGCCCTGCCCGAAGCCTCCGCCGACCAGGTCGATGCAGCGGTCGCGGCCGCGCGCGCCGCCTTCCCCGCCTGGTCGCGCACCACCCCGGCGGATCGCGCGGCGCTGCTGCTCCGCCTCGCCGATGCCGTGGAGCGCGAAGCTGAAACGCTGGCGACGCTCGAATCGCGCAACACAGGCAAGCCGCGCCACGCAATGCTGCGCGACGAAATCCCGGCGATCACCGACTGCTTCCGCTTCTTCGCCGGCGCCGTGCGCTGCCTGCCCGGCCTCGCCGCCGGCGAATATATGGCGGGCTACACTTCGATGATCCGGCGCGACCCGGTGGGCGTCGTCGCCTCCATCGCGCCCTGGAACTACCCGCTGATGATGGCGGCGTGGAAGCTCGCCCCGGCGCTGGCCGGCGGCAATGCGGTGGTGATCAAGCCGTCGGAGCACACGCCGCTCACCCTGCTGCACCTCGCGCGCGCCATGGTGGAGATCTTCCCAGCCGGCGTCGTCAACATTGTGCTCGGGCGCGGCCACACGGTCGGGCAGCACCTGATAGACCACCCGGACGTCGACATGATCTCGCTCACCGGCGATGTCGCGACGGGGAAGAAGGTGCTGGCGGCGGCATCGCGCACGGTCAAGCGCACGCATCTCGAGCTCGGCGGCAAGGCGCCGGTGATCGTGTTCGACGACGCCAACCTCGCCGAGGTGGTCGACGGCATCCGCACCTTCGGCTTCTACAATGCCGGCCAGGATTGCACTGCGCCCTGCCGCATCTACGCCGGGCCGCGCATCTACGAGAACCTGGTCGCCGATCTCGCCAGCGCCGCCGGCAGCCTGCGCTACGGGCGCGAGGCGGACGAGGAGAACGAGATCCCGCCGCTGATCACGGCGCGCCAGCGCGCCCGCGTCGCCGCGTTCGTCGAGCGGGCCGCGGAACTGCCGCATGTCACGATCGCGACCGGCGGCGCCGCGGCGTCGGGCAACGGCTTCTTCTACCAGCCCACCGTCGTTGCCGGTGCGGTACAGCAGGACGAGATCGTCCGCCGCGAGGTGTTCGGCCCGGTCGTCTCCGTCACCCGTTTCTCCGACGTCGAAGAGGCGGTCGCCTGGGCGAACGATTCCGATTACGGGCTGGCCTCCTCGGTCTGGTCGGGCGACGTCTCGCGCGCCATGGCGACGGCGGCGCGGCTCCGCTACGGCTGCACCTGGGTGAACTGCCATTTCATGCTGGTCAACGAAATGCCGCATGGCGGGCTGAAGCAGTCCGGCTACGGCAAGGATCTGAGCCTGTACGCGCTCGAGGACTACACGGTGCCGCGGCACGTGATGGTCAAGCTCGGCTGATGGCGGACGCGGCGGCCGAGGCGCTCGACGCCGCCGGCCAGGCCGCAGCGGCCGCGCCGCGCGACACCACCTCCGCGACCGATCGGTCCGCGGCACCGCCGATCGTGCGGCTGCGCGGCGTGCGCAAGAGCTTCGCCGGCATGGCGGCCGTTGCCGGCATCGACCTCGACATCGGGCGCGGCGAGTTCTTCACCCTGCTCGGCCCGTCCGGCTCCGGCAAAACCACGACGCTGCGGCTGATCGCCGGCTTCGAGCGGCCCGATTCCGGCCGCATCGAGCTCGACGGGGAGGACGTCGCCCGCCTGCCGCCCTATGCCCGCGACGTCAACACGGTGTTCCAGGATTACGCGCTGTTCCCGCACATGACGGTCGCGGAGAACGTCGCCTACGGATTGCGCGCCCGTCGCGTGCCGGCGCCGGAGGCGCGCGAGCGGGCGGCGGCCGCGCTTACCATGGTGCGCCTCGACGGGTTCGGCGAGCGGCGGCCAGGCATGCTCTCCGGTGGGCAACGACAGCGCGTGGCGCTGGCGCGCGCGCTGGTCAACCGCCCGCGCGTGCTGCTGCTGGACGAGCCGCTCGGCGCGCTGGACCTCAAGCTCCGGCATCATATGCAGACCGAGTTGAAGCGCCTGCAGCGCGAGACGCACATCACCTTCCTCTACGTCACGCACGACCAGGAGGAGGCGCTGACCATGAGCGACCGCGTCGCGGTGTTCAACCGCGGCCGCATCGAGCAGGTCGGCACGCCCTTCGCGCTGTACGAGCAGCCCGCTACCGAGTTTGTCGCCGGCTTCGTCGGCATCTCCAACCTGCTGCGCGAGGCCGGCCGCGCGCTTGTTCTGCGACCGGAGAAGATCCGGCTGCTGCCGCCCGGTGCGGCGCTGACGCCGTCCGAGCGCGGGGTGGACGCGGTGGTGCGCGACGCCGCCTATCTCGGCATGTTCACCCGCTATGCGCTGGCGCTTCGCGACGGCACGACGCTGATCGCGGTCGAGCAGAACGGTGCGACGACCGGCGCCATCCGCCTGCCGCCCGGCACCGACGTGCAGGCCGTGTGGCGCCAGGACGCACCGACTGCCGTCACGATCACACATGAGGGGAGCAAGAACGATGAGACGGAAAGCTGAGCGCTGGGCGACGCTGGCCGCGGCCCTGCTGCTGCCCGCTTTGCAGGGCCAGGCGATCGCCGCCTCGCCCGGGATGCTGCAACAGATCGGGCCGGGCGAGGGCACGCTCAACATCGTCGCGTGGGAGGGCTACGCCCAGGATGACTGGGTCAAGCCCTTCGAGCAGCAGACCGGCTGTCACGTGAACCGCAAATATGCCGGATCGTCGGACGAGATGGTGGCGCTGATGCGCTCCGGCGGCGGCAACCAGTACGATCTCGTCTCCGCCTCCGGCGACGCGACGCTGCGGCTGATCTACGGCCACAACGTGCAGCCGATCAACCTGGCGCTGATCCCCGCCTGGCAGCACTTCATCCCGCAGCTCAAATCGGCGAATTTCAACACCGTCCGCGGCGTGCATTACGGCGTCTCCTACGAATGGGGGCCGAACGTGCTGCTGTGGAACACGCAGAAGCTGCAGCCCGCACCCGATTCCTGGTCGGTGATCTACGACAAGGCGCATGCCGGGCAGATCACCGTGCCGGACAACCCGATCCAGATCGCCGACGCCGCGCTCTACCTGGCGTCGAAGCAGCCCGATCTCGGCATCACCGATCCGTACGAGCTGACCGAGAAGCAGATGGACGCAGTGGTGGCGTTGCTGAAGCAGCAGCGCAGCCTGATCAAGAAATACTGGGCGCTGGCCTCGGACGAGATCGATCTGTTCAAGAACGGCGACGTGGTGGTCGGTGCCGCCTGGCCGTATCAGACCAACACGCTGAAGGCGGCGCATGTGCCGGTCGCCGACACGTTGCCGAAGGAGGGCGTGACCGGCTGGGCCGATACCTGGATGCTCTCGGCCAAGGCGCCGCACCCGAACTGCGCCTATCGCTGGATCAACTGGGTGACGACGCCGAAGGTGCAGGCGCAGCAGGCGCTGTATTTCGGCGAGACGCCCGCCAACACGCTCGCCTGCAAGGAGATGGACGCGCTGCAGGCCGGCTCCTGCAGCCAGTACCACGCCGACGCGCCGGCCTCGTATTTCGACCAGATCCGCTTCTGGAAGACGCCGCGCACCGAGTGCGGCAATGGTAAAGACGACTGCCTCGACTACTCCGTCTGGCAGCGCAAGTGGCAGGAGATCAAGGGCTGAGCGCAACCCTCGCTCGCAGGTCAGTCCTGGGCGCTGCCTTCTGGCGGCGCCCCGGTGCGGCCGTCGCCGCGCTCCTCGCCATGCCGGCGACCTGGTTCTGCGCCTGCTACCTCGCAGCCCTGGCGGCGCTGTTCGTCTCCGCCTTCCGTCGCGTCGACACCATGACCGGCGAGATCCTGCCGGTCTGGACACTGGCGAATTTCCGTATCCTGGCGACCGACCCGGTGTACCGCACCGTCGCACTCCGCACGATCGGCATCGCCGCCGCCGTCACGATCACCGACGCGATCCTCGCCTGGCCTTTTGCCTATGCCATGGCACGGGCGGTCGGTCCCCGGCTGCGCGCCGTGCTGATGGCACTGGTGATGCTGCCGCTCTGGTCGAGCTATCTCGCCCGCGTCTACGCCTGGCGGCTGATCCTCGCCCATGACGGCGCGTTGAACTGGGCGCTGCACGCGATCGGCCTGCCGCGCGCCTCGATCGGCTACTCGAACTGGGCGATGTGGATCGTGTTCTCCTATCTCTGGCTGCCGTTCATGATCCTGCCGGTGTTCGCCGCGCTGGAGCGCATCCCGGACAGCGTGCTGGAAGCCTCCGGCGATCTCGGCGCCCGCGGCGCGACCACGCTGCGGCGCGTGCTCCTGCCGATGGCGCTGCCGGGCATCGTCGCCGGCTCGATCTTCACCTTTTCGCTGACGCTGGGCGACTACGTGACACCGATGCTGGTCGGGGGCCCCGGCTCGGATTTCATCGGCAACGTCGTCTATGCCAGCGTCGGCGTCTCCAACAACATCCCCTTCGCCGCCGCCTACGCCGTGCTGCCGCTGCTGGTCATGGCAGGCTACCTCCTGATCGCGCGCCGGCTCGGCGCGTTCGAGGCGCTGTGACCGCCGCCGGCCGGATCGCGCTCGGCGCCGCCTGCGCCGCGATCCTCGCCTTCCTGTTCATCCCGGTCGCGATCATCCTGACCTACGCCTTCGCCGCCTCCAACATCCAGTCCTGGCCGATCGCCGCCTTCTCGCTGAAATGGTTTCCCGAGACCTGGGCGAACGGCGAGGTCCGCGCCGCCCTCGGCCTGTCGCTCGAGGTCGCAGCGACCGCCACCGCCATCGCGGTCGTGCTCGGCACGCTGGCAGCGATGGCGGTGCACCGCATGCGCTTCTTCGGGCGGGAGGTGGTCTCCTTCGCGCTGGTGCTGCCGATCGCGCTGCCCGGCGTGCTGACCGGCATGGCACTCAACTCCTACTTCGTGTTCTGGGGCATCGACCTGTCCTTCTGGACCATCATCATCGGCCACGCGACCTTCTGCCTCGTGATCGTCTACAACAACGTGATCGCGCGCCTGCGCCGCCTGCCCGGCTCGCTGGTGGAAGCCTCGCTCGATCTCGGCGCCGGGCCGTGGCGCAGCTTCCGGCGCATCACCCTGCCGATGATCGCAAGTGCGGTCGGCGCCGGCGCGCTGCTCGCCTTCGCGCTGTCCTTCGACGAAGTCATCGTCACGACCTTCACCGCCGGCGCCCAGACGACGCTGCCACTCTGGATCTTCGGCGCGATCCGCCTCGGCCAGCGCATGCCGGAGGTCAATGTCGTCGTGTTCGCCGTGATCGCGATCACGATCATCCCCGTGCTGCTGGCGCAGCGACTGATGGGCGCCGCCGGCCGGCTGCACAAATAGCCTTCCTTGGCCTTCTCGCTGCGCCAGCTTCGCTATTTCGCGGCCATCGCCGAGCACCGCTCGATCTCGGCCGCGGCCTCCGCGCTCGCCATCTCGCAATCCACCGTCACCGACGCGCTGCGCGACCTCGAACTCGAGCTCGGCTTCGACCTCGCCGAACGGCGGGCGCGCGGCGTCGAATTGACCCTCAAGGGCCACCAGTTCCTACGCCACGCGCACCGCATCCTCGCCGACGTCGCCGATGCGCGCCGCGCCCTGCACGAAGAGCAGCCACGGCTCGAGGGCCGGCTCGCGCTGGGCGTCACGAGGCTGGTCGCCGGCTATGCACTCGCCGAGTTGCTGGCGCGCTACCGCCGTGCTTTCCCCGGCGTCGCCGTCGAGGTGCTGGAGGAGACCGGCGACTATCTCGAACACTTGCTGGTCGGTGGCGAGCTCGACGTGACCGCGATGGTGCTGCAATCGGGTTCGGCGCCATCGGCGCTGCATGTGCGGACGATGGAGGTGTCGGCGCAGCGCGCCTGGCTGCCACTCGGCCATCCCGCCGCCGAACGCGAGCCGCTCAGCCTCCGCGACCTGGCGGCCGAGCCGCATGTGCTGCTGGTGATCGACGAAGCCGCCGCCTCATTGCAGACCATCTGGCATCGGCTCGGTCTGCACCCGCCGATCGCGTTCCGCACCGGCTCCGTGGAGGCCGTGCGCAGTCTCGTCGCAACCGGCCAGGGGGTCGCGGTGCTGCCGGACCTCGTCTACCGGCCCTGGTCGCTCGAGGGCGACCGGATCGAGGCGCGCAGCATCATGGAGGACCTGCCGGCGATCGAGATCGCCGTCGCCTGGCGCCGTGGCTCGACGCTGAGCCCGGCTGCCCGAGGTTTCGTCGATCTCGCCTCCACCTGGCGGGTCCGCGCCCGCCGATCAGCCTGATGCAGCCGGGACAAAGTCTCGGCGACGGAAGGTTCCGCTTGTCGCGGCGACGAACGACGCTCTACGATTCCGCAACGCAGCATGCGCCGCTGGCGCCAAGCACAGGAGAAGATCGTGTCGGACAGACCCGATTCGTCGGAACGTGCCATCCTTGAAGAGGATATCCGGGTCCTGCACCGCATGGGCTACGCGCAGGAACTCGCCCGCCGCATGCACGGGTTTTCCAATTTCGCAATCTCCTTCTCGATCATCTGCATCCTCGCCGGCGGCATCACCTCCTTTCAGGTCGGGTTTTCCACCACCGGCGGCTTTGGCATCGGCGTCGGCTGGCTGGTCGGCGGCCTGTTCGCCATCGTCGTCGCCTGCTCCATGGCGCAGATCGCCTCGGCCTACCCGACCGCGGGCGGGCTCTATCACTGGTCATCGATCCTGGGCGGCCGCGGCTGGGGCTGGGCCACCGCCTGGGTCAACCTGCTTGGCCTGATCTTCGTCGTCGCCTCGGTCAATGTCGGCGTCTACACGCTGTTCACCCAGCTCATCCTGGGCAGCATCCTGCATATCGACACCTCGCACTGGGGACCGATGCAGCAGGCGATCGCCGTCGTGCTGATCACCTGCAGCCAGGCACTGTTCAACCATTTCGGCATCCGCGTCACCACGCGGCTCACGGATTTCTCGGGCTACCTGATCTTCGCTGTCGCGATCCTCCTGACGCTCACCATGCTGTTCAGCGCCCACAGCCTCGACCTCGCCCGGCTGTTCACCGCCGTGAACAACACCGGCAAGGCCGGTGGCGACGTCGTGCCGCAGACGCACAGCATCGTGCTCGCCTTCATGCTCGGCCTGCTGCTGCCGCTCTACACCATCACCGGCTTCGACGCCTCGGCGCACACGTCGGAGGAAACCGTCGACGCCCGCCGCTCCGTGCCCCGCGGCATGATCAATGCCGTCGTCTGGTCACTCGTGTTCGGCTACGTGATGTCGTGCAGCTTCGTGCTCGCTATGCCCGATCCGGCGAAGGCGGCAGCCGACGGGCCGAACGTGTTCTTCAACCTGCTCGCCGGCCTGCCGGTACCGGACTTCCTGAAAGATCTGCTCTATGTCGGCATCGTGCTCGCCAACTATCTCTGCGCGCTGGCCGGCGTCACCTCGACCTCGCGCATGGTCTTCGCCTTCTCCCGCGACGGCGGCATCTGGGGCTCGCGGCTGTGGCGCCATGTCAGCCCGCGCTACCGCACGCCGGTGCCGGCAATCTGGCTGACCGCGGCACTCTCCATCGCAGCCACGCTCTACTCGCCGGCCTTCGCGGCGCTCGCCGCCGGCTGCGCCGTGTTCCTCTACGTTTCCTACGTGATGCCGGTCGCGGCCGGGCTGTTCGCCGAGGGCACGCGCTGGACCGAGTTCGGCCCGTTCCGGCTCGGCGCGCTCTCGCGCCCCTTCGCCGTCATCAGCGTCGTCGGCGTCGTCATCCTGGGCTGGATCGGCGTGCAGCCGCCCAACGACATCCTCGACAACTACGCGATCGGGCTGGTTGTGCTGCTCGTGCTCGGCTGGTTCCTGATCGAGCGCCGCCGCTTTGCCGGACCGCCGATCGGTGACGTCGCGATCCGCATGCGCAGCGCCGAGATCATGGCCGAGGAACAGGCAGTCGGCGAAGCCTGATCCCTGCACCGCGGGCGCGCGGGCTTCACCCCCGCACGCCCGCGCCCCGGTTCAGATCTGCCAGTTCGGCAGCGGCCGCGGCGCCGCCGGGCGCAGCGTCGACTGCAGCTTGCTCATCAGTACCAGAACCTCGGAATGCGTCATCCGGCGGAACGCCAGGGGCCAGGCATCGGACACGCCCGCCTCCGGCCACATCGCCATCACCACCCCATCATCGGCCGTCGTCACCGTCACCCTGTGTGCCTGCGACTCGGTCATTGGCTTGTTCTCCGCTCCCGTGGCGTCCATGCTCTGGACGGCGTGCCCCGATCTCAGCCGATCCATTCCATAGCTGTCAAGTAGGTTTTAAGCGCCCGCCACCCGCGCTGCCGCCAGGCGCTTCGCCACCGCGTCCAGCGCCTTCAGCTCCGCCAGCAGCGCCGGCATCTGCCGCAGCGGGATCATGTTCGGCCCGTCGCTCGGCGCCCGGTCCGGGTCCGGATGCGTCTCGATGAACAGCGCCGCGACCCCCACCGCCAGCGCCGCCCGCGCCAGGACCGGCGCGAATTCCCGCTCGCCGCCCGACGCACGCCCCTGCCCGCCCGGCTGCTGCACCGAATGCGTCGCGTCGAACACCACCGGATAGCCGGCGCGCGCCATGATCGGCAGCGCCCGGAAATCGTTCACCAGCGTGTTGTAGCCGAAGCTCACGCCCCGCTCGGTCAGCAGAATGCGCTCGTTCCCGGTGCCGGCGATCTTCGCCGCGACATGCGCCATGTCCCAGGGTGCGAGGAACTGCCCCTTCTTGACGTTCACCGCCCTCCCGGTGGCACCGGCCGCCAGCAACAGATCGGTCTGGCGGCACAGGAAGGCGGGAATCTGCAGCACGTCCACCGCCTCCGCCGCCGGCGCGCACTGCTCCGCCCCGTGCACGTCCGTCAGCACCGGCACGCCGAACCGTTCGCGCACCGCAGCCAGGATCGCGAGCCCGCGCGCCATGCCGACACCACGCGCGCCGGCGGCACTGGTGCGGTTAGCCTTGTCGTAGCTGCTCTTGAAGATCAACGGAACGCCGAGATCGCGCGTCATCGCGGCCAGTGCGTCCGCCACTTCCAGCGCGTGCAACTCGGACTCGATCTGGCAGGGGCCGGCGATCAGGGCGAATGGACGGTCGTTGGCAACAACGACGTCACCGATTGTGACCATGGGGCGCTCCCAACAGAAAGAAAGGCCAGGGCTCTGCCCTGGACCCGGCAGGGGACAGTCGTCCCCTGCACCCCTTGGACTTAAGGAATGGGGG